>JAPOOX010000255.1 GCA_026713185.1 Gammaproteobacteria bacterium
CGTTGCCCCTTCTTCCGTCGCTTTCGAAAGTTCCTCCCGGAACCGCTCCGCTGCACCCCGCATCTCCTCCGCGGCTTCGGCCATCGCCCTGGCGCCATCGGCGGTGTTCTCCCGGATCCCTTCGAGCGTCGTTCGCATCGCTGCCAGGATCTTCTCTACGCCATCGCTGAACGCTCCGCTTGTGGCCGAGGCGCCTGCCGACATCGTGGCTCGCAACTCCTCCACAGCGGTTGTCAGACGTTGGCTCGCGCCTTCCATCTCCGAGCCCATCCGGTCGGAACTGCCATCCATCCGGTCCACCAATACCCCGAGGCGGTCGCCCGCCTTTCCGAGCTGCTCGCTTGCCTGACGCAACGCGTCGTCCACATCCGTGGTGATCCGGCTCGAGAGATCGCGGACCATTTCCCCAACGCTTGCCGTCCCCAGTTCCCCCACTTGGGCGATCAGCGGTGACACCGCGTTCTCGATTGAGTCGGAGATCGTCTTCGGCAACTCCTCGCGCAAAGGGCGACCCAATTCCTCGACGAGTTCCATCCCGATCCGGCGGAAGTGTTCCTTCTGCTCCCGCGTCGCCTCAACCTGCTTCATCGCGAGATTCTCAAGACTGAGGAAGCTGAGCCGCTGCTCCAGTTCCCTGTTCACGCTGTGAATCGCGCTCTCGACCCGCCCCATGCCGAATCGCAACCACGCCGTGAACACGATCGAGCACGCCAACCCCGTGAGAGACATGATGAATTTCGCGGACGCGACAGTTAGCAGGTTCGTCATCGCCTCTTCCGACACTCCTTCGGCCGAGTTCATCGCATGGAGTGCCGAAATCAGGCCAAGGAACGTCAAGAACAGACCGATGGTGACGAAGAGCCCTGGCCACACCCGCCAGAACCCGATGCCGAAGTGCAGATCCTCTGGATTGAAAAACTGCGAAGGGCGCACCGAGTTGCATAGGACGAATCGATCTCCGTCGCGATGCTGCACAAAGGTCTCGGAGTATTCCTCCCAGGCGGTCGCCACCAACCTTCGCGGCGAGGAAGCTCTACCGGCCGACTCCTTGACCCTGCGATTCACATCCGTAAGCGAGTCACTGAATTCAACCGGGTCTCCGGCCGCCGCGTCCACCACTCGCTTCAATGCATCAAGAGCTCGGCAGCGCCGCAGTGTCTTGATCCCGAAGTGACAAACTAACCAAATGAGCAACGCCATCAATCCCGCCGAAACGAGGCCTGGCGTGTGCTCCTCTCGCAGCAAGTCTGAAAAACGAATGACAACGTCCACCACGAAGTTGCCGAATACCTCGACCATGCATCATCTCCTTTGAAGGTCGCGCGGCTAACTGTTCGAGGTGCTCCTTTCTCCGACGGTCGTACCCGCCCCTCTAAATGTGCAGCGCATAGCTCCAATGCGCCCGCACCCTCGCCCGTCTACACCGCGAGCAATGCCTCATCATACCGACATAATCGGTACCTCACCACTCCAGAGACTCTGATAACGGGTAATTGCGTGCCTCGCCTGCGGGCGCTCAAGAGCCCCGAGCAGTTCCCGCGTGCACATCGGCAACCCCGTCGATCCACCTTCAACGTCCTCCAGGGACTTCGGGCACGGCTTCTGGCCTGTCCATCTTCAACACAGGCAACGCCTGTACCTATTCACGACTCGCTTGTGAAGTCCTGCAATGAAGCTGCGTGCGCAGTGTACCAGTCTGACCTTTGAGGTTATGGCTGCCCCGCGCTGTGTGCCTGGCCTATATTTCAATCCAGCGGAGAGATCCGCACAACTTAAAGGGCAGCAATGCCACACAGAGGAACAGGGAACGTATCCTCACATTAATCGCCAATGAACTGAATGCCCTAGGCTACTGACAGATGCAGGCCAGATCATTGAAGCCCAAATACATTGAGGCCCTGGTAAAGCAATGGCAGGAACGGGATCTCTCCAAGTGGGTGTATTTTCCGGGCCTATGGTTGGGCCTCCTCGAAACGGACGAATCTACGTCTATATTTACCAGACTAAAGAATTTCGACAGCAGCTAGGTCAACACGAATAAGCAGTTGGTACTTCTCAAGTTGATAATTTACATAATTGTAGTTACACTAATGTAGTTATAGGAGGCTGGATTTTGCGCTGGACATGGGATGAAAATAAAAACCGCATCAACAAGCGGAAACACGGCATAGGTTTCGAGACGGCGCAGTTCGTGTTCAGTGACCCGCTAATGGTACACAGGCAAGATCCAAACTCGGAAGATGAACGATGGCATACCATTGGTATGGCTAGCAATGTGGTAGTGATTGTGGCACACACGTGGCCCAGACCAGAACATGAAACGGGTGTGGAAGTGGGTCGTATAGTCAGTGCCCGGAAAGCCACAGCACATGAAAGGAGAGCCTATGAAGACGGGGATTTCTAAAGAACTCACCAGCGGGCAAAAGGCAGAAATTGAAGCACTTGCCAAGCTTCCGGATGAGAAAATTGATACAAGTGACATACCAGAGATTCTGGATTGGGCTGGAGCGAAGCGTGGTCTCCTATATCGGCCAATCAAGCAACAAATCACATTGAGACTAGATGCCGATGTCGTGGCTTGGTTCAGGTCAAATACCCCGAATGGGCGTGGATACCAGACCGAGATTAACCGTGTTCTTCGCGAGTATGCTCAGCGTATCTGAAACTGCGAGCAGTGAAGTGTCCTACCCCCTAAATTTGCTCCAGATTTAGGTGTAAAACTCTCATAACTGAGAGGCCCCCATTTCCTGGGCCAGATCGTTAGCGAATTTCTGACCTGTTTTCGGCCCATCGGGGCTTAAATTCCAAGGGCGAGAGGTCATTGAGAGATCGGTGAGGCCGGGTCTCGTTGTACTCTCGCCGCCAAGCTTGCAATTTCTCCCTGGCGTCCGTCAAATCATCGAACCAGTGCACGTTGAGACATTCGTCGCGAAGACTTCCGTTGAACGACTCGATGAGCGCTCGAAAGCGCAATCCATCGGTGGTCTGATCACTGACGAAGTCCATCGACCAGGCCACGTTCGGGCGCCCGCGGCTTGGTGTGTGGCGGTTGCCGTGTCGCTGAGAGGACGAGTAGTATTTGGCATTTAATGTAATACGCTGTTCAATAATTCTGTTCCGTATTACATTGAGTATTAAATAAATACCAGATTATACAATATCCCTGGGTACGTTATAAGACTAGTATTTTAAGTAAAGTACTGTTTTTATGTACTTTATTGGATGTTATCGGATTTTATAGGAAGTCTCAGTGGTGGAGGCGGCGGGAATCGAACCCGCGTCCGTCAGTTCTCTGCCTTTGGCTCTACATGCTTAGTCCATCTATTGTTTAACCTTTCACTGGCCCGGTGAACAGGGATTAAAAGGCGAGCTTGCTTCAAGTCTGGCTGCTTCAACCACAAGCGGGGTCTGGCAGCGGTCCCATGAGTCGAGCCCCCGGTTTGAATACATGGGCACATCCGCCCCGGGGTAAGCTGGTCTGGGTCTCTCCGTTAGGAGGTGATCAGGCAGCTAGTGCGTAGTTTTCGTCGTTGGCAACTATAAAAGTTACAGCGATTGATTTACGAGAGTCACTACCCTCTCGGCATGCACCTCAGGGTTCGCAACCGGCGTCGAAGCCAGGTCGCCCCCATTGGATGACATTATACTACTAACAATCTTGTATCCAAAATCAGACTATCGATTAAAGTCTTTCATCAGACGTTGCTTGTCCAGTTTCCACTCCCTTTCCTTGATTGTGGCCCGTTTGTCGTGCGCTTTCTTGCCCGTGGCCAGAGCAATCTCGCACTTTACCTTATTGCCTTTCCAAAATAGCGCCAGGGGTATGCAGGTCAGTCCTTTTTGTTGTGTCGCCCCGATCAGCCTGGCGATCTCTTTCCGGTGCAACAACAGCTTTCGCGTGCGTTTAGGGTCCGCGTTGACGTGGGTGGAAGCGGTATTCAATGGTGTGATATTGGATCCCAGCAGAAACGCCTCTCCATCCTTCAGAAGCACATAGGTATCCGTAAGCTGGGCTTTGCCGGCTCTAAGGGCTTTGACTTCCCACCCGGTCAGTACCAGACCAGCCTCGAATCGTTCGTGCAACAGATATTCAAACCTGGCTTTCCTGTTGAGTGCTATGGTCCCCTGTCGTGCAGATTGTTTTTTAGCCATGAGATTCTCTCCGTGGGAGCCTTCAGCGGGCTAAAAACTCACCCTGCCGCTGTCGCGCAGCAAACAGGCCGGCATACCTGGATTATCTTCGTCATGTTTGATGAGAGCGCCATTATAGTTTGTGCACTACCAATGTACAGTTCAAGGTTGATGCCATCTGATAAATCCGTAACAATGCTTTCATCTATCCGGAAGAGGTTTCGTTATGGCGCTATCCGAATCAGCCCATGGCATGTGGTCATCACGCCTGATGTTTATTCTGGCTGCAGCAGGTTCTGCAGTTGGCCTTGGCAATATATGGCGATTCCCGTATGTCGTTGGAGACAATGGCGGTGGCGCCTTTGTCATCGTTTATCTTCTCTGTATCTTCCTGGTGGGTATTCCCATCATGTCATCAGAGATTCTCCTGGGGCGCCTGGGCAGACAAAGCCCGATAAATACCATGAAAACAGTTGCGTCGAGTTCAGGCGCCAGTCCCGGATGGCAGATTATCGGATGGATGGGTGCGTTTGTGGGATTCATGATCCTGTCATTCTATGCGGTAATCGGGGGATGGATAATCGCCTATGTATTCAAGTTGGGATCGGGTGATTTCTCTGGAATGGATTCCGGGTTTTCCGGCAGCACTTTTGCCGATTTCACCGGCAATGTCTGGTCGGTAGTGGGATGGCATTCGCTTTTTTTGATTATCACCATTTTTATTACAGCAAGAGGTGTCAGCAGGGGGCTGGAAACTGCCGTTAAATACCTTATGCCCGCCTTGTTTGTCATGTTGGCAGTACTGGTGATCTATGCGGCGACCACCTCGGGGCATTTCGTCCAGGGTCTGTCCTTTATGTTCTCGCTGGATTTTGAAAGTCTCTCATGGAACAGCGTTCTGCTTGCCATGGGGCAGGCATTTTTCACGCTGAGTCTGGGCATGGGGGCCATCATGGCCTATGGCGCATACATGCCAAAAGACACATCGATCATTGGTACAGCGACGACTGTTGCTCTGTTGGACACGACAGTAGCCCTGATGTCCGGCCTTGTGATTTTTCCACTGGTATTTGCCAATGGTCTGGAAATCAGTCAGGGGCCAGGTCTCATGTTTGTCACCTTACCCGTTGCTTTTGGACAAATGGCGGGTGGTCAGCTGTTCGGATGTGTATTCTTTATTCTCGTCACTGTTGCGGCGATTACCTCGGCGATTTCACTGGTTGAGCCTGTGGTCGCATGGATTGTCGAAAAACTGAAGACAACCCGGGTAAACAGTGCCCTTATCCTCGGTGGGGCAGCCTGGTTGCTGGGTCTCGGCAGTGCATTCTCAACCAACATCTGGGCAGATGTACACATCTTCGCGGAGATGACATACCTCGATACCATGGACTATGTGTCTAACAATCTTTTACTGCCATTGGGCGGGATTTTGATCGCTGTATTCAGCGGATGGGTGCTGGATAAGAAAATGCGTGATTCGGAGATGATTAACGATAGTGCCTACTATCCTGTCTGGCAGGTACTCACACGTTTTGTGGCGCCATTGGCAGTATTTACAGTTTTCATCCTGACATTTGTTACGGCCTGATGATTGGTCGGAACATGGTGAAAATTCTAGAATTGACAGCCTTCTGAATGCGTAGAGTTGAGCGCTCAGCACTCATGCCATATCCGGCAGATGCCATGTTTACTGTGGTCAATGATGTTGCTTCTTACCCGGGATTTCTGCCCTGGTGCGCTGGTAGTGAGGTATTGAGTGAGTCACCACAGGAAGTGATTGCCCGGCTGGACCTGTCCGGAGCAGGCATCCGTAAAAGCTTTACAACACGTAACAGGCTGCAAAGACCGGACAGTATCAGCATGTCTCTTGTAGAAGGGCCGTTCTCATCTCTGGATGGCCAGTGGCGTTTTATTCAGATGGGTGATACCGGGAGTAAAATAGAAATGGTCCTTGTCTTCGACATGGACAACCGGATGATGAATTTCGCGTTTTCAAGGGTTTTTGATGCCGCGGCCAGGAAGATGGTGGAGGCATTCTGTCAGCGGGCGGACCACCTTTATGGATGATTTGATTGCCGTAGAGGTAGTCTGTATTGCAGAGGGTAAAGAAGTTGTAATACCGGTTGAAGTAGCCTCCGGGACCACAATTGCAGAAGTTGTAAAATTGTCGGGAATCAAGGATGCACTACCGGATTTTGATGTGGACAGTGCTCCCAGGGGGATATTCGGCCAGCGCCGGCCTGATGACTGGAAGGTGCAGGAATACGACCGCGTGGAGATATACAGCCCGCTGGTTTATGACCCCAGGGAAGCGCGAAGACGCCGGGCAGCGTCTCAGAAACAGAAATTAACCTGAATCGTCTTCGGACTGTGTTTCTTCCTCGAACTCTGTCGGCAGGTAATCACCCTCAAAGTAACTTAATCGATCCTCCCGGAAGTACAATATCAACCTGGAACTGGACATCTCGCCACCGGCCACCTTAATGGTTTGAATATAGTCCCATCGGTTCTTGTCCAGAGCATCATCCACTATGGGATTCCCCAGAATAAAACGCACCTGACTCCTGGTCATGCCGGGCTTGAGTTTGTCAATCATCTGCTGACTGACAATGTTCCCCTGCTGTATGGTAATCCGGTGAACTCCAGGGAAATTCAAGGAGGAACAGCCGCTCTGTATTGTCAGAATGATTAATATAATTAAAAAATACTTCATTACTGCTGTATGGACCCTGTGACATTATGTAGAATTCGAGGGTGATTCTAGCTTGACTCAAGCGAATCTGCATCAACCTATTAAGGTTTTTATCATGTCTGAACTACAGGATCTCAAGGATCATGGCCTCAAGGTCACATATCCACGCCTTAAGATTTTGGAGATTTTGGAGTTTTCTCCCGTCCGTCACCTCAGTGCAGAAGACATTCACCGGTCACTGATTCAAAAAAAAATCGAGATCGGGTTGGCAACGGTATACCGGGCGCTTACCCAGTTTGAAGCGGCGGGCATGGTTACCCGGCACCACTTTGAAGAGGGACACTCGGTGTTTGAGTTATCGACTGAATCCCACCACGATCACCTTGTCTGTGTACGTTGTGGCAAGGTGGAAGAATTCAATGATGAAGAAATCGAAACGCGGCAACGAGTTGTCGCCCAAGACATGGGTTTCGAGTTAACAGACCACAGTCTGAACATGTATGGTCTGTGTCCGGACTGCAGGTCTTAAACGCCCTGAACCTGGGCAGTCGCATACATTTCTTCGGCATGAGCCAGGGACTGCCCGGTTACATTGATGCCACCCAGCATTCTGGCAATTTCCTCAATCCTTGATTTTTCTTTCAGCGGAATGACCCTGGTTATCGTCCTGCCGGATACCAGAGATTTTGTGACCCGTAAATGATGGTGTCCCTGGGCCGCGACCTGTGGCAGGTGCGTGACGCAGATAATCTGCGCCTGATCGCCGAGACCACGGATCTGGGCGCCAACCACTTCTGCTATGGCGCCACTGATCCCGACATCCACTTCATCAAATACCAGTGTGGGTACTCTTGATGTATTTGCCGTAACCACCTGTACTGCCAGGCTGATGCGTGACAACTCTCCTCCAGAGGCTATTCTTGCAAGCGGACGGTGTGGTTGATCAGGATTTGTGCTGATCAAAAACTCAATATCCTCATGGCCGTTTGGATGGATTGATTCCTCTGGTCTGGCGTTCAACTGTATGGAAAGTTCAGCGCCGGTCATCCCCAGATGGGTCAATCGCTCGGTAACTGCTGATGCCAGGACGCAGGCGGCGGCCTGCCGCTGCTTTGTCAGCGTACCGGCTGCCTTCAGATAACGCTTCTTAAGCGTTGCCAGTTCCGATTCAAGCTCTGTGATCTGCGTATCGATATTCGACAACGTTGTAATTTCTTTTTGAATGGATGCCTGCAGGGCAGGCAGCGCCTCAGGTGAAACACGATGTTTTCTGGCAATGCTGTACAGGGTTGAAAGGCGATTTTCGACTTCCATCAACCTTTCCGGATCTGCCTCGTAATGACGGGTCATGCTCTTCAGATCTGTAATAGCTTCCTCTACCTGAATCTGACTGCTGTTCAGCAACTCGATAACCGGTTTCAGGGCAACATCGTCAATTGATGTCAGACGCTCTACAGCCCGGGAGAGAACTGAACTCACGTTGATACCTTCTTCTTCGGTACAGGTATGAATGACTTCATGACAACAGCGCTTGATATCCTCGATGTTTGCAAGTCGTTTCTGTTCAATTTCAAGCAGGGTGGACTCGCCTTCTGCCGGATTGAGCTCCACCAGTTCTCCAAGCTGGTAGTTCAGCAACTGTAACCGGGCTGATCCCTGGTCTGTTTCCTGCAACATTTTTTGCAGTTGCTCTTCTGTTTTCCGATGTTGCTGATAGCACTCGAGAACGCTGGCCGCTGAGTCTGTCAGGGACCCGAACTCATCCAGTAATCGGCGATGGGTGTCTGTTTTAAGCAGGGACTGGTGTTCATGTTGTGAATGAATATCCACCAGGAGATTGCCGAAGGAACTGATATCATTCAACGTCCCGGGGACGCCGTTTATAAATGCCCTGGAGCGTCCATCCCGGTTGATTACACGACGCAGAATACAGGTATGATCATTGCCGAGGTCCCGTTGTTCCAACCAGAGCAGAGCCTCCGGGTTATTGGCAATATCGAATGTTGCGTGAATTTCAGCGCGGGAGGAACCTTGTGCAATCATGGCATTGTCTGCCCGACTGCCAAGCGTAAGCGCCAGCGCATCCAGCATGATTGATTTGCCGGTACCCGTTTCGCCGGTGACAACTGTCATGCCATTGGCAAATTCGATGTCAAGCTCATTGACCAGCGTGTAGTTCTGGATGGTCAAATGACAAAGCATTGCATATCCGGTTTCATCAGCATGACTCTGACTGAATGTTAATTTGATTGCCTGAAATGGGCCGAA
>JAPOOX010000058.1 GCA_026713185.1 Gammaproteobacteria bacterium
ACGGTATGGCTGATTTGTACACGCCAGGGTTGCAGTAAGTTAACTCTGTTGATTATCGCGAATATTGATCCGGAACCATGTGAGATCGAATTGCCATCCAATTCGACGGTGTTCCAGAATCGTTGAAGGGGGAACTCAAAATTCGTAAAATCACCACCACTCACAATCAGGTTACCCGGCATGTCCGGTTTTTCGACCTGTTCCGAGTAAAACATGATGTCGTTGCTGAATAATCCATCAGGCGTTTGAACCTGCATAAAATTAATTCCAAAACTCTCGGGGGCTTTATCCAGAGTCACTGTCAGGATTTCATCGTCACAGGAAGGTAACTCGCCATCTGCACAATTTATGGTTCCGTCAACACTGCGGCCATTCAAATACAGTATGGAATCCTGTTGAATGTGACGGCCCTTCAGGCTGAGTGTCAATGCTTCTGATAGAAATGTCATTTCAACCGTTGGAGACTGCTGTACGATACCATCGAATGTATTTTCACCTATTGTCCAGTATGGCCAAAGTGCTGGCTGGGGAGTGTTTGACCCAATGTTTTCACCGATCCTGCCCGTGAACGTCAGGAGCAACCTCCCTTCAGCAGCTTCTGTCTGTAACTGGTCAGGGGTGTAACTCACATTTTCCGTCCCGGTTTCGACAAAAAGACCGTCATCGAACTCGAGTGCTACCGGGGTAATCTCCTCTTCATTGATAAACACCCCCTCGGCTTGAAGTTTCACGCCTCCATCATTTGCGGAATCGCGTAGAGCACTCAGGATTCCGGTCGTTGCTTCCGTATTCGCGGTGTTCCTGTCCAGAGTTGCCTGCCGGGCATAACTACCGGAAAATCCTGTACTGCCTTCAAGGACCATATCCCAGTTTGCCTGTGTGCGAGCACCGGCATGAAACCAGATTGTTTGTTCCGGCAGGCTTCCTTCCAGGTCCATACCAATGCGTTCGATCAAATCGATCACATTGAATCTCGCCTGAGGTGTCACGATCCATCGATCATAGGCGCCACGCCAGGTTGGTGCATCCATACCATTGAAGCTTCCAACATCCCCGTTTACATCAGTACTTGAAGGTGTGTTGGTGCTGGTCAGGAACGGCGCCTTGTGGCATGCCCCGCATGCTTGTGCCCCGGTAGTCAGGCCAGAGTCATTCAGATAGTTGAATTCAAAAAAACCTGTTTTGGCGCTCGCGGTCATCTCGTTGTCGAACGGTCGGGCAGGCGCCGGTGGAAAAGGTACATTCAGAATGTAGTGTGCCAGTGCATCTCGCGTATCGGCATCGAGCGCACCCTTTTTGCCCTCTTCGTTGGATGAACAGTTGGTCACGTCACACATGGTTGTACCGAGGCTCCCATCAACAAGAAACCGGGTGCAGGATTCTGGTTCATCCAGAGAACAATTGGGATCGACAGATTCCCAGAGAGAACTGACATTAATACCGCCGTACGGATCTCCGGGAATGCCATCCCAATGGTAGGGAGCAGTGTCGCGCAGTCCACGAACAGGCATTGTGAGTCTCGGGGGAATTTGATTACAGCCGGGGTGATCGCAAAGTGGTGTATCCAGAACCCAGAGAAGTTGGTCTACATTGTTGTCCGGGTGACAGCTGTCACAAGAAAAAGTACCTGTTGTTGAAACATCGGCATCGTTGAATGCGATTCGTCCTTTCTTCAGCAATTCGGGGGTGGGGTCCACCAGGGCAATCGTTTCGGCAACCCCGGGACTGGAGAGCGTTGTTAAATCGATTAACGAGACGGTGTTGGCCACCGCATTGAGCACCCAGGCTTGTTCGGCGGCGCCATCTGTATTCGAAATCAATGCTATGCCCCTGGGCACTTCATCTACCGGGACACGTCCAAGAATCTCACCCGATTCTGCATCCATCGTAAAGACTTTATCGGATCCCGCGGCAGACGCCACAATCGTTGCGTTATCATCGCTGATCTGAATTCCAAACGGAGTCGCCAACGCCATTCCTGAATCAGGATGTACCGGCGGTAGAGGTTCCAATTCAAAAAAAGAAGGGTCACCGCAGGGAAATGTCTGACAGTTAACGTGCGTGATCTGGTTCAGGAAAGCTCTGTTTTCCATTTCTTCCAAACCATGTTGTTGCGTGCCTGCACGGCCATTTTCGGCATTTCGTGCATCAGCCTGTGCGATGTAGACCTGTCGATCACTATCCACGGCAAGCCCGTAGAGTAATGATCCCGTACCTTCGACTACGTCAACCAACATGTCTGTTTCGGTATTGAATATGAACAGATCCCGGTCTGGTACCTTGGGGTTTTTTACGATATCGGCGGTGTAATTCAGAGACAGCACGTTGTTGGTTGTGTGGGTTTCCCGGATGGCGTCATAGGTACAGATATCGTCGTCGATGTCTTGAGCGTAGCAACCCGATAATTGAGTTCGATTACCCGACTCGAACACGATCACATAAAGGTATACATCACGAACAACAAGGGCACGCGGGTCCTGCGCACTGATTGGTAAATATTTGCTTACCGTACGCTCCTCTACATCTACGACTGCAATCCGGTTCGATGGTCCAAGCGCGATATAAGCTTTTTCATTGCTGGCAAAGGCAATACCAACAGGTTCGTCGAATTGAGTGATGAGTGAATCGAGGTTAACGTCCTGGATCGTCGCAACGACCAGGTGGTACAGGGTGCTTTCCGGGTCCGAGTCAACAACGCTGATGGTGTCCGAGATGTGATTTGCCACCCACACTTCTTTACCATCGGGTCGAACGGAGACACTAACCGGATCTATACCTGTATTGATTCGCAACACGACACTGCTTGTTGCCGTATCTATGACATCCAAAGTGTCTGCGGGAGTATTGACAACATAGACCAGATTCCCGACCACTTGAACAGGATTGAAGTGGGGACTCGAAAATGTCGGATGCCCGACGTTGTCGCTGATGGGCAACTGAACACCGAATGCGTTGTCGTCTTCCGCTACTTCTGTGTCGGTATCGGAGTAGATTGAACTTGAACAGAGACCCAGGCAGCAAACCAGAGCAATCCGTGCGGAATGCATCCATGGCGTTTTTCCTGTGATCTGCATACTCAGCTTGCTCAATTTACTGATCCTGCCTGACCCAAAATCAGGAATAGTGGAGCTCTGACTGACAAATCTGCCACGTCACTTGTTCTCGTATCCAATAGGGTGCCAGTATAACAATTACAGACTGCCATGAGTGAATTTACAGTGTTATTTCGTCAATGAGGCCCCATTCCAGTGCCTTGTCAGCCGGCAGACGTTGACCGGTGATGGCAAGCCAGTTCAATTTCTGACGGCCAATTCGTCGTGGAATACTGACACAGCCGCCAGCGCCTGGCACCAGTCCCATGCCAACTTCGGGTAAATGGAAAAAGGTATCAGGCGATGCTTTGAGTCGTCCTGCAAACGCGGGCATTTCGATGCCGGCGCCAATACAGGCGCCGTGCAGGTGAAAGGTGTAGCGCCCGGCTTCCTGAGCAAGATATTGTGCGGGCATTCGCAGCAATCTGATTTGATGCGCCAACGCACGGTCGCTGCTGTCTCCAAATTCAGTCAGGTCTCCACCGGCACTGAAAGAGGGACCATTGCCGTACACATCCACGTGCTCAATTGACCGGTCCATAATCACCATTTTGAAAGCGTCAGAGAGTGCATCTCGCATGGGGACAGAAAGGGCATTCCGGTTTTCCGGAGTATTAAGGATAATTTCAAGCTGGTTACCTTTTCTACTGATTTTTATAGGAAAATCAATTATTTGTGGTGGTGTCTTTGCGCCACGACGTGACTGGAATTCATGCAGCCAGCGAGCAAATTCCTGACCCCCCTGTAAAGTGGAATAGGCAAGTGATTCGACATTGAGTGCCTGTGCAACTGGCAGCGAGACTGTAGTGCGCACAACCTGCACCAGCACGGATGATGCCCGTGGGTTGCGGATTATCTTTTCCACCACAGCAGACAATTGATCATCATCAGAAACAATCAGGTCTACAGTGTCTTCAAGGCTGGATTTATCCGCTTCATGGACAACACCTATCACAGGTATCGGCTGACGGGACAGCCAGTTTTCAATTTGGACCACTTCCCCGGTGGTCCCAGGTTCCCGGGGGAGGTGAACGGCAATAGCGGGGAGACCAGGGTTCACATCTGCCCAGTTGGGCTCCATCATCAATTCCTGAAATTGAGCAAAATCAAAAACCGGTATCATGGAAGACATTACAAGCCCATCCGGGCTTCAACCCCGTTGAGGATATCTGACAAGGCGTAATCGTCCTGCATTTCCGACTACCGTGGCAGAGGATGCAACCATGGCCAGGCCGGCAAACATCGGATCAATCAACAGCCCGAAAGCAGGATACAGGACCCCGGCGGCGACCGGTATCAGGACTATGTTATAGGTGAATGCCGCCACAAGATTCTGATGGATATTACGCAGAACGCGTTTAGAAAGATGCATGCATTTTGCTACATCGGTAAGGTCCGCACCCAGCAGGACGACATCCGCACTTCCCACGGCTATGTCAGTCCCTTTACCCATGGCAAAACCAACGTCCGCAACACTTAATGCCAGTGCGTCATTAATACCGTCACCCACCATGCCGACCCGCTCACCACGATCCTGACAAGCCCTGATATAATCAAGCTTGTCCTCGGGTTGCAGTGCCGCATGGTATTCATCGATACCCAGCTGATTGGTGATTTTAATGGCACTCCGTTCATTGTCTCCGGTCAACATAACCACCTTCACACCCATGGTTCCCAGACGTTGAACTGCTTCCAATGCCGAAGTTCTGGGTTGATCTGTTAACTCGAATCCGCCAACTATCTTGCTGCCCCGGCCCACGTAGACGACAGTGTTATCCCCGGTATCCTGTGCAGCACCCTGCGGCAACTCCATACCCAGGGAATTCAGGCAGGCAAGATTACCCACGGCCACTCTGGTTCCATCCAGCCAGGCGAGAACACCTCCTCCAGGCGCCATCTCAAAGTTTTCCACCTGGTATTGTTCAATCTGGAGGGCGCTGCAATAGGCCACTATGGATTGAGCAAGAGGATGTTCCGTCAAGCGCTCCAGACTGGTTGCGATGGATAACTGTTGTCGCAGGTCAATATCGCTCCAGACCCTGGTGACTTCGTGCTTTCCTGTAGTAAGCGTTCCAGTTTTATCCATGACCACAGTGGTCAATTTGCTGGCAGTTTGCAGTGATTCACTGTCCCGGACCAGCACGCCCTCCCCTGCAATCCGCCCCATACCAACCATGATCGACATGGGTATCGCCAGTCCAAGAGCACAGGGACAGGCGATAACCAGTACGCTCAACGTGGTCATGATCACATACGAAAGTTCAGACACAGGGCCAAAAATCAGCCACGAAATAGCGGTCAGAAATGCGGTAAACAAAACCATGGGCACAAATATGGCGGCAATTTTATCAACGGTTCGACCTATCCGGGGTTTTGAGTTCTGTGCTTCGCGCACCAGACTGATAATGCTGGACAGCACTGTATCCCGCCCTACCTTGAGAACCTCCATGACCAGAGAACCGGTCAGATTGATAGTACCGCCAACAAGCCTGTCACCAGGTTGCTTGTCTGCCGGTATCGATTCACCGGTCAGCATGGATTCATCAATACTGGACAAACCATTGATGACCCTGCCATCTACTGGCACTGCTGCACCGGGAGAAAGCCGTAAACGGTCTCCGGGTTCAAGTGCTGCAACGGGTACTGTCTCTTCCCTGCCATCGCTTATTCTGAGCGCTGTTTCCGGCTGTAAGGAGAGGAGTTTTCTGATCGCGATAGATGTCTTGTTCCTGGCATTGAGTTCGAATGCCTTACCAAGATTAATGAATCCGATAATGAAGAGTACAGCTTCCAGATACAGATGATGAGACGATTCCGGTATCCATGCCGGCATCACTACCACCAGCATGGAATAGCTCCAGGCAGCGCCCGTACCAATCGCAATCAACGTGTCCATAGTGGTCGAGAAATGCCTCGCGGCGGTGACGGCGCCACGAAAAAAAGCACCTCCGCTGTAGATCATTACGCCCAGTACCAGCAGGCATGCCATCGCCCAGAACACCCTTGATTCAACATCTGGAAGAAAATCAAAATACATGTTTGACATCAGAATCAGACCGAGTCCAAGGGAGACGGAAGATCTGGTTAACGCAGATATGAAATTCGTTCTGAGTGCAGCCTCCCGACCATCAATATCATCAAGGGCATCTCTCAACCCGGCGCCGTATCCTGACTGGCGGACTGCCTCCACCAGTTGCTCCAGATCTCCTCTGGTGACGACAAAAGCAGAGGAATCTGCAAAATTGACGTTGGCTGAAACAACTCCCCGGGTCTCCCGGAGCGCCATCTCTACTACACGGACACAACTTGCACAGGACATCCCGGAGATCGAAATGACGACCTGTGTTTCCGGGTGCTCATCGGGAATATTTTCCGGAATTAATACATCCTGCCCTGTTTCTGGCAGACCACCTGGTTCAAGTTGATAGCCCAGATCAAGAATCAGTTGTTTTACCCTGGCTATCGGCAGATTGTCGCCGGTAAGGGTCAATCGATTGTGATCAAGGTCTGCTATGGCAGTTTCAATTTCCGGCAGGGTATTTAAAGCAGACTGGACCTTGTCAACGCAGTTCTGACAATGCATACCGTAAATCGGAAGGGAAAATGACATTCTTTCAGCCCCCGGCTTCCAGTGTCAGGTTTTTTTAACGTTGTCAGGTTTGTGTGACATTAAGACGGTACCATACAAAACAGGCAGCCTCAAGGACACGCACTGTCCTTCCCACATCTTAAAGGCAAGGAATTTCCGTGCTATCTGATAATATTTCCTTGTAAACAGGGAAGATTTGTCGAAGATAGATTGAAGCGTATTTATTGAGATTTGGTCATGTCACGCACGATCATGTTTTTGCTGATTGTTGTCTTTTCTGTTGCCGTATTGGCGCAGGCGGCAAGTACCGATAAAACCACTGTACCAACGGGTGCTGTCTGGGTGGTTGGCATTGACGGCGCTATCGGTCCGGCATCCAGCGACTTCCTGTCAAGAAGTTTTGAAAAAGCCAGGTTATCTGTTGCCCGTCTCATCATTATTGAAATGAACACCCCGGGCGGACTGGATGCGTCAATGCGGGATATCATCAAGTTGATTCTGGCCAGCGAAATTCCTGTTGCCACCTATGTATCCCCCAGCGGTTCACGAGCGGCAAGTGCCGGGACCTACATCCTGTATGCCAGTCACATCGCTGCCATGGCGCCTGCTACCAATCTTGGCGCCGCAACACCGGTACAGATCGGCGCGCCGACGATGCCTTCACCACCTGTCCCTTCTGCCGGGGAAGAAGAGGAAGATGATCAGGCTGACAAGAGTACGGCCATGGAACGTAAAATGGTGAATGACGCTGCGGCCTACATCCGGGGACTCGCTGATATGCGAGGGCGGAATGCCGACTGGGCGGAAGAAGCAGTCAGAGAGGCATCCAGCCTGTCCTCTGCAGAAGCTCTGGACATGAATGTCATAGATTTCGTTGCTGAAGACATCACCGACCTGATGGCGCAAATCGAAGGCATGTCTGTTGAAGTCAATGGAAACGAGATGGTCATCATGATCGAAGACAGCGTGATTCATGAAGAGAAACCCGATTGGCGCACCGAATTATTAACCATTCTGACCAACCCGAATCTTGTCATGATACTCGGCATGATCGGTATTTATGGCATCATTCTGGAATTTTATAACCCCGGATCATTGGTACCGGGTATCATTGGAGTCATCTGCCTCGTAATGGCCGGCTATGCCCTGCAGATGCTTCCGGTCAACTATGCCGGATTGACATTGATGCTGATTGGCATCGTGCTTATCATTGCAGAAGCAATGGTCCCGAGCTTCGGAATACTCGGTTTTGGCGGCATCGTCGCCTTTCTCATGGGAGGACTCATGTTATTCGATACAGACTCCGGCGCGTTCCAGATTGGCTGGCCTGTACTGGGTGCAACTGTTTTCGTCATGGCGATTGTGATTATTGTTACAATCCGGTTGGCGTTGAAAATGCGCAAACAGAGCGTTACTACGGGTATCGACGTTCTGATTGGCCGTGAGGGTGAAGTCCTGATTGATTTCAAGCAGAAGGGGCAGGTCAGGATCGGTGGCGAAATATGGGCAGCCAGATCTACTGTTGACGTAAAACAGGGGGATTCCGTCAGGGTCCTGGCGGTAGATGGACTGATGCTGGAAGTGGAAAAAATTTAACTGGACTGAATGGGAGACGAATATGGATATATTTCTGATAATACTGACGATACTGCTCATTGGATTGGCTTTCTACACATTCCGGATTCTCAGGGAATACGAACGTGGCGTCATCTTTTTCCTGGGCCGATTCCAGAAAGTAAAAGGCCCCGGTCTCATCATTGTCATCCCTGTCATTCAACAGATAGTCAAGGTTGACCTGCGGACCATGGTGTATGACGTACCAACCCAGGATGTGATTTCCCGTGATAATGTCAGCGTCAAGGTGAACGCTGTAATTTACTTCCGGGTCATTGACGCCGAAAAAGCCATCATCAACGTTGAGGATTTCTTTGAAGCAACCAGTCAACTTGCACAAACCACTTTGCGTTCCATACTTGGCCAGCATGAGTTGGACGAAATGCTTGCGCAACGGGACAAGCTGAATGAAGGCATTCAGATATTACTGGATGAGCAGACTGATTCCTGGGGAATAAAAGTCGCTAACGTGGAAATAAAGCATATCGATATCGACGAAAGTATGATCCGGGCAATAGCCAAACAGGCAGAAGCGGAACGTGAGCGGCGCGCCAAAGTCATCCACGCGGATGGTGAACTTGAAGCGTCACAGCGACTGTTGGAAGCTGCTACGGTATTGGCGGAACAACCGCAGGCACTGCAACTGCGATATATGCAGACCTTGACGGAAGTCGCCGGCGACAGAAGTTCCGTCATCGTATTCCCCTTGCCAATGGACATGATTGAAGGTCTTCGGGCAATTCCCCGATCTCAGGATAGTAACGGGGAAGACAACTGACTCAGGACTTACCGCTGTGATCCAGAAATCGCTGGTGGAATCCCCTCTTCTGCAGCGCTTTTTCGAGTCCGGATAATTCATTCAGAATCTCGCTGCCTGCCTCGTTCAGCAGTTCCTGCAATACGATTCGGATAGCCTGCCACACCGGTTCCAGTTCCTGTGCTTTTGATTTTCCATAACTGGTCAGCGCCAGTACCCGTTTTCTTTTATCTGATACATCCCGGTATACCGCCAACAGATTCGCAGAGATCATTTCCCGTGCTATCTGGATAATGGCAGGATGTGATACCCCGATAGCCCGTGATAGTTCGGTAACTGTCGTTGGACCTTCATTCCTGAGATAGTAAAAGACAGGAAACCACTTCGCTTCAAAATCAATCCCCAACTCACGGTAAACCCTGATGCCGTCCTGCATGAGTTGATCTGACAGCCTTTTCAAACTGGACCCCAGGGCAAGGGGCCCGAGATTTTCCATGATATCCATATTCAATCTAAGTTATTACGTAATTAGTTACATATTAACCAGAACCAGGGGTCGGAGTAAAGTTAAACTTGCGACAATCTCCCCGGTCGGCGATGATGACCGCTTCTAACCACTGGACCACACTATGAGTCTACGCTCGGACGCCAATAGATGTTTTGTCTGCGGACCGGCAAACCCTGATGGCCTGCAACTCATATTCCGTCTCGATGGCGCCGTTTGCAGAAGTGAATTTACCCCGCAACGCAACCACTGTGGTTACGACGGTGTCACCCATGGTGGTATCATTTTCAGTGCTCTGGATGATGTCATGGCCAACTGGTTGTTTCTGAAAGGCATGCGCGCAGTTACCGCCAAATGTGATATACGGTTCAAGGAACCATTGCCGATTGGAACACCGGTCACCCTGGAAGGCATTTGCATCAAAGACAAAACCCGACTTGCAGTACTCCAGGGGAAGATGATCGGTCAGAATTCCGGAGTACTTTTTGCAGAGACACAAGCGAGTTTCATGAAGATTCCGAGAACCCGGGGTCGGAGTAAAGTGCCGGAGTAAAATGAATTTTACTCCGGCACTTTACTCCGACCCCAGGTATCCAAATGCCAGCATGCTTCGCCGTTGTGCCGCCATTTTGTACGATGCCTTTCTGATCATGGCGATCTGGATGATCAGTACAACCATCATCGTTGCCTGGATAACCGATGGCGGTGAAGTCCAGGGTCTGCTGTTTCAATTCTTCCTCTATTTGGAAATTGGTCTGTTCTACATTTACTTCTGGCATTTCAAAGGTCAAACCCTGGGCATGCAGGTATGGAAGATCAAGACTGTAGACGCCTCGGGGCAGACACTGACGCTCAAGGATTGTCTACTGCGGTTTTTGTTCGCAACACTATCCTGCGCCATCGTGGGATTGGGATTTTTCTGGGCATTTTTCAATCCGGAACGTCTGACTCTGCACGATATTGCATCCGGTACAAGGGTAATCTACCTTGGCAGGAATCCCTACAGGTCAGAAATGTCAGTTGGCGCGTCGGAGAAGGTAACAACCGGAGACGAAACAGACGGCAATGGGAATGACAACGGCAATAACGGGAGAAAAGCCAAAGACCAGACTCGCGGGTGATAACAGGTTCTTCACAAACTCGAACAGTACTCCGATGATGATACCCGAAAATACGCGCATACCCATTGTTGCTTCCTTCAGTGGACCAAATACAAATGATATGCCCACCAGAACCAGACTGATGGTAGCCAGTGGTTGCAATACCTTCCCCCAGAACCCCAATTCAAACTTGCTGCTGTTCAATCCCTGACTCTGCATGTATTCAATTTTCGAGTTGAGTTCTCCAATAGACATCTTGTCTGGCTGCACCGCTATTTCAGTACTGATCAGGTCCGGTGTCAATGAGGTCTGCCACTCCCGCCAGGGCTCTTCTAAAACAACGGCATTATCATCACTCAGTCCCGTCAGGGTCACATCCTCAAGAAGCCACTTGAGTTGCCCATTATCCTGTTCCTGAAAAGTCGCCTTCTTTGCATAAAGCGTACGCACCAGGGACTGATCTTCTGCAAATTCGTAATGGCTGATACCTTCCAGTCCACCATCCTTCCCCACCATGTCAAAATGCATATAAACATTGCCTTCCCGGAACCAGACACCAAATTCCTCTGTGATGGCGCTACCCTCGGACATAGCGCGTAACCGGTCGACGCGAGCCATACGTTCAAAGTCCGGCAGTACCAACTCACCTACAACCAGACCGAGTACGATCATGGCCAGAGCAGGTTTTAACGCACTTCGGGTAATGGACCACGTTGATACGCCCACCGACCGCATAACGATCAACTCATTATTGTTAGCCAACAGGCCAACGCCGGCAAGACAGCCTATCAGTGCAGCATAAGGAATCGATTCATAGAAAATCCTGGGTAAACTGTAAAACACAAATCGAGCCACATGAGCAATGGTATAGTCATTACGAATATCTTCCGTCTGCTCCAGGAAAGTAAACAGCATTTGAACACCAAGCAGAACAATGACAGCCATAGTCATTGTAACTGCCACAGTAAGTCCAATATAACGATCCAGACGGTTCATGCTCCGCGAATCAGCCGATCGATCAAAGGGAGTTTATAGAGCATGAGCGTGATGAGAATGAATACACCATGGACCCACCAGATAGCACCGAAGGGTAGATTTTCCAACTGCATACCGGTTTTGGCGCCTGAAAGTGAAGCGACATAAAACAAACACAACAACATACCCGGTATCAACTTGGTAAACCGGCCCTGGCGTGGGTTTACACGGCTCAGGGGAATGGCCATCAATGCTATCAAAGGGATCATCAACACCACTGAAATACGCCAGTGTAATTCCGAAATACTACCGGCATCACTGGCAGTCAGCAGTTCCTCAGTAGGAATTGCCGTCAGGCGTTTCAATCTTGTATGTGACAGTTCCTTACCGATCAACTGTCCGTATTCTTCGTATTCAATGACCTGATAATTCAGAGAACCAGGTTCACCGCTGTACTGCGAACCGTTTTTCAACACCAGGAAACGATTGCCAAGTTCATCGACCTGCGTTTCTCCCGATGCAGCCATTATGGTAGTGACATTCCTGAGACCCGCTGCAATGCCAACATTGGATTCGTTCATAAATACGTTTCTGAGATTTCCATTGTTGTCCAGTTCTTCCGTATAGGCCACTCTTTTACCAGACTTGGTAGTCTGGAATCTCCCCTCCGCCAGAGTGTCGAATTCAGAGAGACTTTGCTGATCCGTCAACAATGATTCTACCTCCTGTTCGCCAGCGGGCTTCAGCCAAAGTGAAATGATTGCCGCCAGCAACATGACAACACCTGCTTGGAATAATGTAATACTCATGAGTTTTGCCGGACCCATACCGCTGCATTCCAGTACTGTCATTTCACTGTCGGCATACAGGCGACCATAAGCCAGTATCAGTGACAGGAAGAAACTGATAGGTACGATCAATTCGAGCAGGCTGGGCAACCGATACATTATCAGCAGAAACAGGATATCGCTGGACAACACGCCACTGGCAGCCTCATTGAGATAACCATTAAACCGCCATCCAAGAGAGAGCAACAGCACAATTCCCGTGACTGCAATCATGGTAGACAGCACTTCTCGGGCAAAATACCTGTAAATGATCACCTGATTTGTGGTCCTGGCATATTTAGCCTCTATATTACACTTTCATTGCGGCTGGTGTTCAGTCACAAGTGTTGATGGGATGATGTATTATCCTTATTGTAAAAAGCTCAATCAGTGGAGTATAGCAACATGGAGTACAGTGCCCGTTCAGGCAGTCTCGAAAAGCAGCGTTCGCAGTGTATCGTAGTTCCGGTTTTCAAAAACAATGAAATGTCGGCCCAGGCAAAGAAACTGGATGCAGCCAGTCAGGGGCAGATCAGGAAAATACTGAATCGTGGCGATATCAGAGGCAAATCAGGACAATCCCTGCTGCTTCACGACGTCCGGAATATCAATGCACAGCGGGTACTCATTGTCGGACTGGGTGACAGGGAGTCAATAGATACCACAAGATTCATCAACGCCGTGCGCACTGTCATCACCCGGATCAAGCCCCTGTCAATTACGAATATGATTTGCTGTCTGACGGATGTACCCTGCGGTGACAAATCCATCAGTTGGAAAACACTGAGACAGGTAGAACAGTTTGAGAATGGGTTCTATCAATATCTGGATATGAAAGGCAAGTCGGCTGCAGATGTTGAGACTGCAGGTAACACAGGCAACACACTTGCCAGGATTGATTTTTTCACCTCCGACAGATCCACCATGAAAGAAATCAAAAATGGCATCAATCGAGGATCGGCACTGGCGGAAGGGCTTGCGTTGGCAAAGGATATAGCCAATACGCCGGCAAACATCTGTACACCTGCTTATCTGGCTGAACAGGCCGTTCAGCTCGCAAGCAGGTTCGAGTCAATTGAGGCTTCTGTTCTGGAAGAAAAGGACATGGAGGAAATGGGCATGGGTGCTTTCCTGTCAGTCAGCCAGGGCAGTGAACAACCTGGAAAACTGGTTATCCTGCACTACCGTGGAACCGATGATTCCGTTAAGCCGCACGCCATCGTGGGGAAGGGAATTACCTTTGATACCGGCGGGATCAGCCTGAAACCCGGCGCTGGAATGCATGAAATGATATACGACATGTGTGGCGCCGCCAGTGTTCTGGGTACTTTAGCGACTATTGCCCGACAGGCATTGGCTATCAATGTCGTTGGAGTACTGGCTGCTGCCGAGAATATGCCTTCCGGCGTGGCCAGCAGGCCTGGTGATATCGTCAATACCTTGTCCGGTCAAACTGTGGAGATTCTGAATACTGATGCGGAAGGACGTCTTGTACTGTGTGACGCCCTTACCTGTATAGAAAAATTTGAACCCGTCTCGGTCATCGATATAGCAACCTTGACCGGAGGTTGCGTTGTTGCACTGGGCAGAGTGGCGACAGGTCTGTTTTGCAACGATGATCAACTGGCCCGGCAATTGAGCGAAGCCGGAGAGGACACTTATGACCGGGTCTGGCGTTTACCCATCTGGGAAGAATATCAGCCGCAACTCGCCAGCGCCTTTGCCGACATGGCAAATGTTGGCGGCCGTGAAGCAAGCAGCATTACCGCGGCCTGCTTTCTGGCCAGGTTCACTAAAAAATATCGATGGGCTCATCTCGATATCGCCGGCACCGGATTTCAGGGATCCGGCAGTAACAAAGGTTCTACAGGTAGACCCATACCTCTACTGACCCAGTATCTGGATGACAGGGCAGCCGAGACAGAATGACCCGGATTATCTTCTATCAGATCAGCCAGGGCGAGACCGCGCTGCAGTTCGCTTGTCGCTTGATTGAACTGGTGTATCACCGGGGATACAGGATTCATGTTCATACGGGGAACAAGATGAACGCGGGATTACTGGACGAGATGCTGTGGTCATTTGCTGATGATCGGTTCATCCCACATGCCCTCTACAGCAGTAACGAGGTCTCTGTGCCTGTCAGGATCGGTGTGATGGAAGAACCGACAGAACATCAGGAAGTCATGATTAACCTGGCAGATACTGTCCCGGACTTTTTCAGTCGCTTTGAACGGGTAGCTGAGGTAGTGCCTGCAGACGAAAACAGTCGTAACCTGGCACGGCAGAATTTCCGATTTTACAAAGACCGGGGGTATAACCTTGACTACCATCAAATAAAAGCCCGGACTCCCCCCAGATGAACCTGAGAGATAGAAGAGTTGATGCAATAAACGCAGTTGCCGATTACAGGTATAATCGCGCCTTCATCTCAAATAGCCTGGAGTGATGGACAAGTATCAACCACATGACATTGAACAACGCTGGTATCGGGAGTGGGAACGATGTAACTACTTTGCACCCGGCGGTCACGGTACACCGTTCAGTATTGCTATTCCACCACCTAACGTAACAGGTACTCTGCATCTGGGCCATGCTTTCCAGCACAGTCTGGTGGATGCACTCATACGTTACCAGCGAATGAAAGGGAAAAATACCCTGTGGCAAATGGGTACAGACCATGCGGGTATCGCTACACAGATGATTGTTACCGAACAGTTGGCCGCTGAAGGCATAAAGCCTGTTGACATAGGTCGGGAGGCATTTCTTGAACGAGTCTGGAGGTGGAAAGAAGAATCCGGCAGTTCCATTACGCAGCAACTCCGTCGCCTGGGCGCCTCACTGCACTGGGGCAGCGAACGCTTCACCCTGGACGAAGGTCTTTCCCGGGCTGTACTGGAGGTATTCGTACGTCTGTTTGACGAAGGATTGATCTATCGCGGCAAGCGCCTGGTCAACTGGGACCCGGTGCTCAGAACTTCGATTTCTGACCTTGAAGTCGTATCCGAGGAAGAGCAGGGGCATTTGTGGTATCTGCGCTATCCCATTGCCTCTAATCCGAAAAACCACGTGATAGTGGCAACCACGCGACCCGAAACCATGCTCGGCGATACAGCTGTAGCTGTACATCCCGATGACAACCGTTACCAGGATCTCATTGGCCGGGAGATCATCCTGCCGCTGACCGGCCGGAGTATTCCCGTGATTGCAGACCGCCATGTTGATAAGACGTTCGGCAGTGGTTGCGTCAAAATCACACCCGCTCATGACTTTAATGACTATGACATGGGCAGGCGGCATGACCTGCCCGTGATCAACATCTTTAATGATGATGCGACGATCAATGACAACGCACCCGTGCAGTACCGTGGCATGGACCGGTATGTTGCCAGAAAGGCGATTGTTGATGATCTTGAAAGCCGGAATCTGCTTGCAAAAACAGAATCTCATAAAATGGCAGTACCACGGGGTGAGAGATCCGGAGTTGCCGTGGAACCCTGGCTCAGTGACCAGTGGTTTGTAAAGATCAAACCTCTCGCCGAGACGGCTATCAAGGCGGTGGAAGACGGTGACATCAAATTCATACCAAAGAATTACGAGAACACCTATTTTGTCTGGATGCGCAACATTCAGGACTGGAATATCAGCCGACAGCAATGGTGGGGGCATAGAATCCCAGCCTGGTATGACCCGGACGGCAGGGTTTATGTCGGGCGCAGCGAAGAGGAAGTACGTTCCAGGCATCAACTTTCTGAAGATATATCGCTGTCGCAGGATGAGGATGTTCTTGATACCTGGTTTTCTTCTGCCCTGTGGACTTTCTCAACACTGGGCTGGCCGGATAAAACGCCCGAAATGGAGACTTTTCACCCGACAAATGTGATGGTCACAGGCCATGACATCATCACCATCTGGGTTTCCAAGATGATTATGATGACGTTGAAATTTATCGGCGAAGTCCCGTTCAGAGAAGTCTATGTCACCGGTATAGTGACCGATGTGGAGGGCCGTAAACAATCCAAGTCCAAAGGCAACGGCCTTGATCCTTTGGACATCATCGATGGTATCTCACTGGACGATTTGATTACCAAACGAACGGAAAACCTGATGCAGCCCAGGATGGCGGAACGTATCGCCAGGGATACGAAGAAAGAATTTCCGGAAGGGATTAAACCGTTCGGCACGGATGCTCTGAGGTTTACCTTCTACTCCATTGCCACAAGCGCCCGATCAATGCGTTTCGACATGAAGAGGGTGGAGGGTTACGGAAACTTCTGCAACAAGCTCTGGAATGCTGCCAAATACGTTTTTCTCAATACCGGAGATTATAATCCTGATGATGAACTGACAACTGATGTCATCGATTGCTGGATCGTTGCCGAATTACACAAGACAGTCAGGGCAGTGAACCTTGCAATGGATACTTACCGTTTTGACCTGGCATCCAGGGCAGTTTATGAATTCATCCGGGACGAATTCTGTGACTGGTATGTAGAACTGACCAAACCTGTTCTGAATACCACCAACATTTCGCAGGCACGGATTGCAGCTAAACACTTTACATTGCTCAGGGTGCTGGAAGAGACCTTGCGACTGGCACATCCATTCCTGCCCTTCATTACGGAAGAAATCTGGCAACAGATCCCCGGACATATACGGGGTGAGGGTGAAACGATCATGCTGCAGTCGTTTCCGTCATGTGACCCGAATCTGATCGATGCTGCGGCTATTGATGAAATGCGCTGGGTCAAGGATGTGGTCACAGGGACACGCAACATTCGTGGTGAAATGAATATTTCACCTGGTACGCCCATACCCATCCTGCTATTCAATGGCTGCGACCTGGACCACTCCCTGCTTGAAAAACACCGTATGTTGCTTGAATTTCTCATCAAACCGAAAGGCATCGATTGGCTGTCCCCAGATGCAGAAAAACCTCCCGCATCAACCCATCTGGTTGGTGAAATGCAATTGCTCGTACCTCTGGAAGGTTTAATTGACAAGGAAGCGGAGATCTCCCGACTGGATAAAGAGATAGAACGCAGGGAAAAGGACTATAAACGCACGGCGGGCAAACTCGGAAATCAGGGTTTCCTCGCAAACGCGCCGGAGGATGTTGTACAGAAGGAAAAAGATAAAATGGTCGATATCATGGCTGCTCTGGAAAAACTGCAGGAACAGCGCAACATGATCGAAAGACTGTAATGGTGGTCAAAACAATTGTTGCGGACAAAACAGATGGTAGAAAAACCTTGAACAGGGTTTATACTATGTGTCTTAATGCAGTTTTCGGCTTTTTGTCGAGAGTTCGATTAACAAAGAGGTATTGGCTATGTCCGAGAGACAGTCAGGGACCGTCAAGTGGTTCAACGACGCCAAGGGATTCGGGTTCATTGAAAGAGCGGGGGGAGAAGATGTCTTTGTTCATTTTCGATCAATTCGTGGTGAAGGTTACCGTACCCTGAAACAGGGGGCACAAGTGGAGTTTACGATTTCAGAGACCGAAAAAGGCTTTCAGGCCGAGGATGTTGCTGAAATCTGAATGACCTGTCACGGGAAACGTGCAGGCATCGACCACCAGGAGGCTTTCCGTCAACTGCGACCGTAGCGTGGGTAAGCCTGATAGAGTCATATTTTTTGCTTATTTCAGGCAAATAAGCAAAAAATATGGCCAATCTGGGTTGTCCGCAGCAAGTCAGTCTGTTCCAGACTCTCATCAAACAAATTGTTTCTAAACCCGGGTTTCTGGGCAGCCAAAGGGCGGTCCAACGTCGCCGTCGGGCATCACATCCCTGGCGAAAAATCACTGCTATTGTCCGGCTCCAGATTCTGGGCCTCTGTCTGCACATAAGTCATCAAGCTGGGGATACCCGGGTGCCAAACAGTCTTCTCTGAACCCTGCCATATGTAGTCCAACTTCCTCAATTCCCGGACGGTCTCCAGCACACTATCAGGTGTATTAACCCCAACGTGCTCCCCAGCCACCGTGTCGTGTAGTTCGATGTCTGAT
>JAPOOX010000258.1 GCA_026713185.1 Gammaproteobacteria bacterium
CCTGCCAGATGGATCAAAGACACCAACTCCACCGCCGCCGGCAAGGGCTACCCAGACTCGACCGTCTTGTGATACAACCAATCCATCCGGGCTTCCCTGCTCTTCCCCGATTCGTGCGAATACCTGTTTCTCTCCCAGTGTCCCATCTTCATGGACAGCATACTTGTGTACAGTCTGCCGCCTTGAATCCGAGTGATACAGGGTTCCGCCATCCGGTGAAAATCCCAGGCCATTGTTCAGTCTGATATCAGTGGCAACTTTTTTTGACGATGCATCCAGATCAATCAGATACAAATCACCGGCTCGTGGCTCCAGTCCATCTTCGAAAACCGGACTCGACCCCAGGGAACCTGCGTATATCCTGCCGGCCGCGTCCGTGGTGATATCATTGAACCCGACGATACCCGCAGCTTCGTCCCGGTCCATAAGGGTGACTGTTGCACCGCCGTCAAAAGGCTTGAAAGCAATATTCCGACCACTCACCACCAGCCCGCCTTCCTGGTGTACTGACATACCGCCAATACCCCGACGATGCTCGAACACGCTCGACACGTTTCCGGAAGGATCAACGATATAAACACCTCCATTCAGAACATCGCTGAAAATCAAGCCCTTGCCCTGTATCCACACGGGGCCTTCTATCAGGCCATATCCCTCACACAGTGTGTCCATAAATTCTCCCTGGGGACCATCAGATTTAAGGCTGGATTGCCGACGATGCCAGGGTCTTATGCCACTCTCGGTGCAAACACTGCCTTGGTTTCGAGGAATTCCTCAAAACCGAGTTCACCCCATTCACGGCCGTTACCGGAAGCCTTGTAGCCGCCAAATGGAGCGTTGAAGTCAGGACCACTGCCATTGATATGGACATTACCCGTGCGGATTTGCGCCGCGACTTCCTGAGCATGTTCAACACTGCCGGACTGGACATAGCCAGACAATCCATAGGGTGTATCATTGGCGATCTGGATCGCTTCTTCTTCCGTTTCGTAAGGAAGAATCGTCAATACAGGGCCGAATATCTCCTCCCGGGCAATCGTCATGTCATTGCTGACATTACCGAATACGGTGGGTTTGACGAAATAACCAACATTCATGCCTTCGGGTCGACCGGTACCGCCGGTGACCAGGGTCGCGCCCTCGTCAATGCCTTTTTGAATCAGTCCCTGAATCTTGTCAAACTGTACTTCGCTGACCACGGGACCAATGTTGGTGCCGCTTGCGAACGGGTCGCCCGCCTTAGTGCTTTCTGCCACTTCCCGGGCGATCTCCAGTGCATCGTTGTGGACATTCGCCGGAACCAGCATACGGGACGGTGCGTTACAGGACTGGCCGGAATTCTGAAATATCTGGCTCACCCCACCACTCACCGCCTGCTTGAGGTCCGCATCCTCCAGAATGATGTTGGCGGACTTGCCGCCCAACTCCTGGGCCACGCGCTTGACCGAATCCGCGGCTGCCCTGGCAACCTGAATACCCGCGCGGGTTGAGCCAGTGAATGACATCATATGGATATCAGGATGACCGGAAAGCGCTTCGCCTACTGTAGGTCCATCACCGTTCACCAGGTTGAAAACACCTTTGGGAACACCGGCTGCATCCAGAATCTCGGCCAGGATAATGGCGTTTACCGGCGCCACTTCACTCGGCTTTAATACCATGGTGCAACCCGCCGCCAGCGCCGGGGCAACCTTGCAGGTAATCTGGTTCATGGGCCAGTTCCAGGGTGTGATCAGTCCGCAGACACCCACTGGCTCCTTTCTGAGCTTGTACGATCTCTTCTGTTCTTCCCACTGGTAGTCCTTCAGAATCTGCATCGCCGTCGAAAAGTGCATCTGACCAGTCATGGCCTGCGCTGCGTTGGATAACCAGATAGGCGCGCCCATTTCAGTGGATATGGTTTGTGCAATTTCTTCATAGCGTTTTCCGTATTCCGCCAGAATTGCTTCAAACAACTCGACTCTCTCCTGCGGGGTGGTCCGCAAGAATTGCTCAAAGGCGTCGGCAGCAGCAGACACTGCTTTATCTACATCGGCGGCACTACCCAGACTGATCCTGGCAAACGGTTCTTCGGTGGCCGGATTAATGACATCCAGTGTTCTGGGTGTAACGGGGTCAACCCATTCACCATCGATATAAAATTTAAGATGTTCTTTCATGTTGGATGTTCTCCGGGTAATTTTGAGAACCACCTAAGGGTGGCCCTGGGAAACAGGGATGCCTACGCTACAAATTCAGTGTATTGCTGTCAAGGTTCAAACTTCACCCGTCACAATACAATTGGGGGGCTATGTATGATCCTCCAGAAGAATATCATCCTCGTCCTTGCGGTCCAGATTCAGCGCGAGGTCGGAAGACACCTGGGTATCAACCCATTTGGCGACAGCACCTACAATCTGATTGATTTTCTTGCTCGACGTATCAATCACTTTTACCTGCCAGCGCGGGTCTCCGCTTTTCCACTGCTGCCAGTTTTCCCAATTCATCCTTTTGTAACCCTGCCTGGTGATAACCCGCGGATACCACTCTGGGTCAACTGCGTGTACCCGTAGCCATGCAGACCAGGACAGCAGTTCCATAGTTGCCGTTCCGTCGTTGCTTCGAACACGCCGGATACGCTCTATATCCGAGCAATCCAGCAGGCAGACTCCCAATCCATCAATCTGCCGTATGGAAGGGCAGGCGAGAATTTCACCATAGACTGCACCCCCACAGATGATGGTGTCCTGACCAAGATGCTGATTGCTGATACTTTTGCTGATCCAGAATTCAGTCTGTTCCTGGCGCCATCGGGTGTCTGCGCCTTCCGGGACACCACGTTCATCAAAATCATGTATGGAATATTCGGGGAATTTTGCCGTTAACCCTGGGATAACCGCAGTCTTGCCGGAACCACTTGCACCAGTGACAAAGAGGAGCATATCTCACCTCGTACATCTCAATTAGAATCCAACCCAAACAAGCAGGCGGCTGTTGCGCAATTGTCCACTGACCACGTCCCCATGCAAGCCTTCTTTTCTCTTTTTTGATTCCTCACTGCTTGCATGTAATGCGTTTCGACTTATGTCGCATGGGTCGAAGACCGGCGCCTCAAGTTGACGGCAGGTGATGCCACGATGATAATACCTTCTCTGCGCTGGTAGCTCAGTTGGACAGAGTTCCTGGCTACGAACCAGGCGGTCGGGGGTTCGAATCCCTCCCAGCGCGCCAGTCAAGATGAAAATCAACTCATTGTGACCGGAGAGGTGGCCGAGTGGCTGAAGGCGCTCCCCTGCTAAGGGAGTATGGGTTAATAGCCCATCGAGGGTTCGAATCCCTCCTTCTCCGCCAATAAAACAATAACTTAGGTGTCCATCGTGTCTAACTTTAGGGGTGTTTTGGGATAGTTTAGGCTCCAGTTAGATACGATTTTGGACACGATTTTCACTTTATTGCTAGTCGACTCGAGGCCAATCGTCGGGGACGAGCTTCAACCCCTGGCGCCATCGCTCGACAACAGCGTCCTGGTACCAATCCTCGTTGATATCAGCATGCTCCGTGATCACCACTTGGAAGTGCGGCGCTCGCTCGTTGACGATGTCGAAGACGAAACGAAACATACGCAAGACTGCCTCGCGATCATTCTCGCTGACAGTAGACATCGAGCCGTCGGTGTCTTTTTCTGGAGGGAAGTACACCTGCGAGGGTTGGTCCAAGAACAGAAATCTTGGGACTGGCCGATCGCGATCTACGAACCATTCATGGAGAGCAAGGTGTCCGATCAGGTGGTAGCCGACCCAATTTTCGCCGCTACCCATGCGGTCCATCGGAACGGGGCCGTCCGGTGTATCAGCAACAATGGTCAGCTTCTTGAGATCCAAACGTAGCGGCGATGCCGAATGTTCCAGCTCTAGTGACCACGCCCAATCACTCATGCGCCGGCCCAGAATCGACGTAATCGAATCAATTCGTTCCTTAACGCGTTCCTCGCTGAGTTCGGCCTCAAGGCTTTCACATTGATCTCGCAAACGTTGTGCTTCGCGCTCGAGCGCTTGTGTGTCTGGCAGGTCCGGTAGACTTTCGAGATAAAGGCTAATGCGTCCCACGATAAGCGCGCGCCTCGTCGCTTCATCCCTTAGCTGTTGGACTCGGTCGCTAGTGCTTTGCACCACCTCCATCTCTGCACGGTTTCTGGACAGTTCCGCTTGAACAGCTTGCAGTTTGGACTCGAGCTCCGAAATCGCCCGCTCTACCTGCGGGGCCGCTCGTTTCACGGTGTCCAGCCGCGATGTGATATCGGTCAGGACTCCCTGTAGCTGCCCCACTTCTGGGAGATCCGCAGGTTCACCGAGGTCCTGGGAGCACAACGGGCAGGTATGAGTCGGATCTGACCCGTCGAAGATCCCGATAGATACTAACCGCGCGCGTTGCTCCGAGGCTTCGCGTGAAAAGGCCGATTCATCATGTTCGAAAGAGCGCGCGGCCGCGATTTCATCTCTTAGCTGTCTCTGCTGACGCTGTAGTTGATTTCTTTCGTCGCTGAGGCGCTGATATTCTGTTTCGTCCGGCGCATCTACATCGATTGCAGTTCCGGGCAGATCTGCGACTCCGCGAAGAGCAGAGACCACCTCTTCCCATGTGCTCGCCAACGACGTTGACAAGCCGGCGTTACGCGCTTCCGCGAGGAGCGTCGATGCTTTTGTAACGCCATCACCTCGCAACGACGAAAGCTCTCGAAGTTGCCTTTCATGTTGACGCAACCGGTCTTTGAGGCGCTTCAACTCTTCGCGCCTTTTAAGGTAGTCGTCGTCGACAGCCCCCAAGAGATATGGCAGCGTGTCTTTGAGGGCTTGCGCGATGAAGTTGTCTGCTGCGCCATGAAATAACTGTTGGCGACGAATGATTTCATCCTGTGGCTGAAAACAGAGCGCCAAGGCATGTCGTATAGTCGCTGACAGGGGTGGTCGCGTTTGCCCTTCAGGGGGCTCGTGAAGGTTATCGCTGATCCCTCCCCAGCTGGTAAGGAGACCTCCGAGCCCTCTCGTGTTTGTTGTCTGCCGTAGGCTGCGATGTTCGGGGATGACGACTTCGTCACCGATGTCGACAAAGCAATCCTCGCTAGACGCAGCTGTTGGATCTGGACAGCGGCGCGCAACAAACGCTTCACCAGTTTTCAGTTTGAATCGTAATCCGAACCAGGAAACGGAGCGTCGAATTGGTCCCTCAGGAACTCGACATTCACCGGCACCGAAGCAGTAGTCGACGATGTCAACCAGCGCCGACTTTCCAGTTTTCGATGCACCAGTGATGATATTGACCTGTCCAGATCTTAAGGAAAGGACGCGTCGTTGGCCGTCGTGACTGTAAATCACTATGTCGAGAATTTGCATGGTCATGGGCGGACCCCGATTAGCGCAAGCACGGTTGCGCCGTTTCCGGTCTGGGCAAACCACCTACCAACGAAATCAGCGCGCCGCGCGCAAAGACGCACTTCATCGCTCGTATCTTGAAGTGAACGGTTGATCGGTCGCCGCCAGTTGTCATTCGGTCGAAGTCGACCGTTTTCAATCTGGATTGCGCCTTGCATACCGCCGAATAGAATGCCTTCTCTCGTAAAAGTGACGAGCGCCTTCGACCGGGTAGCAATTCGCCCCGGCGCAAGAGGATTGGTACTGATCCAGACCGCCAACGACGTGCGAGTATCGCGAGGAAGTGCTTCTCTTGTTGCGCGGTGAAGCACCATTGGCAAGACCAAGAATGATTCTTCAAAAGACAAGCCGTCAGGATTGACGCTGACGTAGCCCTTTGCGGCCCACCAAAGAAGCAACGAACAGAACGCCGGGTTCAATAGCACTTGTTCTTCTCTCGATCGCTCGGTCCACTGAGTCATGTCGCTCCCGTCCCAGTGCGTAGTAGATCAGCGAGGTGCTCTCGAAAGTCGATGTGCCAACCGACGCGCAGGTCGTCTGAGAGCATATGCAAAGATCCGCGACTGACAAACGGTTCTGTCACATACGGGCGAATTGGTAACAACGTCTGTTCGGCCCATTTGAGAAGCTTGCGAGCCGCAGCCTCCTTCACGTCAGCGGTCGCAGAGTCCCAGAGTTCATCACGCATGGCCTCGAACGTGAGCTCCCACTCTTCTACGAGGCGCTTTTCGTATTTGTGCAAGTCCATGCCGACGATCAAGTCGTCTCGCAGCCAACGAGATCGTTGTTCGAATGCTCGATAGTAGTCTCGTATTGCAGCCGCGATCCGGCGCTTTCCGGCTTTTGTGAGTTCAATCTGTCGAACGAAGTTCGAGTTCTTGTGCTCTTCCCTTTTGGCTTCGTCAAGGGAGAATTCGAGGAGGTCATCGTCAATGGGAAGTGCTTGTTGCTTGAACTGCTCTCGCAAGTCTGACATCTGCGATTCCAGTTCGACTGAACCAATACGGTCGGTTGCCGCCATAGAAAGCTGCTGCAAAACACGGCGGAGCCACCAACCTTCAAGTCGTTGAAGGAACGCAGCATGGTGCTCGCGGCCAGCGGCCCAATAAACCTCTTGCGTAAGTTCGTCGTCGAGGTTTGTTACTGAGGGTGCGGAATCAAGTACCGTTACTTTTTCAAGTATGTCGAGCCTTGTCGACTCGTCGACAGCCAGGAAAGCTTCATAGGCCTTGGCGTTTGCTTGGTTGATAGACGTCGTTGCGGTTGCGGTCAGCGTGTATTGAGCGGCGAATACGTCTCTCTGTGAGGCCCGAAGATTCCATGCCGCACTTCCGCTTGGCGCGGATGACGTCGTGACAAGGTATAGATTGCTTTGCGGGGTGACTTCTCCGGACAGGCGGCCTTCGAACCATATGCGCAGCGTCTTCCATAGGTCCGAACTGGCATCGGTCAAAGTACCGGTGCCACTCTTATGATGCTTAGTCTGAAGAAGCTCGGTAGGCTCGCCACCTGTTGTTTCAAACGTAACATCGTCGAGCGTTTCGATGCCGACTAAGAACTCGGGGTCCGTCTTCAGCCGCCTAAGCGTCCAGAGCAATGCCGACCGAACTTGATAAAGGTAGCCAAGCGTTGCATCGACGGCGGAAAAATCAGATAGACCTTGGTGGGTCACTGCTGTTTTCCCCATTTACTCAAGACTTTCTGCCCGGCATCACTGGCGTCCTTCGGGATCCACCGATAGTAGACCCGCGCCGTGAACATCCAGTCGGTATGACCCATTTGCGCGGCGACCCACTGCGGTGACTCGCCCGCCATCAACGACATCGAAGCGAACGTATGACGCATCTGGCCGGGTGGACGATAGCGAACGCCAGCCCGTCGGGAAAGCGTGTTCCATTGCCGAGTACGAAGCGCCTGGTCGCCTGTCCATCGTACCCGCGTATGCAGATTCTGGAAAACCTCGGCACCCTTCAGGAATGTATGTTCCTTCTGAGCCTTGAGCGCGGCAAGCGCCGGTGGCAGGAGGTTGACCGTGCGCTCGCCAGCTTCCGTTTTGTATCCTCGATTTCATACGCGTCCTGAATAAATGGGTTCGGAGTAAAGTGCCGGAGTAAAACGTCACGCTTTTGCAGCAACGTTGAGTTTTACTCCGGCACTTTACTCCGACCCCACTATTCAGGCAACTAGGGAGGTCAATTTTATTGTCCGATAGGGGGTCAAAATATTGTCCGTTGACAACAGTTTCGTCTCACCCAAAAGACCCAATAAGATTCGAATGGATGCTTCCCGATCAACTTCGCGTCTACCCCAGTCTATCGTTTAATTCCTGAAATAATTCGTTGTCATTAATACCGGGTTGTGCTTCCGTAATCATTCCTACTAAACTTTCCAGCGAGACTTCATCACTTTCATCATGTACTACCCTATGCATTAGAATCAACGTTGCACACGGATACCGTCTTACCAATTTGCAGTCCTTCTCTTTGCCGATAAGTTTACGTAGGACAGAACTGTATTCCTCCTGCATAAGGACATCCTTAATCGTCTCGACCGCTTCAGGAAACGCTGCATCTGTCTCCGATGCCATCCACGCTAACCATCTGGACAGTTCTGGCGATCGATCTTTGGGGCGTGTAGGCCACACCTCTTTGAACCACGGACCAACCGTTTCCCGCCATAGTGTCGAGGATTTCTTGTCCGCACCCTGGAGAATATCGCGAAGCGCCATCGCAGCAAAAATCAAACCCCGAGGGCTCAGTTGCCACAAAACGTCTTTCGCCTCTACCGTATCGATCCCTCGTCCAATCGGAATCGCCATATGCACGAATACTCTGATTGCTTTAGAGTGTACTCGAATTGGAATAAGATCTAAATTCTTAAGTACCTTGAGAAATGATGACTTGAATGCCTTCAGAAGATCTGACGTCCAACTCAAGTGAAGAAAGTACGCCTCCCACAGGTATGGGTCAAACATCTCTTGATCCTCAGGATCCATCCGCACAAAGAATGTACGCTGCGTCCAATCGGGATCAATCCGGAAAAGAGCGAATAACATTGGCGCCATGCTTACACGCGCCAGCTTGACGGATGGATCCTCGCTAGCGACCAACCGATTAAAGTCCAATTTGAGCAGTCTCGGGAAACCCGTATTCTGCCCCGGTAAAGCCTTCGGAATCTGTTCCGCCATTTCCTGATATAGCACCTTTCCCAAAATGCCGCCGGCATGAGTTGTCGCTGTATCAAGATTCAGATCACCACTCGGTGCAGCACTATTCAATGAAGCCTTCCATATTCGCCGCCACACCTGTTGTCTGAGACGTTTTCCAAGTCTTAGCCGGTTATTCTCCAGCCATCTGGCAGCCTGGTCTGCTAATCCTGTTAATGCTTGCGACGACATCCCGCTCAGAAGGATCGCGACTTCCTTCTGCCCTTCATCCAGCTGCTTTCCCCCTTTGTTCTGATTCCATTCGCTGAGAATCATGTACCACGGAGGAATTGGCCACACACCCCGAGCCGCTGCGTCCCTCAACAACCGCAAGGCCCCTGAAAAATCCTTCTTGACAAACCCGGCCCATCCACCGCCACAATCCCATGGATGGGAATCGTTCTGTGCTTGCGTTTCCGACCACTTAAGAAATTGCTCAATTGTCATACCAGCAAAATTTTCGAGAGATTCCCCATCTCCAAAGCGAAAGCCGTGGAGATTAGAAGACCCAAAGACAACGAATTCCTCAGATTGATCACCACATGGATTCCATTGCCTTTCACCTCGAATGTGTTCATACGTCTCTAGTGCATGTTGTGGCAGTCTTGCTCCAGACTCTATCAGTTTATACAAACGCAATAATATTGCTCTGTCGCGCCAGTTCTCCCTCTCTTTCACCGACAAACCGGCGCTATACGCGCCCTCTGGAGGACCCTGTAGGATCGCCTCGATAAGACGAGCAAGTCGATCTGACGTTATATCGGCTCCTCGCTTCCTGAGAAATCGCGACGTTTCCCTCAACGTGTAGATATCCCAAAGTGCAGGCTTGGAGCCATCCAGCAATATCTCCATACCACCGTCGATATCGGCGTCTGATGGCTCCGTCGAAGTGTACAGAACGAGACGCCTAAAAATCGGATATGGAAGTGACCGCCACCGACCCACGAGTCGTGATTCGGCAGCTTGATCCCCGCAAGCGAGAAGAGCGTCACGCGAATCCCGCACAAGTCCAATTAGATGTGTCCAGATTGGCGCGTACTCGTTCTGCTTATGTTGACTCACGGATGGATATTGGGAATATGTCTTGTCGAAGTCTTCATTGGCCATACCGAATTCATGAAACCAAACCATTGCTTCGTTTAGCCGTGTGGTGAGGTCATCGGCCATCATCGCCAACGATTTAGTCCAGTCCTCGGATTGCTCTTGATAATCACTAAATTCATGGTCCTCTTTGATACCAACCAGTTCCATTTCAATCTCGTACCAATCACTTGGACACTCGGGATTCTGGTTCCTCTCATCCTGAAGATAGTCAGGCTTCACTTTGAAAGTCGGGATTGGCCGCACGCGATTGAGGAAAGTTAATGTTGACAATGGCACACTTGATGACACACGGACAAGGTCGCCATAATCTAAATCATCACTCACAATCCTTTCCGATAGCATGTGCGAGTAACCATAGTCTGCCAGTACCTGCCAAAGTTTCCTTGCATACGATGGGAAACCTGTTCCCTCTTTGTGCTTTAGTTCTTGCTGGACAAAGTTGCGCATCTCGACGTGCAAGACAGCACCCTCTCGCAAGACCCAGTCAATTGCCGCCTGGCTCTCCAGACAATTGCAAACCCATCGTCCCAGTTGATGTGTGGCCGGGTGAAGCTCGCCGTAATCGTTAAGCTGGCGAGCAACCAGCGATACACTGATTTCCTTACCATCATCCTTTCGACCAGTGGGAAGACAGAACAATCCCTGCTTCTGTAAGTGTGGAATCCATTCGGGCGACGGGCGACGATCTCCATTGAGGTCTGCGAAGTACTTTGCAACCTTGGGGTCTTTGAGTGCCCAAACCATCTCCCGTACGGTCGTATCCTCCTCACTCGACGCAGGCGGATTCTGCCCAAGGAGTGCCACTTTCTGTTTACGGTCTGATATTCCCTGACGATGATCGTTTGCCCAAGCTTCCAATTCCGTCCAAAACGCATCGTAGTTCCCCTTCTTATCAAACGGAAGAGGCGTAATTCCGGAAAGTTTCCACTCCCTTTCTGACTTTTCTCGTGTGCCACTATCGGCATTGCTTTCGTAAGAGGTGAATGCGAAAGGCTCTTTGAATTGCTGCGAATCTCTTTCCCTTGCCACCGCCAATGCTCTCACCAAGTAGCTCATTGTTGGATCTTCCAAACTGTATCCAATGAACACGACATGGAAGTGCCGGAATAGCTCGACGACAAACCGGAGCGCCCACCCTTCCAGCATGTAAGCCATGCCGAAATCACCTGTCGTCAATACCAGTTCTCGGTCAACGGGCGAGCTACCCAATCTGCCGTGTAGATACACCAACCCTTTGAATGTCTTTGGTTTAGCCGGCGGTAAAGCGGGCGCAACAGAAACAGTCATTTCTCTATCAAAATGTTTGTCACGCCTCAGCTTCCGATATGCCCTTTCGAAAAGTGTATCGAAATTTGTGGTGACTAAACGTCCATCCTTGGAATCAAGGTCCGCCAATCGAACCAGCGTCTCGTGATTATGGAGCGCTCTTGCTTGCTTGGAGAGATAATAGCGTACACGTTCACGCACCTTCTTTGGATCGTAGCCATCTAGATTAGGTGTCTCCAGAATACTCAGCGCCTCATCGTATCGCTTCTGATCAAATGTTTCCCAGGTCAGTGCTTCCATCGACCCCGGTTTGCAGTTGTCCTTGGGGGGCAGAAGATCCGTGAGAATGGACTTCACCAATCCTTCGAACGACGGTAAGCCAGCACCCTTCGAGACGCCCGCACCGCAGAAGAACACAACTTCACGGTCTTCGAGCGATTGACGTAACTTCTCTGGAATCAAGTCCACAGGCGCACGACACACATGTTTCCCTTCATGAAAATCTCCCTGACAAACGGCTTTGAAGTGCAGCAATTAAAGAGAAACTTCTATCTCTCTGCAACCTTGGAAACTTTACTGGCTCGTACTCTCGTACGTATGTTTATGCCGAAACTCCCAGTAATCTGACAATTTCATTGGGAGACGAACTGATCCGCTAATGGTCACTAACATTAATTCCCCGTTGATCGCGAAAGCCGGGGGCAGGTCTACGCGAACTAATCCGAAATTTCGAGCAACCAACCCACTGTATGTTCCGCATTACAACGTTGACTTTACTCCGACCCCACTATTTTTGGTTAAAAGCCCATCGAGGGTTCGAATCCCTCCTTCTCCGCCATCTGTAGCTGTCAGACCTTACTTGCAATTTCGCTGGATAGGGCGTTAATGGTGCCTATACTCCAGTGGCGTCAGGACCATGTCAGGGCGTGTCAGGCTGTCAAGGCCTACCTGACCTGACCATGGCCACCTACGACCAGTCCGGCATCTGGAATTCGGCTAATGGGCCCGCGTATGGGGCGGACTCGAATCGGCAGGGCTGTTCCGTTACCCTCGGGTCGTGCTGCTCGACAAGAATTTTCATTAATCGCACTTCCATGGCCCGACGCACGTTGGCATATGCTGGATCGTCGGCGACGTTCTTCATGTAGTGGGGATCTTCATTGAGGTCATAGAGTTCCTCGCGAGGCCGCTTGCCCACCGCAAGCTCGAGTAGCGGCTTCACTTCCCGGTCTCCACGGTGATGGATCATCCATGCCTTGGTGGGACTTGCATCCAGGTCGCGGTAAGCGACCATCGTGTCATAGGCCAGCGCCTCGTAGTCCGGAGTCGGTGCGTTCGAGTCATCCAACCCCCTTGGGTCTCCCATGGGCCAGCGATCGGGTTCGAAATTGATGATGTAGATAAAATCCCTGGTGCGGACCGAGCGCTGGGGATAGGGGAGCATCCCGTCCCGGGCATGGTGGACATGACGTTCGCGCCCGGTCACCACGAAGTCTCGCTCAGGCTCGACCTGGCCGCTCGCTGTGCTCGTCAGTAGCGGCATCAGACTGTGTGCCGTCATGTCCTCCGGGATGTCTATACCCCCTGCCTGACAGAAGGTGGGGGCCAGGTCCATCAGATTGACGAAGTCATGCACCACCCTGCCGGGTTCGATCACGCCCGGCCAACGCATCGCGAGCGCCGCCTCGCAGCCGATGTTGTAGAGATTGCACTTGGCACGGGGCATCCCGGGTATACCATGGTCGCCGCTAACGACGAAGAGCGTGTTCTCCAATTCGCCCGCAGAATTGAGTTCGTCAAGCAGAATACCAATGCCCTGATCGACCGCGAGGCATTCGCCGAGGTAATCGCAAGTATCTTCCCGGACCTCGTGGACATCCGGCATGAATGCCGGGAGCCGGTCCTGTAGATCGTCAGGATTCATACCCCACAAAGCCATGCCTGAGCCCCGCTCCCAGGTGCGGTGCGTATTCGTAGGACCCCACCAATAGCAGAACGGCTGGTCGTCCGGGCGAGCCTTGAGGAAGGCGCGAAAATTCTGGCGGGTCTCCTCGTAAAGGACGTCCTTTGCCCCGTCAACACCCAGTTCGTCGGCATGCCTGGTTACCCAGTGCGAGAAATTGTTGAACTTGCCACCGGCTGGTTGGTAACGGGTTCTTGTCGCGCCGATCGGGGCGTTGTTGGATCGCCCGGGACTCCAGACCTTGTACTGGTACCCGATGAAGTAACCTCCTTTCGACTCCAACTCCAGGGGGTATGTGGGTATGGACTCGTCCCAGACGGCGCCAACGAGAATGGCGCCCAGCCCGGTCTGCCAGAAATACTGCCCTGAGAGGATTGAGCTGCGACAAGGCGTACAGGTCGGGGCGGGCACCAGGGCATTGGTGAACAGGGCCCCCTCCTTCGCCACACGATCGAAATTGGGCGTGCTGATCAGTTCATTGAGAGAGCCCGTACCCTCGTGTTCCGCGTAGGCGCTGGCGTACCGCCCCCAATCGTCAGCAAAGGCGAAGACTATATTCGGTTTCATGTCGAGTACCCCTCGGCGAGGTGGGCAATAAGCATTGAACAAAAATAAATCCACGATTGCAAACGGACAAGCCTGTTCACAAGGCTTACTCGATGACATGGGCGCAACGGTTAAAGCGCGTCTTTTCGATAGACATCGCAAGGCCGTAACGGGCGTAGGAATCGCTCTGGAGCCCTCATAAGGTCAGTGTAGCCGAGGTTTGGCGGAGGTGCGGCAGCGCGAGGGCGATCTCTATGCCCCAAAATTCGGAACGCCATGCTAAAATCGACCCATGAAGCACCGCCACCTCAACCACTCACGCCTTACACTGGCGGCCATTGATGACATCATCGCGCGCGGTCAGTGGCGCGACTGGGTATCGCTGCGCCGCGCCGCGCTGGAGGACCCCGAGGTGCTGCCGAGAATCGAACAAATCTGTAGAGCACGCACCAGCGGTCCGGGTGCACAACGCTTTCACTTCTGGAAAAACTATGCCGCCTCCCGCCGGCAGGCTGCCTGACTGGGACGCACTGCTGTCGGCAGCAGCCCGGCTGCAAGCAATCGTCCTCAACGCCGTGCTGGTCGGGGGAACGGCCGCAACCCTCCACGCAGGACACCGGAGATCCCTCGTTCACGACCCTGTGCTGAACGACCTGCAGATACATTTCGCTGATGTTCTGGCGGACCTGGAGTCAGTCGCGGGCTGGAAGACGGCGCGGATGACCAGGCCAGTCATGATCCTGGGGAGCCTGGATGGCATCGAAACCGGTATCCGGCAACTCATCCGCGAGGCGCCCCTCGAAACCGAGACCCTTGAGATCGGTGGAGTGCGCCTGCGGATCCCGACCGCCGCAGAGACTCTGCGCATCAAGGCCGTTCTCATCCTCAAGCGCAATGCGACACGCGACTACGTAGACTTCGCGGCCCTTGCCGATCACCTGGGCGCGGCGGAGACAGCCAAGGCGCTGGAAGATTTCGACCGGCTGTACCCGCAGCCGAATGGCGAATCGGCGCTACAGCAACTGGACCCGAGGTGGCATCACTGGGAAGACGTCCGGCAGACCTGTGCCGATCACATGTCCGCGGTGTTTGATCTCGCTGCCGACCGCGAGGATCAGGTAGTGACTGCGCGTCCCAACAAGCAATCGTCGTCGACCCGATTGGGTGCGGCCACAACGCGGGAATCGCTTCCTCCGGCGAATTGAGTGTGACGAATTCGTAACTCGGTGTGTCTATTCAACTATAATAGCTACGCATGTCCCGCCGAGGAACTGCCAAGAGGAGGGTTTTTCATGACCGACAGAGACGCCGACGACCCCGAGGCTCCACGCCCAGAAGATTCAAGTCCCTCACCATCCGCAAACAGCACAGAAAGCAAATCAACGCGGTCGCAGTTAGCAGATGATGTGTTGCAAACGATACGTCAACGTGTACATCCCGGGAGGGAGTCAGCAACGCGTTTGTGGCGATGGGTGCGTTCTCTGTCTCTTCATGGTTCCCAGGCTACCCGACCGCTCCAGATCGCATTGAGAGCCACGGGCCTCGTCCTGGTGGTGTTCGCACCGCTGTGGCCACTATTCGGTTCGGAAATCAATGGATGGTGGGACTGGTTTCTGACCATGCTTGCCAATATGGGTATCGGCATCGCCCTGTTCGGCGCGGGCGAGGTGGTCCGCATGATTGCCGAGATCCATAGTACTCTGGTCAGCGACACCGAGCACGACCTTAATTCCGTACAGGGGAACACCGCGTGAATGAACCTCGGAACGAAGCGACCGCCCGCGACATCTATCGTCAGCATCTGCCGTCCCAAGACGGATTGTCCGCGGAAGACGGCGTTCGTCAGGTCATGGAGCGCGCACGTGCGCAACTTGCCGTCCGCGATGTACTGGGCTTCGCGTTCAGCGGCATGGTTCGGTTAGTGCTAAGCCTCGTCGTCGTGGTCTCCAGACACGCGCAGCGCAGACGGTCACAACCGACGCGTCGAGCGCAATCCCCCCACATTGAAACCGGAGGCAATAATGATTGATTCAATAGGAGACCTTGGTCAGGGAACGTTGGTTGCCTTGACCACCATGTGGAGCGAGGTTGCCGCCTTCGCACCCAACTTCGTCGGCGCACTCGTCATCCTCGCAGTCGGCTACGTGGTCGCCAGGATTCTGTCCGCTGTCGTACGCCGTCTGCTGTCGGCAATAGGGTTTGACCATCTCGCGGAGAAGACAGGCGTCGCCGACCAACTCACCAGAATGAATGTCAACCGGCCCGCAAGCGGCATCTTTGCGGCCGTGGTTTTCTGGATTCTCATGCTCGCATTTCTCCTGTCCGCCTCCGAGTCGCTAGGGCTCGAGCGCCTCTCCGAGACCATCGACAGCCTCGTACGCTACCTGCCGCGCGTACTCGGTGCGATTCTCATATTATCCATTGGCCTGTTCGTCGCAACCTTCACCCGCGATACCGTGCGCGCGGGAATGACCAACATAGGATCGGAGCACGCCCATGCCATCGGTCAGGCTGCCTACGTCCTGCTTGCCGTCATTGCCATTGCCTTGGCAGTCGGTCAACTGGAACTCGAGACAGTCCTGCTGACGGTCGCTGTTACCGTCGTCTTGACTGCTGCCGGCGTCGCTATTGCACTTGCCTTCGGCCTCGGCTCTCGGGAAGTCGCCGCGAACGTCCTTGCTGGCGCGTACCTGCGCGACTCACTTCCTGAAGGCACCCAAATTACCGTCGCCGGCGTCCAGGGAGAAGTCAAGGCAGTCGAGGCGCTCAGCACCGTTGTGGTTACCGAAGACGGCGAAACCAGCGTTCCGAACATGACGCTGGTGCGCGAAAACGTGCACATCACCACGCACGGCACAGAGCCGGGCGTCTAGGCGGCGTGGGTTCAGACTGCTACCCGCTGCCGACCTTCCGTGGATCGGGACGTCGCCCAGCTTGTTGCCCTCGCGCGGATCGAGTTGCCTTACCGTACCGCCGCGTTCGAACGACTGGCCGCGCATTGCTATCCTCGGATTCGCCGTCTGGCCCGTGCCATCACCGGCAGCCGGGACGACGCAGACACTGTCGCCCAGGAAACGATGCTCAAGGTATTCCACGGACTCCCGGCGCTCCGCGAGCCCGCCAGGTTCGACGCGTGGCTCCAGCGCACGCTGGTCAACACAGCGAACTCACACCTCGCGGCGGAGCGTCGCCAACGCGAGAAGGCCCGGGTCTGGCGCCAACGCATTGGGACGGAACTGCAAGCAAGATCGGATGCAGAAAGCACTTCCCTGGAAACAGCCTCGTTCGACGCATTGATCGAAGGGCTCAACCTCCGGGATCGATCAATTCTCGCGTTCCGACTCGTCGAGGAACTCGACTACCCTGCCATCGCCCACATCATGGGCATGGGCGAGAGCGCTGTGAAAATGGCCTATCGGCGGGCCATAGAGCGACTGCGCCAGCGGCACCAGGATTTGGTGTAAGGGGGTATGGATGAGACTTCGAAGCCACACCGCATCGACAGCGCTCGGGGCATTGGGAACCGCAATGCAGACCATCATCGACGGCGTGGCGGCTGCTGTCCACGCGTTGGCCAGCGAACGACCAGGGTCGCAGCCGGCGACGCCAGACCCTCAGGTGGGAGCCGTGATCCTTGATGCCGAAGGACGCCCATTGAAGCGCGGTGGTGTCGATCTCGCCAAAACACTGACGCTGTCCGACGGGTCCTGGCTCTGGGTCGACATCGAAGGCTCCGTCGCCGTTGCTGAACCTGTCCTTGCGGCCCTTGGTGTCGAGCGGCCCGCCATTAGGAGTGCTCTGCAGCCCGAGGTTCCGCCAACGGCCACCGGCTTCGGCGACACGTTGCTGGTGGTGTACCATGAGTTCATCACCTCGCCGGCTATTACCCATCCCCTTGCGGTGTTCGTCACCGACCGATTCGTCGCCACCTGCCACGCATCGCCATCGCCCACGGTCGCCGCCCTCACCGAAAGTCTGGGGAGACCCGCATCGCCAACATCACCGCAAGGACTGGCATTGGCCACCGGGCGTCTCGCCGCCACACACCTCCTCGACGCAGCGGACCGGTACGAACCCACCCTGGACGACATCGAGGATCGTGTCTTCGGCGACCCGGACGACACGATCCTCGAACAGTTGACTGCATTCAAGCGGGAGCTGCGACTCCTGGCGCGTACGGGCCGAAGCCACGAGCGCATCGCCGGGCGGCTGGAAGAACATCCGGACCCAGAGCACACCCTCCAGCACGAGCGGGACCTCGATGCATTCCGCGAACAGTCCCACCGCCTACTCAGTCTTGCGACCATGCACGCGGGCACAGCAGGCGACCTGACTGACGGCTATCTCGCGATGTCCGCGCATCGCCTCAATCGGGTCATGCAGATCCTCACCGTTATCACGGTGATCTTCGTTCCACTCACGCTTCTCGCGGGTATCTACGGCATGAACTTCCAGAACATGCCCGAACTCACCACGCGCAATGGCTACTTCGTGATACTGACCGTGATGTTCGTCGCTGTCGTCATCCAGGCGTTCTTTTTCAGGCGCAAACGATGGATCTGAATCCCGAACGCAGGTTGGCTATCGTCAAACGGCTCGATTTCGTCTCAGCACCGTTCATAGTGCTGTCAGCCGTTTCGCTCGTAGTCGGTACGGAACTCGACGATGCATCCGACGTGGCATGGATGCTCAGGCAGTTCGAGACCGTGCTATCCGTACTCTTCACCGTCGAGTATGCGGCGAGACTCTATCTCGGCGGCCGAAAATACGCGTTCAGCCTGTTCGGAGTGGTCGATCTTCTCGCGGGTATTCCCGGTTTGCTCATTCTTGCCGGTAGCAGCGATCTCATGGCACTCCGCCTGCTGCGAATCTTCCGGCTGTTCGCGCTTCTCAAGGTGGGTCGCTATAACACTGCGGCCGCGCGCCTGGGCAGAGCCCTGCGATCCGTCCGCGAAGAGTTCGCCCTGCTAGGCGCCACTGCGGGCACCGTCCTGTATCTCTCGGCATTCGGTATTCACTACTTCGAACACGAGGCGCAGCCCGAAGAGTTCGCGACGTTCGGCGATTGCCTCTGGTGGGCCATCGTCTCTCTGACCACGGTCGGCTATGGCGATGCGTATCCCACAACGCCCGGTGGAAAGGCTTTCGCCTCCCTTGTCCTGCTATTGTCGCTTGGTATCGTCGCCGCGCCAGCCGGCCTCATCGCTGCTGCGCTCACTTCCCAACGATCCGAACGCGAAGAGCCATGACCACCCCGACCGGCTCCGTGAAACCCCCTCGATCCCGAGAATTGCTTGGATGGCGGGAATGGGTGAGGCTCCCTACCATCGGCATTCCCGCCATCCGCGTCAAGGTTGATACCGGCGCACGAACTTCGGCGCTGAACGCCCGGCATATCGAGCCCTTCGACTTCGACGGAGTCCCGTGGGTGAGGTTCACGTTGCACCAGCCCCGCGCGCGCGACCTCGTCTGCGCTGCCCCGGTCACGGAAAAGCGCGTCGTCAAGGACTCCGGTGGCCATGCTGAGGAACGGTTCGTGATCGAAACTACCGTGGCGATCGGTGCAAGACCCGGGACCTGGCCGATCGAGATCACACTCGCGGATCGCGGCGACATGAGTTTCGCCATGTTGCTCGGACGCACTGCTATCCGTAACCGATTTACGGTCGACCCCGCCCTTTCCTACGTCGCCGGTATCCCACAGGTGGCACACAAAACGGAGACTATATAGTGAAAATCGCCATCCTTTCCCGCAGTTCCAAGCTCTATTCCACCCGGCGCCTCGTCGAAGCGGCCAGCGCACGCGGTCACGATGTCAAAATCGTCGACACGCTGCGCTGCTACATGAACATGGCCACCGCGAGACCTTCCATCAACTACCGGGGCAAGCCGCTCGACGACTTCGATGCCGTCATACCCCGCATCGGCGCGTCCATCACGTTCTACGGCACCGCCGTGGTGCGCCAGTTTGAAATGATGGGCGTCTATGCTGTCAATGAGTCCGTCGCCATCTCGCGCTCCCGCGATAAGCTACGCTCCATGCAGCTGCTGGCGCGCCGGGATATTGGCCTGCCGGTCACGGGCTTTGCGCACACGACCGACGACATACCGGATCTCATCAACATGGTCGGCGGAGCGCCGCTGGTCGTGAAGCTCCTGGAAGGGACGCAGGGCGTGGGGGTCGTGCTCTGCGAGACACGCAAAGCTGCCGAGAGCGTCATCGAGGCATTCTTCGGCATCGACGTCAACATCATGGTGCAAGAGTACATAGCGGAGGCCGGTGGGGCGGACATCCGCTGCTTCGTGATTGGCGACCGGGTCGTGGCGGCGATGCGCCGCCAGGCACAGCCGGGGGAGTTCCGCTCCAACCTCCACCGTGGCGGTTCTGCACAGATGGCGCGCATCACGCCGGCCGAGCGCCGCACCGCAGTCGGCGCGGCGCGGGCGATGGGCCTCAACATGGCCGGCGTCGACCTCATCCGCTCGAACCACGGGCCACTCGTCCTCGAAGTCAACAGTTCTCCGGGCCTTGAGGGCATCGAAGAGTCGACCGACATCAATGTTGCCGATCTCATCATCCAATTCATTGAGCGGCATGCCCGCCGCGGAAGGACCCAGACCCGTGGCACAGGATAAGGCAACCGGCGCGAAGGCGCCCATGACAGTGCTGGCCACAGAACCTGAAGCGGGAGTAACACGTCGCCGCATAGCCACGCTACAGGGTCCGTTCCAGATCGCCGGTCGGCGCGTGCGCGGGGGCGAGCGCCTGCAGTTCGAACTGCCAATGGCCCAGCTATATACGCAGGCGCCGCTCGACATGCCCGTGGAAGTGATCCGCGGACGATGGGATGGTCCGGTTCTCCTCATCAGCGCCGCCATTCACGGCGACGAGATCAACGGCATCGAGATTATCCGCCGCCTGCGAACGCTGACGGCACTAAACCGACTGCACGGCACTCTGGTTCTCGTGCCGATCGTAAACCTGTTTGGCTTCCTGAGCCAGTCACGCTATCTGCCGGACCGCCGCGACCTCAACCGCAGCTTTCCCGGCTTGGTGAAGGGCTCAGTTGCGGCGCGCACCGCCAATGTGTTTTTCGAATCGGTCGTCACCCGATGCACACATATCATCGACCTGCACACGGCCGCCATCAACCGCGAGAACCTGCCCCAGATACGGGCCACACTCGACCAACCGGGTGTCGAGGAGATGGCGCGCGGATTCGCCATTCCCGTCATCGTCGACTCCGGGCTTCTCGACGGCAGCCTGCGCGCCGAAGCTGGCAAAATCGACATCCCGGTCATCACATACGAAGCCGGCGAGGCACTGCGTCTCGATGAGAAAGCAATCGTCGCCGGAGTGCGCGGCGTGGTTAACGTCATGCGCACGCTCGAAATGTTGCCGTCCCGTCGGAGCCGCGCGGCGCGCGCCGAACCTTACGTCGCCAACACGACCAGCTGGTTCCGGTCTCCCGCCGACGGTCTGTTTCGACCATTGACCCGCCTCGGCTCGCAAGTCCGAAAAGGCGAGACGCTGGGTGTCGTCTCCGCTCCGTTCACGTCGGACGACACCGTGCTTGCGGCGCCGTTCGAGGGCATCGTCATCTGCGTCAGCAAAATGCCTCTGGTGAATGAAGGCGATGCGCTGTTCCATCTCGCGCGTTTCCGTACGGCATCGGAGGTCGAGGGAGAAATCGCGTCCCACGATAGCGAAATCGCGGACGACCCGTTGTTTGACATCGAGACCGTAGACGACATTGAGGCGGAATCCAGTTGACCGCGAGTCCGACGTTTCTTCTGGTCGGTCCCCGGCTCTCTACTGTGCGCCTGACCGACCACGGCGCTGCGGTACTCGCGGTTCCGATTGGCTTCCGTATCCGTCCCGTGGTCAAGCGCTGGCCTCGCATGGTCACTGACACGTTCTTCCTTTTCCCAACGCCACATCCCCAAGGAGACACAAAATGCTGGATTCGATAAACAACCTCGGCGAGGGTGCATTCGCCGCGCTCACATCCACATGGAGCGAAATCGCCGCCTTTCTCCCCAATCTCGCTGGTGCACTGGTCATCCTCACCCTGGGCTACATCGTTGCCAAGATCGCATCGTCCGTGGTTCGTCGCCTCCTGGCCGCCTTGGGCCTTGACCACCTCAGCGAGCGAACCGGGATCGTAAAGCTGCTCAAGCAAATCAACGTGGAGAGGACCGCGAGTTACATACTCGGACGGATCGTCTTCTGGATTCTCATGCTGACATTCCTGCTGTCCGCGTCGGAGTCGCTTGGGCTCGACCGGCTGTCCGCGACAATCAACAGCCTCGTCCAGTATCTGCCGCGGGTCCTCGGCGCAGTGTTCATCCTATCGATAGGCTTGTTTGTCGCGACTTTTGCCCGCGATGCGGTGCGTGGAGCTGCCGCCAACATAGGCTCGCGCCATGCGAACACCCTTGGGCAAACAACCTACGTGCTGCTCGCCGTAATCGCGGCCGCTCTGGCCGTCGGCCAGCTCGACCTGGAGACTGAACTGCTCACCGTCGCCGTCGGTGTCGTAATCCTGTCGGCCGGCGTCGCCGCTGCACTCGCATTCGGTCTCGGTTCACGAGATGTCGCAGGCAATGTGATCGCTGGAGCCTACCTGCGCGACACCTTCTCCCCCGGAACCCGGATCGAGGTCGAGGGTCTGAAAGGGGAGGTCAAGGCGGTGGAGGCGACCAGTACCGTGTTGGCCACGAACGACGACAGCGAGGCTTGCGTCCCGAACATGTTTCTGCTGCGGAACACCGTGTTCGTGGACCTGCCACCCATGGAGCTAGACGAGGACGCGACCGACGAATCATGACCCAAGCTGGGCAGCATTGAAAAGTTGACAGCATTGACGGTCCAAACTCGAAACGACGCGGGTGCGACCTAAATTATTCGAACAAACGGGTCGGAGTAAAGTGCCGGAGTAAAACGTCACGCTTTTGCAGCAACGTTGAGTTTTACTCCGGCACTTTACTCTGACCCCACTATTTTTTGAAGCAATTCCCTGACTTGGATGAAGGCGCCAGTCGATAAGGACTTGCAGTGTCAGATATATCGTAATATGCTTTCAAAAGCTGTTTATATCAATTAATTTGCTCTTGAAGTGCTATGTCTACACGGAACGCCCTCACAACATCCCCGCCCTACCCGGTCGAACAGACCATCAGACAGATTGGCGCCAACCTGCGCACTGCGCGCTTGCGGCGCAACCTGAGCATTGAACATGTAGCAGAGATAATCGGCGCAGGATCCCGGGCAATTCGAGCCGCTGAGCAAGGCAGGGTATCAACCGGTGTTGGAGTCTATATCGCGCTGCTGTGGGCCTACGATCTGTTGGACCCCGCATTGGAACTGGCGGACCCGGGCAAAGACGAGACAGGCTTGTCCTACTTGGCAGAAAAAGAACGACAACGTGCCCGCAACCGGACCATACTGGACAATGATTTCTGAATTCAATCAGTCCGAATGTTTTGTCTATATCAACTTGCCAGGTGAGACAAGACCGGTCACTGCGGGTAAATTGGTCATTCGGCCTGATAAGTCAGGCCTGCCTCACGGGATGTTTGTCTACGGGAGAAGCTATCTGGACCGACAGGACAAGGTGCCGATTGACCCTATCGAGTTGAAACTTTCTGACCGTGTTTATGAAACGCGCGCTTTGAAGGGCGTGTTCGGCGCCTTCCGGGATGCCGGCCCGGACCACTGGGGACGGCAGGTCCTGGAACGGCATGCGGGAAAGCCTGAACTGAGCGAACTGGATTATTTGCTTCTGTCGCCGGATGATCGGGCAGGCGCCTTGGGTTTTGGCTTGAGTCCGATAGCGCCGACTGAATCACCCGGGTTCAATCAAACCCTGGATCTGGCGCAACTGCAAAATGTTGCAATGGCTGTAGTTAATGACGAACCGCTTCCCGATGAGTCGTATAAGGAACAGGTTTTTGACCTGATGTTGGTCGGCACCTCCATGGGTGGGGCACGGCCCAAGACGGTTGTCGAAGATTATGAGGGATTGTGGCTGGCAAAGTTTAATCGCGAGGATGATAAGTGGAACAACGCCCGGGTGGAACATGCAATGTTGATGCTCGCCCGGTCTTGTGGCCTCACGTCAGCCACAAGCACCGTCGTTCAAGTCGGGAATCGTGATGTGTTGCTCGTCAAACGCTTCGACCGGGAGAAAACCGGGGAAGGCTATACCCGCGCCCGCATGCTCAGTGCCTTGACCTTGTTGCGCGCTGAGGATACTCACTCTGCACGCAGGAAATGGTCTTACCCTGTGCTGGCAGAAGAGTTGCGCCGAATGTCTGCAACGCCGGGTGAGAATGCCGAGGAACTGTTTCGGCGTATGTGTTTCAATGCATTAATCTCCAATATTGATGATCACCCGCGCAATCACGCCGTTATTGCGAAAGGGCATGACTGGGAATTATCTCCTGCTTACGATTTGACTCCCTTCTCGCCTGTCAGCATTGAACGACGCGATCTGGCCATGATCTGCGGGGATGACGGCCGCCGCGCCAAGGCGGCAAACCTGCTGTCTCAATCAAACCGGTTCTGCTGGATAAAGACGCAGCGGCAAACATTCTGGATAACATGCAAAAACAGATCAAGAGCACATGGTATGAAACGGCCTGCCGGGCAGGGGTTTCGGAATCCGACTGCAAAAAAATCAGCGGCACCTTTGTCTATGAAGGATTCTTTTACGAACAAACGGGGTCGGAGTAAAGTGCCGGAGTAAAACTCAACGTTGCTGCAAAAGCGTGACGTTTTACTTCGGCACTTTACTCCGACCCCACTATTTTTGGTAACCCAACTCGTCGGTGCAGCCTGTCACTTTGCTCTCAGCATAAGAAAATATATTATTTCATCTATGTACACAGACTTTTTCAGTAGCAAGTAGGGTACGCAATTGAAGACCTTGATAACTCAGGCTTGCCACTCGCATGCCGGTCGGCTCGCGATGCTTTTCACGGCATGGTTCGTTCCAACGACTGCTTTGGATCTTTGGATTACATGGTTAGGGATATACCACCTCCCTGAACGCATTGAGAGGTTCGGCATCGTCGAGGGGAACCCCTATACGGACCTGACGTCGGTCTACGCGTTTGTGATGCCGGAAGTCGTCGCTTTTTTCATTGGGATCGTCTTGGTGTTCAGTGGTGGCATGCTCAAGACGCGACGTCTGGCGGCGCTCGGTCAACGTCTGGATGACCTTCGCCAGCAAGGCTACTGGACCTTCTGCAAACAGTACAACAAGGCTGGCCAATTTACGAGCTACATGATCCTCATCCCCATTGTGGTTGCAGTCGGCCGCGTTGAGCCGGTGGTCAACAATATCATGTGGCTTGCGATAGGTTGGGGACCCACTGCCCTGTTTGGCGCTTTTACGGCTATCGTCGCATGCGGTATTGCCGTGTTTCCGACGTACTACATGATTCTCAGGTGGACATGAGGATCAACCTATCCAATTTTCCCGGTTTTGGGCAAACGGTCAGATTTTTTCTGTTCGGCGACAATTCTCCTTACCAGTAGTATTGACTCATCTAAGAATCACACTACTTTGCCATAAAATTTAAACTGTCCTTATAATTCAATACGTCGGTACTCAGGCTTAAACAGGTTGGATTTCATTTTGCACTTTTTCACCTCCCATAAGCGTGCAAAAATCAGGAGTCTTGCCAGGTAAAACCCAATATGGGGCGATTCTGCTACGTCATGATGCCTGTGTCAGGTGTTCAGCGTGGCTCCATACCGTCCCCTTTATCTTTTGGGAGGCGTTGCCAATTGCCGTTACTCGGCTTGAGAGAACCATCTCCATTACTGTGGCGGAAATATGATCCATGGGCTATCGTATTTCGTGCAGCAGTGATACCGGCGACCAACGCTACGGTTGCTAAACCGGACAGGTACTGGGTAAATGGTTGCAAATCACCCTTATCTGCTTCCTCCAGCATTGCAATGTAAGCGGGTTTATTACTGGCAGGCACAACTGGTGGGAATTCTCCTCGCTGTATATAGACATACGCCATCAGCAGGCGGGCGGTACGTCCGTTACCGTCCTGAAAAGGATGTATGCTGATATACCGATGATGCAACCAGGCAGCTTCTACTTCAGTGGGGTATCCCACCACCCGGATATCTTCGTACATCGCCAGTAACCGATCCATTTCACTTTGCACATGTTCCGGTGGGCAGTATTCGTGAATAAGACCATCCGGTCGACGTGGATTATTCGGACGTATCTTGTAAACGCCCTTGCGCAATGGTATCCGAACACGTTTTCCATTGCTGATCCCTGCCGCACTTTCTTGATTCCGGGTCAGCAAGGCATGCCATTCACGGATAACCGAATGCGACAACGGTCGAACCTGCTTTACAGCATCAAAGACCATTTCCAGTGCGTTCTCCTGATCGGTCAACAGACCACTCAGCGTCTTGTCATCCGCCACTTCACTGGCAACCGTATGGCTTATGCGGGCTCCTTCAAGGCCATGCGTGATCAGTTCTTCAGTGATTCCCCTACGGAACAGGTAGAGGTTTTCAATCTGTCCATTTTCGATAGCAAACAGACGTCGATTCTCCTTTGACCACAATTCCATAATCGTTTTGTCCAGCGCAGGGTCCTCAAGCCGATGCCTGTGATGATGCCATTCAGCCACCCGATCCTGATATTCCTTGCTGCCCCAGTCATGGGCGCCATCGGGCATACCCGTTATTGGGCGCCAATGAATACGATCATTCATCTGATAGCCGCCTCCAGGCCATTGTTTCTCTCGTAAAATTAAAACCCATATTACCATTTTAAACGCGCTGGGTATTTATCGTGAATCGGTTGACAGTACTGGTGCAGATTATAAGATGATAACGAGAACCGACATCTGAATACCCAAGGGGGACTGTCATGAAAACACTACCGTCCGGGGTTGCATATTATGCCAGGAGCCCCAAATTTTCCGATCAGTCGATTCCAGAAAACCTGCTTGATTCTCACCGGACCAAAACCATGACCTGGGCAAACATCGTTGTTACGCAGGGCAGGATTCTATACCGCATTCTTGAACCGCGGATTGAGGAGCACGAACTTTCGCCGGACAGGAGCGGGGTCGTTGAGCCGCAAGTTCCCCATGAACTCGAGGTTATGGGAGACGTTCGTTTCCATCTGGAATTCTATCGCTGACTACTGCACGTCATTGATAAAGATCAGCAACTCTATAGCCCGACAGCATAAGCTGTGATAATTTATTCATTGCAGAGAATCATCTGCGAACAGGAATGGGCGTAACTGAATTTTCCCATGGTACAGGATAAAAAAGTCGGGGTAATTGGTGGTGGTAGTTGGGGTACTACTGTCGCCTCGCTGGTGTCCCGGAATGCCAGGTGCATATTGTGGGCGAGAAATGCAGACACGGTTGATGAAATCAATCAGGCACACACCAACAGCAAATACCTTCCGGGTGCTCAATTAGCTGCAAAACTGAGTGCAACCCATGATCTTGAGGAAGCTGTCCATGAAGTGGATTCCATTGTCATGGGTATTCCATCGCAGTCCTTCAGAAACGTGCTGCAGGAACTCAGAACATTGATTCGGCCGGGGGTACCCATTATCAGTCTCACCAAAGGCCTGGAATTGAATTCGGGATTGAGGATGACTGAAATTATCCGGGATTTGACGCCGGAGCAGCCTTGCGGAGTATTGACGGGACCCAACCTCGCCCGGGAAATCATGGACGGGTTTGCCGCTGCCAGTGTACTTGCCATGGAAAATCAGGACATTATCAAGGATTTACAAAAGTTGTTTCACAGCGGCCTTTTCCGGGTCTATACCAACCACGATGTCACTGGTTGCGAACTCGGTGGCGCACTCAAGAACATCATTGCCATTGCCGCCGGCATAGGTGACGGACTTGGCTCGGGTGATAATACCCGGGCGGCCTTTATCACCCGCGGACTGGCTGAAATTACCCGGCTGGGTACGGCGATGGGCGGTGAAGTCCAGACGTTTGCCGGGTTGACCGGTATGGGTGATCTGGTTGCCACCTGTACCAGCGCCCAAAGCCGAAATCGGACAGTCGGGTTCCAACTCGGTAAGGGCCGCAGCATTGATGACATCATTGCCGACATGTTTATGGTCGCAGAAGGTGTCAAAAGCGCGGGGGCCGTGATGGCGCTTGCCGAAAAATTCCAGGTGGAAATGCCCATCACACGGGAAGTCAAGGAAGTCGTCCAGGGTAAGCGGAGGGCTCGAGATGCCCTGCGAGAAATGTTACGGGCCAGTATCGGGTCTGAATCTGAACCCAATTGAACATACATTCCAATTTCCGGTCTACAGTATTAAAGTGGACCTGACCCCTTTTTGGGAAAAATCATGACAACAAGTCATTGGACAGAAAAGACTGCCCGGGATTTACTGACCGCAGAAGAACTGGTGCAAGTCACCAGGAAAAGTAATTTGCAGGGCTGGTCTGTCATTCTGTTCGACTGGATGATTATCGTGGGTATCTTCTGTGTCGCCGCCGTGTATCCCAATCCATTCACCCTCATCGCAGCGGTCGTTTTATTGGGAGGGCGGCAACTGGCGCTGGGGATTGTGGTTCATGAAACCGGACACCGTACACTTTTTCAGTCTCAGGCACTCAATGACTTCTGCGGGAAATGGCTCTCTGGCTACTGGGTTTTTTCCGATAAAGAAAGTTATATGAAGGGGCATTTGAAACATCATCAGAATGCCGGAACGGCCCAGGATCCGGATCTTCCCAATTACAGCGCCTACCCGGTTTCACGGGAGAGTTTACGACGCAAAATAAAACGCGATCTGACAGGACAGATTGGCTGGCGACGGATAAAATCAATCGGCCGTTCCATACGACGGATCAGGACAATTCAACCCAGGCTTCGCCAGACACTCATTCGATCTTTGCTGGTGAACCTTGCCATGCTGATCACCATGACTCTGTTCGGTCATCCATGGTTATACTTACTCTGGGTTATCGCGTTCATGACCAGCCACATGCTGGTTACGAGGATTCGCCAGATCGCGGAACACGCTGCAGTTCCGGACAACACCAGCCTGGATATCAGACGCAATACGAGAACAATCCATATATCAAGACTGGAACGTCTGCTGATTGCACCACATCGGGTAAATTACCACATTGAGCATCATCTGATGCCCTCTGTACCGATCTATCATTTGCATCTACTGCATGATCTGCTGCTGAGGAAGGGATACTACGATGGCATTGAATTTTCACGCGGATATTACAATCTGCTGAAACAGGTCACTTATCCTGCTGCCCAGGGGACTGTTTCCTAGAAGGCCGTCCGATAACTCTCATCAAACAAATAGTCTCTAAACCCGGGTTTCAGGGCAGCCACCCCGTACGATGCTGTCAAACACACACTATTCCCGGCATACAGCAGATGGCTTTGGGGTGTTCATTTGCACCAGCATAATGTCGGAGCGCCGAGTTGGAGGAGCATGACTACAGGCATGCGGGGGAAGCGCGGGAATCCCGGAGGGACGCGCAGACGCTGAAGCAAATGAATGCCCCAAAGCCATCTGCGAACACACTCGTTAATGAAACAAGCTCTTACCAAACATGACGAAGATAATCCGGTGATCAGTTACCCCTGATCACCATCCGGTCTCTTATCTTCCGTCTGAATACGATCGTATATTTCCTCACGATGAACGGCTACGTCTCTGGGTGCGTTCACGCCAATGCGAACCTGATTGCTTTTTATTGCCAGCACCCTGACCGTAATATCATCGCCAATCATCAGTGTTTCACCAACTCGCCGAGTCAAAATAAGCATTATGCTACTCCTTGTGTTTTTTATTTCCCTGTCAAGCTATCTTCTGCAAGATCAAACGCTGCGTGCAAGGCACGAGCGGCCAATTCGATGTATTCCTCTGCAATAACTACTGATATTTTAATTTCGGAGGTTGAAATCATTTGAATATTGATCGCCTTCTCTGCCAGCACTTCGAACATCCTGCTGGCGACACCTGCGTGCATCTTCATGCCAACTCCGACTATCGACAACTTTGCAATTCTGTTGTCTCCCGTGACTTCCCGGGCGCCAATGCCGGTAATACCTGTCGTCTGTTGCAGGATATCCATTGCCTGCACATAATCATCCCGACTCACGGTAAATGTAAAGTCTGTCGTATTATCAGCTGCTACGTTCTGGACTATCATGTCCACTTCTATATCTGCTTCACTGATGGGTCCCAATATTCGCCAGGCGACACCGGGAACGTCCTTCACTCCCAATACTGTCAGTTTCGCCTCATCCCTGGTGAATGCAATACCCGAAATGATGGGTTGTTCCATAGTCGATTCATCCTCAATGGTGATTAACGTTCCCGGTGTATCATCAAAGGTTGACAGTACACGCAATGGCATCTGATATTTTCCTGCGAATGCCACAGCTCTTGAATGTAATACATTTGACCCAAGACTGGCGAGTTCCAGCATTTCTTCGAATGTGACTTGGTCCATACAACGGGCAGAATCCACAACTCTCGGGTCCGTAGTGTAAACCCCTTTTACATCAGTAAAGATCTGACATTCCCGGGCTTTGAGTACGACGGCCAAGGCAACCGCAGTTGTATCGGAACCGCCTCTGCCAAAGGTTGTGATATTGCCGAATTCATCCACTCCCTGGAAACCGGCAATGACAGGTACTTCCCCATCGTCGATGGAATTCTGGAGTGCTCCGGTGTCGATCTGTTGGATTCTGGCCCGGGTATGCGACGAATTGGTTAAAATGCCTGCCTGGGCGCCGGTGAAGGATCTTGCGGCGCAACCGAATTTCATCAAAGTCATCGCCAGTACGGCAATGGTGATCTGCTCACCGGTGGACAGCAGCACATCAACCTCACGTCGCGATGCTGGTTTATTGAAATCGACTTCATTCGCCAGACTGTCCAGTCTATCCGTCTGATCTCCCATCGCAGACACGACAACGGCTACCTGGTCACCCGCATTCCGAGCTGCCATGATTAACCTGGCCACATGTTCGATATGTGTAACCGAAGCCACTGAAGTCCCACCAAATTTCTGCACTATTATCGACATCGACTATCCCTGCCCCTGCGCCATCCTCAACCGGCAAAAGGCTTTCACTGTAAACACCTCTCCCAGACTTTATCTGTAACTCTTGCCAGATCTGAAAGTTCTCTATTCAGCCAAGCTTTTCCTTAACAAAGTCCGTGACACTTTCCAATGCTGATGGCAGATTCACAACATCACCGCCACCGGCTTGTGCCATATCCGGTCTTCCGCCTCCTCTACCTCCTATCTGACCAGCAACATAGTTGACCAGTTCCGACGCGTTGACTTTATCGGTCAGATCCTTTGTGACGCCGGCGATGAGTGACACTTTTTCGTTATTCACAGATGCCAGAACGACAATGCCGGTGCCAACCTTGTTTTTCAGACGATCAATTGTATCGGGTAGAGTCTTTGGATTGGTATCCTGCATCTGGTTGACGATCAACCTGGCATTACCAAGGTCAATTACCGAATCAGCAAGATCGCTGCCAGCCCCGCTGGCGAGTTTCATATTGAGCCGGTCCACTTCCTTTTTCAGCTTCCTGTTCCGGTCTATCAGTTGTTGCAATTTGTCGACGGCACTGGTCTCATCTGTACGCAATAACGAAACGGTTTCCGACAGTGTACTCTCCAGTGTCTCGATACGATCAATTGCACGTTCGCCAGTCATCGCTTCGATACGCCGGACACCGGCAGCAATACCCTCTTCGCTGATGATCCTGAACACACCAATGTCACCGGTGCGCCTTGCGTGAGTCCCGCCACAGAGCTCTATGGAGTAACCATTACCCATCGTCAATACACGCACATTTTCTGCATATTTTTCACCAAACAATGCCATGGCGCCTTTTTCACGAGCCTCTTCAAGGCTCGTCACTTCAGTCTGGATGTCGCTGTTGAGCCTTATCTGTTCATTCACCTGCCGCTCGATCAGACGCAGTTCCTTGCTGGTGACCTTTTCAAAGTGCGAAAAGTCGAAGCGCAGTCTGTCCGGTCCAACCAGGGACCCGCGCTGCTTTACATGATCTCCCAGTACTTGCCGCAAGGCTGCATGCATCAGGTGTGTTGCCGAGTGATTAAGACGGGTGGCATTGCGCAGTTGGGCATCTACCTCACCGGTCAGCGTATCGCCAACCGAAATCCGGCCTTCGATCACCTGTATTTTATGGACCGTGATGTTCCCGTTCTTAACCGTATCCTGGACATCAACAGTGACGCCATTGCCAGTGAATTGCCCGGTATCACCCACCTGACCCCCTGATTCCGCATAGAATGGCGTTCTGTCGGTAATCAGGAGACACTTTTCTCCAGCTTCACAGCTTGTCTTTTCAGACCCGTCCTGGATCAGGGCAAGTATTGTGCTGTCGCACATCAGGGTGTCATAACCCGTAAACGTCGTTTCGGTATCCAGATTCAACTTTGGAATCTCTTCTTCCGAGAACCTGCTTGCCGCCCGTGCGCGTTCTTTTTGCAATTGCATCTGGCGGTGGAAACCATCCATGTCCAGCGTCAGTTTACGTTCACGGGCAATATCTTCCGTAAGATCCGTGGGGAAGCCATAGGTATCGTACAGCTTGAAGACAACCTCGCCGGGGATCTGGTTTCCATCCAGATCTTTGATGGCATTCATCAACATGTGCATACCCTGATCCAATGTCAAATCAAACTGCTGTTCCTCTTTGAGCAGAATTCTCTTGATCTGGTCCTGATGACTGACCAACTGCGGATTGTTCTCACCCATCTCGTCCACCAGAGTATCCACAAGCTGGTGGAAGAAAGGTCCCCTGGACTGCAGTCTGGTCTGCCCATGTCGCAGCGCACGGCGGATAATACGCCGCATGACATATCCCCGGCCATTATTGGACGGCAGTACACCATCCGCTATGAGGAATGCCGCACTCCGGAGGTGATCGGCAATCACATTCAGGGACGGTTCGTCCGGATTGTTGCAATCAAGGAGTTCCGCCGCTTTTTTGCGTAAAGCCTTAAACAGGTCAATATCAAAGTTGTTGTGTACACCCTGCAGGATTGCCGAAAGTCGTTCCAGCCCCAGACCAGTGTCCACACTGGGTTTGTCCAGCGGGGTTAAAGTACCGTCTGCTTCCCTTTCATACTGGGTAAATACCAGATTCCAGATTTCAACATATCGATCCTGGTCTTCATCTGGCGATCCGGGTGGACCACCGGGTACCTCTGGTCCGTGATCGTAAAAAATTTCGGAGCAGGGTCCGCAAGGCCCGGTATCCCCCATGGTCCAGAAGTTATCCTCCAGACGCGTAATCCTGTTTGGGTCGAATCCGATATCCTCCAGCCAGATACGTTCTGCCTCATCATCATCCTTGTAGACCGTTACCCACAGACTTTCCCTGGGTAACCCAATCACCCGGGTCAGAAATTCCCAGGCATAGGCAATGGCTTCTTTCTTGAAATAGTCACCAAAACTGAAATTACCCAACATTTCGAAAAACGTGTGGTGACGAGCGGTATAACCTACGTTATCAAGATCGTTATGCTTTCCACCGGCGCGAATACACCGCTGACAACTGACCGCACGGGTAAAGCCTCTGTTCTCTCGCAGCGCCAGTGCTTCCTTGAACTGTACCATCCCGGCATTGGTAAACAGCAGTGTAGGGTCGTTGTCCGGCACCAGAGACGCTGACTCGACGATATGATGCCCCTTATCGACAAAAAACTGTATAAAAGCCTGGCGAAGTTCACGACTATCCACGGGTGTTACTCATTTAGATTTAAAATACATAAAAATACGTGACTGCTCCCCGTCCCTTAAGAACGGTGCGTCCTGCTTTGCAGGTTACCGATGGCGAAAGACAACCCTCCCTCTTCCGGTGCATTTTACATGGAATATAAATAGAACTGAAACTCCCGGAAGTCGACGTTCATGACAGGAATCAATAAAGCGAGTTGATCTGTTCAAATGAGAAACCACGCTGCTGCAGGAATCTGATTCTCCTGGCTCTTTCCTTTGCGTTTGCAGGGGGTGTATTGCCAAATTGCTTCTGCACCACCGTTTTAATGCCTGCGATCCAATCCATGTCGAAATCTGTAAAGACTTTCTCGATTGTCGTGTTGTCAACGCCCTTGTTTTTGAGTTCCGCCCGGATTTTCAGTGGACCCTGGCCTCGACCGGCACGGCTCCTGAGAAATACCTCGGCAAGTCTGGCATCACTCTGCAGACCCTGTTTACTGAGCAACGCTATCTCATTTTCAATCAGCGTTATCTCAACAGCAAAGCGTTGTTGCAGTTTATGGCGCAATTCCTGACGGGAATGCTCCCGTCGCGCCAGTAAATTTAATGCGGCACGGCGGATATCAACATGGGTTGCTTCCGTCTCTGGTTCCCGCCTCCAGTGTCCCATCTTTCTCTGCAACGCTATCTTAAAAAACCGGCCGGTACTGTGAGTCTGTCAAAAGCCATTAATGGGCATCATCAGGCAACTGCATCTTATTGCGACTGATTCTTTTACCCGGCCGGCACGACGATTGTGTCAGAAACCGATGTTGGGTGTCATCAGGCAATGGTGATAGGCGTAACGTTGTCAACGCCTTCACTGTTGTCATCCGACTCTCCAAGTAATCTGATGCGAATCTGCTTTTCTATTTCGTCTGCAATTTCTGGATTCTCCTCCATGTAGGCCGCGGCATTTTTCTTACCCTGGCCGATTCGATTATTCCCGTAGCTGTACCAGGCGCCGGCTTTATCGATCAATCTCAACTGGACGCCCAGATCGATGATTTCACCCAGACGATAAATCCCCTTGCCATACAGGATCTGAAACTCTGTCTGCTTGAAGGGTGGTGCGACCTTGTTCTTGATGACCTTGACCCTGGTTTCACTGCCGACAACCTCATCACCATCCTTGATGGAACCAATTCGACGGATATCAAGACGAACAGAAGTATAAAATTTCAGTGCATTACCGCCAGTGGTGGTTTCAGGACTGCCGAACATGACACCGATCTTCATACGGATCTGGTTGATGAATACCACCAGGGTATTGGAGTTCTTGATGTTTGCTGCCATCTTCCGCAGCGCCTGGCTCATCAGGCGAGCCTGCAGGCCTACGTGATGGTCGCCCATTTCACCTTCAATTTCCGCTTTTGGTGTCAGTGCGGCAACCGAATCCACAATAACCACATCCACAGCGCCGGAGCGTACGATCATGTCGCAGATTTCCAGCGCCTGTTCTCCGTTGTCCGGCTGTGAAATCAGCAGACTGTCTATGTTGACACCCAGGTTACTGGCATAGGTTGGATCCAGGGCATGTTCGGCGTCGACGAAAGCACAGGTCCCTCCAATCTTCTGACACTCGGCAATCACCTGCAGGGTCAGGGTTGTTTTCCCGGAGGATTCCGGCCCGTAGATCTCAACGATTCGACCTCTTGGTAATCCTCCAATGCCCAGCGCCACGTCCAGTCCAAGGGATCCTGTTGAAATTGATGGTATCTTTTCCTGCGGGGTATCGCCCAGCCGCATCATCGCGCCTTTTCCAAATTGTCTCTCAATCTGGGAAAGTGCCGCGTTAAGTGCTTTTTCTCTGTTGTTATCTTTATCTGACATATATTCCTCTTCTTATGCTAATTAATTCTTCTTGTCCGACTGAATGGTTGTCTTCCAATTCTCTCTTTATTGTTCTTTCTTTGCTCTTTCTTCAAGTGACTCGCTGCAAGTGTCCCTAAATCAATTCACTGTATGATTACACAGTATCCTTAATTGCTCAAGTCTTTTTGGAAAAACATTTACGATACCGGATGTACCCGTGGGGTCGGAGTAAAGTGCCGGAGTAAAATGTCACGCTTTTGCAGCAACGTTGAGTTTTACTCCGGCACTTTACTCCGACCCCACTATTTATTCTTTGTTTCCTGCTTCAGGATTCACGTAGAATCAGATTCATCTGAAGCAGACAAGCAGCCCGTGTCCCAATCATCCCATACTCCCATGATGCAGCAGTATCTCGGCATCAAGTCCCGGCATGCAGAAGAACTGCTGTTCTACCGCATGGGTGATTTCTACGAACTCTTCTTTGATGATGCCGAACGAGCCTCGAAACTGCTCGATATCACTCTGACTTCCCGGTCCCAGCATAATAATCAAAAGATTCCCATGTGTGGTGTGCCCTATCACACCGTCGATACCTATCTCGCCCGACTGGTAAAACTCGGTGAGTCTGTTGCCATCTGTGAACAGATAGGCGATCCAAATGAATCCAAAGGACCCGTTGAAAGAAAAGTCGTTCGCATCGTTACACCAGGCACCCTCACTGAAGATGCGTTACTGGATGCCAGCCGGGATAACCTCATTACCGCTGTCAACAAAGTCGACAACACCTGGGGAATGGCGTCACTGGATCTTTCCAGCGGCAGCTTTGAACTCCAGGAACTGGATGATGATGAATCCCTTGCCGGCGAACTCTATCGACTGCTTCCGGCTGAACTTGTTACTTCCGATGCCATACTCTATCCCACTGTGGTCACCAGTCATGTCAGTGTCCGGACATGTCCGGCGTGGGAATTTGACCATCTGAACGCGGTCAATGTACTGACAAAACAATTCAATACACGTGATCTTTCCGGGTTTGGATGTGACGGCAGAATCGCGGCGACCTCTGCCGCGGGATGCCTGTTGACGTATGTCCAGGAGACCCAACAGACAGAGCTGCCCCATATTCATTCGCTACGCTTTGTTGATCGTGATGATTCAGTCATTATTGATCCGGCTTCCAGACGCAATCTGGAACTCGACACCAATATTGCCGGTGGCGCCGACAATACCCTGTTCCAGGTGATGAACAACACCTGCACCGCGATGGGCGCCCGACTGCTCAAACGCTGGATCAGCAGGCCTGTCAGAGACCGGGAAATTCGCGAAACAAGACTGGATGCCATCGCTTACCTGATGGATAACTATACCTATGAAGTGCTGCAGTCACCGCTGCAGAAAATTGGCGACATGGAACGTATTCTGGCCCGCGTTGCTTTACGCTCTGCACGCCCCCGGGACCTGGCGCGCTTACGTGATTCACTTGCCGTTCTGCCGGAACTTGAACAACTGCTTGATCAGTTTCACATTTCCGGCATCCAGGCACTGCGCGCACTTTGTCCACCCTTACCGGATATAGCAGACGAATTGCAGCGGGCCATTGTCGACAATCCGCCGATGGTCATCCGCGAAGGCGGTGTCATCAAAGAAGGATACGACAGTGAACTGGATGAATTGCGCAGTATCAGCGGGAATGCAGCCGGATTTCTGGTGCAACTGGAGCAGGAAGAGAAAGAAAAAACCGCACTCTCGACGCTGAAAGTCGGATATAACCGGGTACATGGCTACTATATCGAAATCAGCCGGAATCAATCTGAATCAGCGCCAGCATACTATATCAGACGACAGACATTGAAGAACGTCGAACGTTTTATCACCCCGGAGTTGAAGACCTTTGAAGACCAGGCATTGTCGAGCAAAAGCAGGTCCCTGGCACGGGAACGGGAACTCTATGAACGCCTCATCGACAGACTTCTGGAATTTCTGGTCCCAATGCAGAAGGCAGCCAGTGCAATTGCAGAACTGGATATACTGACCAACCTTGCCGAGCGGGCAACTTCCCTTGATCTGTGCCGTCCCAATCTGTCCGCGGAACCTGGTATTGAAATTCGGGGAGGCCGGCATCTTGTGGTGGAACAAATGCTGTCAGACCCATTTGTCGCCAACGACCTGATCATGAATCAGGACCGCCGCATGTTGATCATCACCGGCCCCAACATGGGTGGCAAGTCAACCTATATGCGACAGATTGCACAAACCACGATTCTGGCGCATATCGGCAGTTTTGTGCCTGCGAGTTACGCCGACATTGGCGAGATAGACCGGATATTTACGCGTATCGGCTCGTCCGACGATCTCGCCAGCGGACGTTCGACTTTCATGGTCGAAATGACAGAGACAGCTTTGATTCTCAATAACGCCAGTGAAAACAGTCTCGTTCTTCTGGATGAGATTGGACGCGGCACTTCGACTTTTGATGGTCTGTCGCTTGCCTGGGCCTGTGCCTGCCACATGGCGGAACATGTTCGTGCCCTGACGCTGTTTGCTACACATTATTTTGAACTGACCGCGCTTGAGGAAACGCTGACTGCCACCAGAAACGTACATCTCTCCGCCCGCGAATTCGAGGACAGGATCATCTTCATGTATTCCGTGTGTGAAGGTCCGGCAAACCAGAGTTACGGGTTGCAGGTGGCCAAACTGGCCGGCATACCAAAACCGGTCATTGAAGCTGCCCGGAGAAAACTGAAAGTTCTGGAGCAGAATGATGTCAGACGAGACAAGGTACCGATTCAGTCTGACCTGTTCGTTGCGCCAGACCCGGTCGAAGAATCTTTAAAGGACCACCTCTCTGATATCGATGCCGACAATCTCTCACCCCGTGAAGCACTCGACCTGACCTACAGACTAAAGGCGATACTCCGGGACCAATGAGCGCCTGCAACCTGATGTCACGCCGTGTTTATATTGTGTGATCATGGAAACCTGTTAAAATGCCATTTTTTCGGGCACCCGGTGCCTGCCGTATAACGGGTCAGGTTCTAGAACCTTGAGTGGGTAAAGTGGAAAAACCTGCAGCCTGAAAAGTATCAAGAGGAACAAATATGACATTTGTGGTAAGTGACTCCTGTATCATGTGCAAGCACACGGACTGTGTAGAAGTCTGCCCGGTAGACTGTTTCTATGAAGGTCCGAATTTCCTGGTGATCCATCCCGACGAGTGCATCGACTGTGCTTTATGTGAACCTGAATGCCCCGTGGACGCCATATTTTCAGAAGACGAATTACCGGAAGAAGAGCAGGAATTCCTGGAGCTCAATACTGAACTCTGCGAAATCTGGCCCAATATTACGGAAAAAAAGGATCCTCTGGATGACTACGAAGCCTGGGAGGATGTAAAGGGCAAGTTGCAATACCTGGAGCGCTGATCAGTCTCTACAGCAATCGGCAGCAACCCGGAACCCCCTGCGAACACTCCCGTTAAGTATTCCAGAAAATAATTCATAATTTTCACCCCACAGCAGATGGCTTTGGGGTGTTCGTTTGCGTAAGCCTGTTTTGGAACTACAACCCGATGTAATTTGGGCTATTCAGATTTTCCAATCTGGTCAACAACAGCTAATACAGATTATCTACTAATTTGTCATAAATTAGTAGATAATCTGTAACAGAAGCTTTGATCACTACAGGACGAACCGTATATGCGAATGCCCAAGTCCCCACCGTCCATCCAGAGTCTGCTCTCTTCCGTCACTTCCGAAAGGCTGAGTGAGTTGTTGCGATCCGATATCGGAAACCTGCCTCTCGGCAGATACCTGCATTGGGATGAAGTGCGAGTCAGGCCTTCTCCCAAAGGGTACACCAGCGAAGAGTGGTGGACCGCGATCAAGCTCAAGCGACTCTCCTCTCGACACATCCTCCCGTTTATGGATAAGTCGAACTTCGAGTTCTCGTTCAACGACTCCGGAGACATATATCGACTGCTCCACGAAGTAGACCGGGAAGCAAGCGGGCGTATAGAGGTTCCTCGCGCAAATGTGGTCAATCCGGACCAACGTAACATGTACATAATGAATTCGTTGATCGAGGAAGCAATAACTTCCAGTCAGCTTGAGGGTGCTGTGACAACTCGCCGCGTGGCGAAGGAGATGTTGAGGTCTGGTCGTTTACCCCAGGACAACAGCGAGCAGATGATCGTTAACAACTACAATGGCATGGAATTCCTGCGTATGCACTCGGATGAGGACCTGTCTGTGCAGATGCTTCTTGAGCTACAGAAAATCCTCACCGAAGGGACGCTGGATGATCCCAATGCAGTAGGACGGTTCAGGAATGAGTCTGACAACGTTCACATCGTCGATCAACGAGATGGGACCATTGTGCATGTTCCACCGTCATCGCACGAAATCGAAGCCCGGATGGTGCGATTAGTCAAGTTTGCAAATTCCTACGACGAAGAACATTTCATCCATCCTGTAGTCAAGGCAATACTTCTTCATTTCATGATCGGCTATGACCACCCGTTCGTGGACGGCAATGGCCGAACAGCCCGCGCACTGTTCTATTGGTCGATGGCGCGGTCGGGTTACTGGTTAACTGAGTTTCTCTCTATATCAACGATCATTCGGAAATCTCCAGCACAGTACGTACGTGCCTATGTGTATTCAGAAACTGATGACAACGACGTTACGTATTTTCTTCTCTACAATCTTCGAGTGATCTCGAGAGCAATCCAGTCTCTCCACGATTATCTGTCACGGAAGGCTAAAGAGAGCAATGCTCTGGAAGACAGGCTTAGAGAGTCGGAACTTGCTCACATCCTCAACCACCGACAAGTTGCATTGCTTGCACACGTATTGAAGCACCCTGATACAACTTATACGATTGAGAGTCATCGTCGATCTCACAATGTCACCTATGAGACAGCAAGGACAGACTTGATCGGTCTCGACAAACTAGGATTAATTACCAGCAGAAAGCAACGACGCAAATTGGTATACAGGCGGCATCGAAACTTTGAGAGTCTGATACAGTCGACTTTTACACGTAAGACATGACACTGAACGCTGTAGAGAACACACTTGATACTACAAACCAGGCAATGAATACACTCGATGTACGACACTCGGCGATAGAATGTGGTCTGATTTCATTCTCTCTAATACAGAATAACTACTAATTTAGTATAGATTAGTAGTTATTCTGTAACTGAATCTTCGATCTCAACAGAACGCTTCGTTCATTCAGAAAGAATGGTGATGACGAAACATACGGGGTTGGAGTCTTTACTCCTACCCCAGGGATCAGGCCCAGGGATTGTAGCCCGCAGCCATCATATAGTTATTTTCTTCTTTTGATGCCGGTTTTCCCTCTTTGAATGGGTACATACTGTTTGCGCCGATAAGATGCGCGAACTCAACCGGGTGCCGATCAAGTACTTCTTTTGGGACCGTACTAAAGTCATTAATCGGCTTCATATATACCCGCGTAAATGTCATGATCAGGTTCATTCTCAAACCCGGATTTCCCCTGGGGTACGAGCCGTGCCAGGTGGCGCCCTTCCAGACGATCAGAGAACCGGCCGCCGCCTCGACAGGTATAGCCTTGACCGGCGCATCCTCGCCCAGGAAGTTGCCTTCCTCAGGCAGCGGATAGCGCCCTTTCAAATGACTCTTGGGGACTATCGCTGTAGTGCCATCGCCCTTCCTGTAGTCAGTCAATGTCCAGGTCACATTGCAGACCTGAGAATAAGGCGGCAGCGGGGGCGGTGTGCCGTGTTGATCGGTGTGCAGCGGATGAGTAAATCGTTCATGCTTCTGCTTCAGCATGCCAAGCAGTTCGCTCAAAATCACACTGTTGCCGCATAGATATTTCGCCATGGCAAGCACCGTGGGGTTCATAATCACTTCCTCAAATACCGGGTCTTCAGTGAGAATGTCCCAGTGACTTTTAACCGGGGTGTCCTTGCTCAGTGTGGCGGTTGCGATATCATCAATGTGCTGACCGGTACGTTTTTCGTGAACCTCAAGCACCGCGTGACGTAAACGGTCCTGGAATACCTCCGGCGCCACCAGGTCTGGCGGAATCACGGCGTAACCTTCTTCGTCGAGATGATCAATGTGGTCAACGAGCCCCAGCTTCTCGATCTGCTCGTAGATCTTCTTGTAGTGCTTTGAATCTTTGTATTGTTCCAGGCTCATAACGCTCTCTCCTTTCGTTGTAGCGGTTGAAAGAGGCGCCGCCAGGCGCGTGGTTGACAATTTCTCATTAGTACACTATATAGTACACATACAATCTCAATCAACAACGGGGGAATTACCATGAATCAAGAACAAACAACGACACGCCCAACGCTATTCAAACGCCTGGGCGCGGCGCTGGTCATGACGAGTTTCAAAATGAAAAAACTGATAGTTCTATGCGCATTGTCACTATTTGCTACCAATTCAGCATTCGCTGAGTCAGATGAGACAGAAGAAGGAATAATAGAAGAGGTAGTCGTCACAGCAACCTACCGGGAAACCGACCTGATGGATACGCCGGTATCTATCAGCGCGGTCACCGATGAAATGGTAAGGGATACGGGAGCACACGACATGGAAGGTCTGTTTACCCTGATCCCAAGCCTCAGTATGTCCACTGGGGGTGGGGCCGAGGGTAAGCATCGCTATACCGTGCGGGGTGTCACCGCACAGAGTGGTTATGTCGGCAGTTCGCCCACAATGGGTACAGTCGGTATCTACATTGATGATGTTCCGGTGACATCAAATTTGGGACCGGATAGTCAGATGAACGGGGTCCTGTTTGATATTGAGCGGGTGGAAGTGTTAAAGGGTCCCCAGGGCACGCTATTCGGCGAAGGCTCGCAAGGCGGCACCATTCGCTATCTCTACAAGCAGCCCGATCCTGGTGGTTTCGATGCGGCCGTGAACCTCAGTGCTGCGTCCATGGAAGATTCTGACGACAACTCATCGCGGATAGATGGCATGATAAACCTGCCACTGGGTGATTCTGCTGCCATACGGTTGGCCGCATGGCGTTCGGAAACAGCAGGCTTTATCGACAATCAGACGCCAGTTGAGCCGGACTATAATACGGCTGAGTCTGAAGGGGTTCGGGCCTCAGTGCGCCTGGAAGGGGAAACATACACGGCTACGCTAACCTATCGCACGAGCGAGCAACGGACCAAGGGCGGCAATTCCACCTCTGCACCTTACACTGTGCGGACCGCTAGAATACCTGAACTCCCGCCTTCTTCTTTTGATGAAACCGGAATCATCAATCTGGATATTAAAAAAGAATTCAGCTGGGGGACCCTTCAGTCTCTGACTTCCTCTTTGTCGCGTGATGGCGGAGCAATAAACGAGAGTAGCGCCTTTGGTCCTGCACTCTCGGATTTCTTCTATTTCGGCGCCATAGACGCTGTAGGCCATGAGCAGTGTGAACGTGCGGATATCCTCGGGGCGGCGTTCGGCCTGCCGGGTTTGTGTGGATTCTGGCCGGGACTGCTTGCAGGGGCGGGCATCCCGAGTGATGGCAGGAATATTATTGCGCAGTCGTCTCGGGGTGGGTTCGACAGCGAGCTGTTGGTACAGGAGTTTCGCCTGGTGTCGAACGCGGATGGGCGACTGCGGTGGACCGCCGGTTTCGTCTATAAAGACAACGAAGACTCACGCAGGCTTACTCCGGTCGTCGGCTATTATCCTGGTCGGGAGGCCGCAAAGCCATTGTTTGATCCGATCTTGACGGAAAACCCTACCCTCAATCACGACGACTTTTTGGAGGAGACAGCTGTCTTCGGCGAGATCAGTTACGACCTCTCGGATACGCTTGAGATAACCGCAGGCATACGATGGGCTGACCTCGAACAAACTTTTCAGCGGGCGCCGGAAGGTAACACGCACGACACGCCGGTGTCCCCCAAGCTGGTGTTTGCATGGCAACCAAGGGATGAGCTGTTGGTGTATGGCGGCTATACTACAGGTTTCAGACCCGGCAACGTGAACAACGGTATAGCGTTTAATCTCAACTCGGGATTTGTAGCCGATCCTGAGTTTTCCCGTCAGTTCCTGTTTTTTAATGGTGACGAAGTTGACAACTTTGAGCTGGGTGTCAAGACGACGTTCTGGGAGGGCCGTGTGTCCCTGCAGGCTGCGGCCTTTTTTCTCGACTGGAAAGACATGCTGGTACACGACAGTAATCCCCGTGTCATCCCCCAGGGTATCTACAACGCCAACAGCGGCGGTGCCGAGATTAGAGGAGCCGAGTTCGAAGTTAAGGCTTACTTGACCGATAGTCTGCAGATTCGACTCACCGGTGACGTCAATGATGCGGAAATCACCGGTGGAGGGGAATTCCAGACTAGCCCCGTGGGTAACGATCTCACCTATTCCCCAAACCACAGCTATTCCCTCTCGATCAACTACGAGCTAGGGCTGCAAAATGGCTGGAGGCTGGATTTTTATATCGACAGGGCCTGGGTCGCCAAGCAATTTCAGGATCCCCGGAACACCGTAGTAATACCCAGTTACGAGCGGTCAAACGGCCGCGTTACGCTGACCAGTGCGGATGAAAAATGGCGTGTGGCGCTGTTTGGCGCCAATCTCGATGATAAGCAGACCCTGCGGGGTCTGAATGAAACCGGGACGCTATACTGGTTCGATCCCCGGCAGCTTGGTATAGAGGTTGGTTACCGGCTATAACTACCGGTTCCAACAGATTATGGACATAGCATCACTAGGCACCTTGCCACAACTTGATGCCCTCATGCAGGACTTCGAGCGCTACGACATCACCCAACATGCGCTTGAGCTTGCGACCTATGGATTTACCGTGGTTCCCCCGGAAAAGCTCCGCATTGAGGATGGCTTCGTCGACCGGCTCCGCAACGCGATCATCAGTACCGCCGAACGACGCCACGGCATCGAGATCGGCGATTACACCACTGCAAACGTCGAGGAGAACGTGGTGGGAAAGAAAGCCTGGCGACTGCTGTTCGAGGACCAGGCCTTCGTCGACGCCGCGCTCAACCCGGTCGCACTGTCATTGATACGCTTCCTCCTCGGCCAGAGCGCCGTGCTGTCCGCGAACTTGTGGATCATCAAGCCACCCAACAAGCGCAAGCTGGCTCTGCACAGTGATGCGGCCGGGATCACACTCGGGGCCGGCCAGATCGCCCACGTGGTCAACGCATCCTGGCTCTGCACCGACTACGTGGACGCCGACGACGGGCCGACAGTCCTCGTCCCCGGCAGCTTCCGATTCGGCCGCGGGACACTCCCGCACGAGTCCGATCCGTTGGACACCCCGTTCCCGGTCGTGCCGCTGCAGGGCAAAGCCGGGTCTTGTGCCATCTGGCACGGAGGCACCTGGCACGGATCGATACCGAGGAGCCGGGACGGACTCCGGATCACCCTGGTGCAGAACTGGATGCGCTCCTACATGAAGCAGGTCCACCAGTGGGATGATGCTCCCGCCGACCTTCTCGAGCGGCACCCTGAGCTCAATCACATCCTCGGACTCGACTCGTACTTCCCCTACGGCGAAGATCCGAATCCGGACGGGAAGTTCATTCTAAGGAGCATTGATCCGTATGCCTGAACTGTATGGGCCCAAAACGATGGGTCAGAACAAACGGGGTCGGAGTAAAGTGCCGGAGTAAAACGTCACGCTTTTGCAGCAACGTTGAGTTTTACTCCGGCACTTTACTCCGACCCCACTATTAAGGCTCCCCCTGATACTACAAGGACGGCAGATATCGCAGGGGGTCCTCCGGCTCACCCTTCAATCTGATCTCAAAATGCAGAGTCTCCCCTTTTGGAGCATTCGACCCGATACTGGCAAGAACCTGACCCTGCTTTACAACTTCTCCCTCATGAACCCGAATGTCCTGATTGTTACTGTACGCACTCAGATATTCATCGTTGTGTCTGACGATAACCAGATTGCCATACCTTTTTTGTTCCCCGACATACACCACGACACCATCGGCAGCGGCGTTGACCCGGTCCCCGTCATTTCCCCTGATATCAACCCCCTTGTTGACATTGCCGGGACGGAGGGAAAATCTTTTGACGAGTTTTCCGCGTAGTGGCCACTGCCAGCTTAACCCGTCTGTCACTTTACTGTCCGGTTGTGAAGAATCCATCCTGATATCATTTTCTGGCGGTCCGGGTAACTGCGTTGGAGTTGACACGATCGCAACCTCCCCGGTTGACCGGGAAGACTCAGCAGGTTCTGGCGAGGTCGTTATCTTTGCAGTCGACCGGGAAGACTGCGCCGGTTCAGGCCTGGTTGTAACCTCCGCAGACGGCCGGGAAGACTGCGCTGATTCAGGCCTGGTTGTAACCACCTCAGACGACCGGGAAGACTCAGCAGGTTCTGACACGGCAGTATTCACATCCAGTACGATATTCTGACCCACGAAAATCGTAAAAGGAGGGCTGATATTGTTCGCCCGGGCAACATCCCTGTAATCCAGACCGTTGAGAAAAGCGATGGAGTACAGAGTATCTCCCTTGCGTACACGATAAGTACCCAGGCTGGTGGTACTGCTGGCTGTTACTGCTTCAGTCCGAACTTCAGTTTGAGCTTCGGTTACCGCCGCACTGATATCCTGCACCGGCTTGATGCTTTTCTGACTGCCACATCCGAAAACAACAGGCAGGAAAATCAATATCCAGAATTTACGGATCATGACTGAAAAAATTCTAGCAAAATCAATTTATCCACAACTATTCAGCATTCAAAATACTATATTTCTTTCTACTTCTCCGGGCTAAACTCTCAAGGAGAATAACCAGTATACAACCACTCAAGGCAGCCAGTGCAGCCATGACAATGTCCGCATCCTGCCCGGTAGTCATTTCAAAGTTTAAAGGCAATAACCGTTCCTCCACCAGAGGTATCGCTGACCCGTCAGCATTCAGTTGATAACTCATCGTTTGGCTCCATGGCCATAACTTTAAAAGCGATCCGAGCATAAAACCAGTGAGCACGGAGAGCGTCAGTCTGCGAAATCTGGCAAACAGGTGTGACAGGATCCGGGCAAAGCTCACCAGTCCAAGGACACATCCACAGGCGAGACATACAATACTGAGGATATCAAACGTTGTAATCGCCTCCAGTACAACACTGTAAAGACCCAGTATCAGCAAAATAAAACTACCTGATATACCGGGAAGTATCCATGCACAAACCGCAAACATGCCGCCCAGAAACAAGGTAAACAGTGACGGTTCCAATTCAAGCGGGGCAAGTTTTACCAGAAATAATCCAATTGCCAACCCGGCAGAAAAAGCGATACCAATCTCAAAATCAGGCTTTTCGATCTGCCTGCCAATAACCCAGCCGGATGCCAGTACAAGACCAAAGAAAAATGCCCGGACGCCAATGGGTTCATTCACCAACAGGTAACTGACCGCATTAGCAAATACAAAGACGGATAAACCCATGGAACCGAACAACATCAGCAGGAATGTAGCATCCAGCCATGACCATACCCCTTTGAAACCACGGTGCTTCAGTTCCACCAGTAGCCGGGGAGTGAATCGTTTGAGGCCATTGATCAGTCTTTCATAGATGCCGGAAATAAAGGCGACAGTACCGCCGGACACCCCGGGTACAATCTCCACGATACCCATCAGAACACCGATGGCCACAATGCGTAACTGAGCTTTCAACTTATACTTTCCCGGACAGCAGTGGCACAAAACGAACCTTATCCATAACCTCCGTAGTGACACCCGGACCGGATTTTTCCCGCGTTACCATAACCAGATCCTGTACACCCCCACTACCCAACGGCACGACCATCCTGCCGCCAGGCGCAAGTTGTCTGATCAGTTCTTCCGGGATGGACATAGGCGCTGCCGTTACCATAATACCGTCGAAGGGGCCTTTCTCCGGCCAGCCCATGCCTCCGTCCGCATGCCGGTGGCTGATATTCCACAAGCGCAGGAGCTTGAATCTCCTTACTGCCTGCTCAAGTAGTTTCTCGATCCTTTCCACGGTGTAGACCTTCTTCACCAGCTGGGCCAGGATTGTTGCCTGATAACCGGAACCGGTGCCTACTTCCAGGACTCTGGACAGGGGACCCGTCGCCAATAACAACTCTGTCATTCTGGCAACCATATAGGGTTGGGAAATCGTCTGGTTGAATCCAATCGGTAATGCCATGTCTTCGTAAGCCCGGTGAGAGAGAGCTTCATCAACAAACAGGTGCCTGGGAGTCGAGTTGATCACATCGAGTATTCTCTGATCTGTGATACCCTGATCCAGCAGTCTGTTGATCAACCGGTTTCTGGTCCGCTGGGAAGTCATCCCCACACCGGACAAATCAATTTCACCCATCAGCTAACATCCACTCCATATATCCGGACTGAACCGGTTTTATATTACCTGTACCATAATCAAACATCATTTGTTGTCCAGCAATACGATGGCCAGCCCGGCCAGACCTTCGCCACGGCCAGTAAAACCCATGCCTTCTGTAGTGGTTGCCTTGATACTGATACATCGCCTGTCGGTCTGCATCGCTTGAGCCATCACATTACGCATGGCATCAACATGACCCGCAATCCGCGGTGACTCCGCAATCAGCGTCATGTCTGCATTCACCACTGTGTACTGACTGTCCCGGATCAATTGATAAACTTTTTGCAAAATTTCTACACTGTTCATATCCCGCCAGGCAGGTTCCTTATCAGGAAAATGACTTCCGATGTCACCCAGAGCCAAAGCACCGAGTAACGCATCGCACAACGCATGGATCAGGACATCTCCATCCGAATGTGCAATCACCTGTCGGTCATGTGCAATCGAAACCCCACCGAGACGGATCGTGAATTCACCGATGTCCCGGGAAAAACGATGTGCATCAAAACCCTGACCTGTTCTCAAACCCCGGACCCTGAAGCAGAAAGAAAAATTCTGGCGAGTTCAATATCTTCCGGTTCTGTAATCTTGATATTGTCGCGATGACCCTCTACCAGCCTTGGATGCATACCGGCGTTCTCTACAGCCGCAGACTCATCAGTGATCTGCATGCCTTCTACCTGCTGTAATGCTTCATTTAACACGCCAAAACGGAATAATTGCGGTGTCTGTGCCTGCCACAGACCCTGTCTGTTTATGGTATGACTGACTTGTGAACCGCAGGATACGGTCCGGGACGCTTTTATGGTATCTGTCACAGGAATCGCCAGGAGGCCCCCAACACGACTCCGGGCAACCGTTGCAACGAGTCGCAGAATATCAGCTGTACGTACACAGGGACGTACCGCATCATGTACCATGACCCAGTCGTCCTGTTGCAACTTCAATTCACGTAGTCCGGCCAGCACTGAATCAGACCGCTCAACGCCGCCCTTTACGACCCTGCACGATGCCACACCCGGAATTTCCTGAAAATAATCATCTGTCGGAGACACCACCAGCACAATCTGATCGGGCTGCAATGACAGAAAGCGATCCAGGGTTATTTCCAGAACACTACGATGACCGCATGTCAGGTATTGTTTGGGTATTGATGAACCCATGCGAATACCCATACCAGCCGCTGGTATCACCACGGAAATACCGGTCAGTGACCGTTTAGAACCCATCTCAATCTTCAACCAGCAGATAAAATGTCTCGTCATCCTTACGGATCAGGCCTAATTCACTCCGGGCTTTTTCTTCCACTGCAGCCGTCCCCTGACGCAGGTCAGTGATCTCGGCTTTGAGAACCGCGTTCCTTTGTCGCATGGAATGATTCTCGGCGCGTTTGAGTTCGATTCTGGCCTCGAGTTCTCTGGCATTGGAGAAACTGCCCTCACCTGACCACATCCGGAATTGCAACAGACCAGCCAGTACAAACAAGCCTGCAATGATGAGGAAATTCAGTTTCATCCTGTAACCACCTCTTTCCGGAGGAACTCTGCAAAACCCCTGTAGAGGGCCGCACAATGGTCTTCGATCCGCAATAATCTGTTATATTTTGCCACCCGGTCAGAACGGCACAAAGACCCGGTTTTGATTTGTCCGGCAGCAGTCGCTACTGCCAGGTCTGCAATAGTGGTATCTTCCGTTTCACCAGACCGATGCGATATCACCGTGCTATAGCCTGCTTCCCGGGCAATGCCTATGGTTTCCAGTGTTTCTGTCAAGGTGCCTATCTGATTCAGTTTGATCAGTATGGAATTCGCCACACCCCTCGAGATGCCCTGTTTGAGGAGTACCGGATTGGTCACGAAAAGATCATCTCCAACCAACTGAACCTTGTCTCCCAGACTGGCGGTAAGAACAGCCCACCCTTCCCAGTCACTCTCATCCATACCATCTTCAATTGACAGCACAGGGTAACGTTTCACCATATTTGCCAGATAATCGGCAAATCCATTGGCATCAAATGATCTCTGTTCTCCCGCCAGAACATATTGACCGTCTCTGTAGAACTCGGATGCTGCACAATCCAGGGCCAGATATACATCCCGACCAGGTGCATATCCTGCCTTTTCGATCGCTGTAACAATGACTTCCAGCGCCACTTCGTTACCTGGAAGATTCGGTGCAAACCCACCTTCATCACCCACTGCCGTGCTGAGTCCCTCTGTTTTGAGCACCGACTTCAGCGCATGGAAGATTTCCACACCACAACGCAGGGCTTCCGCGAAGTCAGGTGCGGCTGTTGGCATTATCATGAACTCCTGGATGTCGATATTATTGTCCGCATGTTCTCCACCGTTCAGGATGTTCATCATCGGCACGGGCATACTGTATCTGCCCGGGCTGCCATCAAGCTCCGCAAGATACTCGTAGAGTTCAAGTCGGCGGCTTTTGGCGGCAGCAGCGGCCACGGCAAGTGACACCGACAGCACAGCATTGGCGCCGAGTACCGCCTTGTCGGCAGTTGCGTCGAGATCAATCATCATCTGGTCCAACTCTGTCTGTTCTTCAACATGACGCCGCAACAGTAAAGTCCGGATACGCGTATTGACATTTTCAACAGCGTTTAACACCCCTTTGCCATTATATCTGAGTGGATCCTGATCCCGTAATTCCAGGGCTTCGCGGGAACCGGTAGAAGCTCCGGACGGAACGCGGGCAGTACCGATGGCGCCTGATGCCACTTCAACATCTGTTTCCAGGGTTGGGTTGCCCCGGGAATCCAGTATTTCCCGGGCCCGGATATCCGTAATCTCAGTCAAAGGACATGCCCCCCAGATTCCCTTTTACCGGACCATCAATGCGTTTTAACAGGCTCAGCAGGTCATACATCTGTCCCATGGGCCAGACATTGGGTCCGTCACTCATGGCTTGTTCCGGTTTCGGATGGGTTTCCATAAACAGGCCATGCACGCCCACCGCTGTCGCTGCTCTTGCCAGAACCGGAACCATCTCCCGCTGGCCTCCTGAACTTGCTCCCTGGCCACCGGGAAGCTGGACGCTGTGCGTTGCATCAAACACCACCGGACATCCTGTTTCTTTCATGACCGCAAGGGATCTCATATCGGACACAAGATAGTTGTAACCAAAGCTGACCCCGCGTTCACACACCATGATATTGTCATTACCTGTAGCCTTGGCCTTTTCAACCACATGAATCATGTCCCATGGCGCCAGAAACTGGCCTTTTTTCAGGTTTACCGGGAGGCCTGTACTGGCAACATTCTGTATAAATCCAGTCTGCCGGCAGAGAAACGCGGGTGTCTGCAGTACCGACACAACAGAGGCAACCTCATCCAGAGGTGTGTCTTCATGGACATCGGTGAGGACAGGTACACCGATTTCCTTTCTGACCATGTCCAGAATCTTCAATCCTTCTGCAATACCCGGTCCCCGGAAACTCTCATGACTGGAGCGATTGGCCTTGTCAAAAGATGATTTATAAATAAAGTGGATATCCAGTCCGGCACAGATTTCTTTCAGTTCCCCTGCCGTATCCCTGGCAAGGTCAGCTGATTCAATCACGCAAGGTCCTGCGATCAGAAAAAACGGTGAATCCTGCGTTATTTCGAAACCGCAGAGGTTCATTAATACTTCTGTCAATGTTGTATCCACCAATGATTCCTGTTCAATGTTGTAAGGACCAATGCTATTGCGTTGCCAAGTTGGTTCCAGCCTGTGCCAATGCAGCCTCTACGAAACTTCTGAACAAGGGGTGTCCCTGTCTTGGCGTTGAGGTGAATTCAGGATGAAACTGGCTCGCTACAAACCAGGGATGATCCCGGTATTCAATCACCTCTACCAGTGATTTGTCCTGTGACCAGCCGGCAACTCGCAATCCTGCACGCGCCAGATCCTTGATATAGGAATTATTGACTTCGTACCGGTGTCGATGTCGTTCCATGATTTCAGGTCTGCCGTAAATCCTGTAGACCTTTGATTGATCAGACAGCAGACATACCTGTTCGCCCATGCGCATGGTGCCACCCAGGTCGGAATCCGGATCGCGAGCTTCAGTGTCGCCGTCTGAATTGGTCCACTCGGTAATCAATCCAATCACAGGATGGCGGGTACAGGGATTAACTTCGGTGGAGTTGGCGTTTTCCAGACCGGCAACATTGCGCGCAATATCAATGATCGCCGCATGTAGTCCATAACAGATGCCAAGGTAGGGTATACCCTGTTCGCGGGCATACCCGGCAGCCGCTATTTTGCCTTCAAATCCTCGTTCACCAAAACCTCCGGGTACCAGAATGGCATCCGCACCATCGAGTAATTGCACTCCCTGGTGCTCAATATCCTCCGAGTCCAGCAAGTCAACATTCACCCTTGTTCTGGTCTGTATTCCAGCGTGGACAATCGCCTCATTGAGGGACTTGTATGCATCCGGCAAGGCCATGTACTTGCCAACCATTTTCAACGTAATGGCGCTTTCCGGTTGCAACTGGGCATCAACTACCACCTGCCAGTCGTCAAGTTCCGCTGGTTTACAGTTGATATTCAGTTTATTCACTACAATCTGGTCAAGGCCATTGGCATGCAACAACAGCGGGACTTCGTAAACCGTACGTGCATCGACCAGCGGAATTACTGCGCCGGGTTCCACGTTGGTAAATAACGCAATCTTGTTGAAGGCATCCTGCGGAATTTCATGGTCCGAGCGGACGATGAGAATGTCCGGTTGCAACCCTATGGAGCGGAGTTCCTTGACGGAATGCTGTGTTGGTTTTGTTTTTGATTCCCCTGCCGTAGTGATATACGGCACCAGAGTCAGATGCATCAACAGCGCCTGGCCGGGACCCATTTCGAACCGCAATTGACGCACCGCTTCCAGAAATGGTTGTGATTCTATGTCCCCTACAGTGCCGCCAATCTCTACGATGGCAATGTCGGTACCTTCTGCACTCTCAAGAATGCGACGCTTGATTTCATCTGTAATGTGCGGAATCACCTGGACGGTGGCGCCCAGGTAATCACCCCGGCGTTCCTTGGCAATCACATCGGCATAGATTCTGCCGGTGGTGAAATTGTTGTTTTTTGACATGGTAGTCTTGAGGAAACGCTCGTACTGACCAAGATCAAGGTCCGTTTCCGTTCCGTCTGCGGTAACAAAAACCTCGCCGTGCTGCAGCGGACTCATTGTGCCCGGGTCCACGTTGATATAGGGATCCATCTTCAACATGGTGACATTCAGGCCACGCGCCTCCAGGATGGTGCCCAGAGAAGCGGCGGTGATACCTTTTCCGAGAGAAGAAACGACACCACCAGTAACAAAGATTATACGAGGCATTTAGAAATCAGAACTCCCATTCACTGTAAAAGGTCATCCGTGCATGACCTGAATGGGATTTAAGAATAGCACTTCGGTGATGAACCCTCAACGTTCTTCTTGCATTTTGTCAAGAGTAATTTATTTGCCGGTTTTTTTATAATGCTATTTTAAATATACTTAATTTTGTAATACAATTGTAATGTTCACATTTTGAGTCTCCCAATGAAAACCATTACATTAAAAGCCGATGATCAACTCCATCAGACCATATCACGGCTGGCAAATTTACAGATGAAAACCAGGAGCGCCGTGATCAGAGAAGCAATCTTCAGCTATGAGATGCAGTTGGCCAAAGAAGCCTTGAAACAACAAGTGAAGCAGGCTTCAATGATCGTCCGTATGGAGTCACTCAAAACCACTCAGGATCTGCAGGATTCCAACCTCGATGGTATTTAAACGGGGCCAGATTTTTCTGGCCAATTTTAATCCGTCAAAGGGAAACGAACCGGGGAAAATCAGACCTTGCCTGATATTGCAAACGGACCTGCTGAATGACATTGGCCATCCGACCACCACCGTTATCCCGCTGACAACGCAACTGAATGAAGCTGTACCTCTGAGATATAGAATAAACGCAAGAAGCAAACTGCAGCACAATTCTGACCTGATGCTGGATCAATCAAGAACTATAGACAATCAGCGATTCATTGGAGATGCCATGGCTGAACTGACCGCTGGTGAGTTGGCCCAGTTAAACGAATATCTACAGATCGTTTTGGGATTTCAGGATTGAAAGTAGCTGCAGTTCTCTTCAAACCAGAACTCCGTTCCTTCCTCGTCGGGGTCGACCTGTACATCGGAAGCCGTGACCGGCGGAATATTCCACGCCGCGACCCCCGGTACCGCGATGAGTTGATCGTCCTGAAAAATCAGTGGCAGATGAACTCGCAACCAGGGCGGGACACCATTTTCCTGTAATACCTTCTTCAATTTCCGGTTTGTGCCTCGAATGTTTATCTTCTCGCCACCGCTGCGAAACCGGATATTGACAAGCTGATTTGATTTACGAATACCTGAGCCTTTTCCGGCAATCACCGAGACCGCCCCGACGCCAAGATCAAGAGGTGCAGATCCGTCGTATTCAATGTCACCGGATGGCAGGTTCATACTCCTGCGGGCATTGATATACATGACACCGTTATAACGCCTGATCTCGGCATTTTGCCAGGCGGTATATGGCGCCGCATCTTGCGCGGAATCCAGAAATGCCACCCTCAATGCCTGCAGCATTTTTTGGGGGGGATGGGGAAATCCGCATGATCTGATCCAGTATCGCAACAGGTTTTCACTTCTGGAAGGCAACAGACCCCGCAATCGTTCAATACTGAGTCCACTCCGGTGCGAAACCATCCTGTAATCCTCTTTTGCGATATCTGCAAGGAGACGCCGCGCGTCGATGTCCCGTTCCAGGGCCTGTGAAAGGGTCTCTCTGATGCCGGTCCAACGTCGTTCAATAACCGGCAATAGAGAATGTCTGAGGAAGCTTCTATCCATTGTCGTATCGAGGTTGCTGTCATCTTCTATCCAGTCGAGTCCCTGCTCCTGACACCAGGCAGTCAGTTCGGATTTTGGCACCGTCAACAGAGGACGGTACAAACGTCCGGCGCCAAGAGGACGATCTGCAGGCATACCCAGCAGACCAACGGCCGCATTGCCTCTTAAGAGGTTGAACAGCACGGTTTCCACCTGATCGTCTGCATGATGCGCCTGCAGCAGGATATCTCCGGGCTTAAGAACTGATTCGAAGGCACGATAACGAACCCTGCGGGCATTTTCCTCGACGCTCCCGGTGGTTTCGACATCAACCGAGATGCTTTCAAACGCAATATCAAGGGCCTGGCACTGACGGGCACAGTGAGCCTGCCACGCGTTCGCGTCGGCGTGCAGCCCATGATTGATGTGCAATGCCAGTAGTGGTTTTTGATGTTCCAGCATGGATATCAGATGCAATAGACAGGTTGAGTCCGCACCACCACTAAAGGCTATGACCCATCGCACCACACTCTGGTCATACAGTGGCGCCTGCGTCCTGGATTGCGTCCAGCAATTCTGAAGAGTTGACATTAATATTGAAGATTCACCTGCTCTGAACCATAGCGATCCCGCAGATTCTGCAGCAGATCATCTTCCGGCAACACTCGCCATTCATCTCCCAGGACAACCTCCGCCATCGCATCCGGTCGATGATACCCAACTGCAACAGGGCATCCATTACCCCTGTAGGGTGTCAGCATATCAGCAAGTTCCGTGACAAAATCCGGCGGCAGATTCGAGTGATCGACATTGAGCATCAGTTTCCTGGCAGATCTGGCACGAGCCTGTGCAATGCTGAATAACTCATCACTGCGCAGGCGAACACCGCCGCTATACTCATCAGCCCGCACCTTCCCCTTAACCACGATGACATCATCTTTTTGCAGGTGCTCGCGATGCAGTTCATACAGATCTGCAGAAATGCCGACATCTATCCGTCCACTACGATCTTCCAGCGTGAGATAGGTCGTCGATCCACCTCTTCTGTTTTGCGTCCTGCGTATCGCGAGAATCGAACCTGCGACCATCTGAATTCCCGCCCCGGCACGCAGGTCCGCAATTTGGGTCCTGGCCAGATGTTTTAATTCATTTCGATACATATCAATGGGGTGTGCCGTGAGATAGAGACCCAGGGTTAACTTTTCTCTTGCCAGTCTGTCTTTGAGTGTGAGGCGCTGCATATTGTCAAAATGGCTATATCTGCCATGCTCCCCTTGCGACAACATCATGTCTTCGCCAAACAGATCACTGATACCACTGTCGATATTACGCGCCTTCTGTTCCGCCATTTTTACCGCATCTTCCTGATTGACATAGAGTAGTGCACGTTTGTAGTCGATGGTGTCGTCCGGCGCCAGATCCGACGTCACCAGGGAGTCCAGGGCGCCGGAACCGGTTAACGCATCGACAGTCCTGCGATTGACCAACCGGGAACCCACTCTTTCACAGAATTCATACAAATCCTTAAACTCGCCATCCTGCTCCCGTGCGGTAACGATGCCTGATACATGACCCTCACCAAGCCCCTTGACGGCGCCAAGACCATAGATAATGTTGCCTTCGTCATCTGCCTTGAAGCGGAATTCACCACGATTGACATCCGGCGGGATGAGATTGAGGCCCATCTCCTGGCATTCTTCGACTCTGATGACCAGCTTGTCGGTATTCTGCATGTCCTCGGACAACACCGCGGCCATAAAGTCGGATGGATAATGATGTTTGAGCCAGGCCGTCTGAAAGGCAATCAGGGCGTAGGCAACGGAGTGGGGTTTGTTGAAACCATAGCCGGCAAATTTTTCCATGAGACTGAAAATATGCTCTGCCTGCTTCTCATCCACACCCTTACTGACTGCTCCTGCAAGAAACACCTGCCGTTGCTTCGCCATCTCTTCCGGCTGTTTCTTACCCATGGCCTTACGCAGGATATCCGCATCCGCCAGCGTATAGCCAGCCAGAACCTGTGCTATCTGCATCACCTGTTCCTGATACAGCATCACGCCATAGGTATCTTCCAGGACTTTTTCCAGCTTCGGATGCAGGTAGTCCACCGGGATCTCGCCTTGTTTGCGTTTGACAAAATCATCAGCGAGTTGCATTGGACCTGGCCGGTACAGCGCAACCAGCGCCACAACATCGGAGAACCTGTCCGGTTTAACCTTTTTGATCAGGTCTTTCATGCCGCGTGATTCGAGCTGGAATACCGCCGTGGTTTTCGCCTGCTTCAAATCCCTGTAAATCGCGGCGTCATCCAGGGGAATCGAAGCAATATCTACCGGAGACCGGCCATTGGCCAACAATCTGTCGTTAATGCTCTTCACCGCCTGATCGATAATGGTCAAGGTTCTGAGTCCAAGAAAATCAAACTTGACCAGGCCCACTTTTTCGCAGTCGATCATATCGAACTGGGTCATCATGCCATCGCCAGCTGCATCGCAAAAAACCGGAGAAAAGTCCGTCAACTGTGTCGGTGCAATTACCACGCCCCCGGCGTGTTTCCCGATGTTCCTGGCGATACCTTCCAGTTTGTAAGCCATTTCCATAATTTCATCGGCATCTTCATCCCGGGCAACGAATTCTTTTAACAGCGGTTCCTCATCCATCGCCCTGGCCAGGGTCATGCCGGGTTCAAATGGAATCAATTTGGACAGTTTATCTGCCAGGTTGTACGGTTTTCCCTGGACTCTGGCGACATCCCGAACGACTGCTTTAGCCGCCATGGAGCCGAACGTAATGATTTGTGATACCGCCTCTCTGCCATAACGTTCCATAACATGATGAATAACCTGGTCCCTGCCATTGATACAGAAGTCGATATCGAAATCAGGTGGTGAGATCCGGTCCGGAGTAAGAAAACGTTCAAATAACAGATCGTACTCCAGAGGATCGATATCGGTAATCCGCAAAGCATAGGCAACCAGCGACCCGACGCCGGAACCACGGCCGGGTCCCACGGGAATGTCATGCTCCCTGGCCCACTGAATAAATTCCATCACGATCAGGTAATAACCGGCAAACCCCGTCTTTTTGATAACCTCCAGTTCATATTCCAAACGCTCGCGATACTCGCTGAAAGGTCTTGCCAGCGCTTCCTGGTCCATCCTGGCAAACCTTTCAGTCAGGCCCTTCCCGGCAATTTCAATGAGCAGCGTTTCCGGGGTGTAGTTCTCGGGAATCTGGTAATTGGGCAGGGAATAGTGACCCAGAGTGACCTTGACGCTGCATCGGCGGGCAATCTCCACGGTGTTTTCGATTGCTTCGAGAATATCATGGAACAGCGCCGCCATTTCTTCCGGCGATTTAAAATACTGCTCAGCACTGTAACGGCGTTCCCTGCGGGGGTCATCCAGCGTTCTGCCATCGTGAATGCATACGCGAACTTCGTGAGCTTCAAATTCATCCGGTCTGATAAATCGAACATCATTGGTGGCGACCACGGGACAATCCAGTTGCTGTGCTATATCCAACGCCTGTTGGATATAGTCTTCTTCACCGGCTCGACCAGTCCGCTGCAATTCAAGATAGAAAGCTTCAGGAAAAATCCGCATCCACTCACGGGTATAGTTCTCTGCATCCTTGACACGTCCATTTGACAGCGCCTCTCCCACATCGCCTTCCAGACCGCCGGAGAGCGCCAGCAACCCATCTGCCCTCTCTTCTATCCAGTCCGGCTGCAACATGGCATGTCTGGTATTCTGCCCCTCTGTGTAGGCCCTGGAGATGAGTTGGCTCAGGTTCCGATAGCCGACTTCATTGCGGGCAAACAGCATCAGGTGTGTCGGAGGGTCATTTTCAGTACGGGGAACGACCAGGACATCCGCGGCGAGAACCGGTTTAACACCTGCCGCCTGTGCAGCGCTATAGAATTTGATCAACGCAAAGAGGTTGTTGATATCGGTGACGGCAACCGCGGGCATTGATTGCGCTACCGTGGATTCAATCAGAGGATCTATTCGTACGATACTGCTTCCTAAAGAGTATTCAGAGTGAACTCGCAGATGTACGAACGAAGGTGGTTTTAACGGGGATGACTCGGACAGGGTCGATACAGTCAAGGTCATGCACGAATACCAGAGAAAGTCGCTTCACCAAAGGCGCCCAGTTTGATCTTGCCGCTGATCGAGTCACCATCAACAGTACCTGAGCAATCCAGTGTCATCGCTATGGGCCGCGTAATGTCCATCGACCAGGCAACATCGTTGCCATTCACTGAACCGTTGGATAACTTCTGGGCGCCATCCTGACCCTCCATGGAACCTGACAGATTATCACCATCCTGTGCAAAGGTCAGTGTTACATCCCGTGATCCCAACGGTGAATTAATCGTACACTTGTAGCTGCCATCGACACTCATGACCGTCCTCTTCCGATTATGATTTGAAAGTAAACGGTAACGCATCCGGTGGTACAAAGAAACTACTATTGAACATCAATTTCGGGCCCGGCTCAACCACCCCTCCTTTCCTCGATTACCAGCTTGATGACCCCGGTTTTTTTCGTTATGTCAACCTCTTCTGACAGCACTTCGTAGTCGTCCGGAGACGCATTGGCTATGCCGCTCGACGAGATACGCGCCACCAGTTGAACCTTGTCTACATCACTTAAGCTCATACCCTGAATCATCGCCTGTGAGGAGGTGAGCGTGATCAATGCCGGTAACCCTGCGACTGCCAGACGTTGTACCGCCAAAGGCATTGGAGGACCGTTAAAAGCACGGGCATAGACATAAACCGTATCCTGGGGACCGGCATCCACACCGGGAGCGACTTCTACCAGTACCTGCACAATCCGGTCCGCAGAATCACCGGCGGGAGATTGCTGTATTGAATCCTCCTGTGGCGTTGAACCCATCTGTTGTCCTGAACCTGAAATCTGTCCCGAACCTGCTTGCTGCCCCTGAACTGATTGCTGCCCCTGAACCGCTTGCTGTCCCGGACCTGCCTGCAGTCTCTCGATAGTCTGCTGCAGCAACTCGGCCCGTTCACCCTGAATACCCGTTTCCAATGCCCTCTTGAACAATGCCAGGGCGCTGTTCTCATCTCCCTGCTGCCAGGCAGACATGGCACTCAGTTCCAGCATCAGAAGATTATCGCCATCCAGTCCCAGGGCGCGTTCTATCGCCTCCTTTACCGGTATTGTAAATTTTTTATCTTCCGCGAGAAACAAAGTCTCTGCATATTGAGCCGCAATTGAGGCGTCAGCAGGATACCGGTCTGCCAGATGTCTGAACGCTTCGGCTGAATGACCGTACTCCGACAACAGCCGCCAGGACTGCGCCAATAGAAACCATCCCTGATCATTGTCGGGCTGATCCAGCATTTTCAGAGAGAGTTTTTCCACGGTTGCCCGCATTCCATGCATGTCATGGGGGTTGGATTGTTGAATCTCACGGGCCAGCAGCAGATCATTCAAAGCACCGAACGAGAGACCATACTCACTGTAGGCAAATATCGCGAAGACAACAATCATCGCTGCCGCGGTTACCGGCAGCCGGCTGCCGGATATCCATGAATTCACGCCTTCGTCCACTTCGGAAAGCAGGGCGGCCTGACGTTCTTCTTCCAATTGCCGGTATTGGGCTTCACCGATCTCCCCGTCCTCCCGGTTTTTATTCAACTCCTGCATTCGATCCTCATACAGGAGAACATTGAGTTCCGTTCGTTCGACCCTGGTCGCTTCTCTTTGTCTCATCGAAGGCCAGAGAACAAACCCAACGGCGAGCAGGCAAAACAACCCGGCAGACAGCCAGAATATTTCCGGCATCAGTCCTGACCCCGACGATGTTTTGCCAACAGGGTATCCAGTCTTGACCTGTCGACATCTGGCGTTATTACGTCTTTACGGTGCCTGACGATGATGACCAGAATCAAACCCGCAATGCCCAGAAACACCAGGGGTCCAAACCATAGCAGCCAGGTACCCGCCATCAACCGCGGTTTATAGAGGATAAAGTCACCATAACGCTGGTGCATGAAGTCGAGGATAGCTTCATCTGACTCACCTTCGAGCAGCAGCCGATGCACCTCACGTCGGAGGTCCCGGGCAATCATGGCATCGGACCCTGCGAGATTGGTATTGAGGCATTGCGGACAACGTAGCCTCGCGATAATTTCATGGTATCGAACCTGTAAAGTCTCGTCAGGGAACGGGTAGGCATCAATAGTGGCGACCGCGACAGGACAGATCAGCCACAGGACGAGAAAACTGACAACTTTCATCCCGGGGTCCCGATCTGTTTGATGACAGGAGACAGTATCTCGCCCCAGACTTCCCGGGTTACCGGGCCCACATGGCGATAACGAATCACACCGTTCGAATCCACAATGAATGTTTCCGGCGCCCCATAGACGCCAAGATCGATTGCCAGACGGCCTGCATCGTCCACAATACTGAATTCATACGGATTTCCATACCGATTCAACCAGGCTCTTGCCGCTGCAGATTCGTCATTATAGTTCACACCGATCAGAGGAATGTCTTCCTCACTGCTGATACGCATCAATTCAGGATGTTCCACCAGGCAATTCGGGCACCAGGTGGCCCAGATATTGACCAACGATATATTGCCCCTGACGGCATCCTCAGTCAGTTCGCGGTCAGGCCAGTGCAAATCAGCCAGGGCAAATGCGGGGAATGGTCTGTCAATCAATTCCGATGGCAGATAATGGGGATCCCTGAGACTAAAACCAAAGGCCAGGAGCATCATCAACAACGCGAATACCAGCAACGGGACAAGGAGTTTTCTGTTCATCATCATGGTTCTGAAGGCACGCCTTCCGTGACTTCCCTCAGGCGGCGTGACCGGTAGCGTTTGTCCACCACCGCCAGTATACCTCCCATCGCTATCAACAAACCGCCAAACCAGATCCAGCGAACAAATGGTTTTACGTGAATGCGAACAGCCCAGGCCTGTTCACCAATGGGTTCACCCAGCGCCACATACAGATCACGAAATATGCCGGGATCCATATCCGCTTCTGTCATAACACTCCCGCTGGCGGAATAAACCCGTTTTTCAGGATACAATGTGATCACCGGTCTGCCCCCGGCAGTCACCAGAAATTCACCCTGGTCCGCCATGTAGTTTGGTCCCGTGACCTTTTTCATATTCTGAAACGAGAACTCATATTCGCCCATCGTCAGCTTCTCACCAGGCTCCATCCGGACATCATTTTCCGTGCTGAAATACACCGTACAGCAAACACCGATGATGCTGACAACAATGCCTGTATGTCCCAGACACATGCCGTAATATGCCAGTGGCTGCCTGACCAGGGCTTGAATTTTCTTGCGCTTGTACTTCAGTTTTCCCCACAGGTCGTCAGCCAGATTCAGGGCTATCCAGAAGGCTATTCCGGTGATCAGCACGACCACAGGAATAAATTCGGCAAACACAAGAGACAGTATGCTGACAAATACCATGGATGAGAGAAGATAGACGGCCTGACGCCGTAACTTGAAACCTTCGGCAGTGTTTTTCCAGCGCGAGTGCGGACTGGGCGCCATCATAATGAACAGGACCATCACCACCGGTACGAATACAGCAGCGAAATAAGGCGGACCCACCGACAGTTTATCACCGCCGGTAAAGGCTTCATAAGCCAGGGGATACAAGGTCCCCAGCAGAACCGTGCCGGTGGCGACCACCAGAAGGAGGTTGTTGACCAGCAGCAGTGCTTCACGTGAAGTCCAGGTAAATCCGGCGCCACCCCTGATGCCCTGTGCCCTTATCGCATACAGCGTCAGTGAGCTGCCGATTACGATGACCAGAAAGACCAGGATATACATCCCACGTTCCGGGTCCTGGGCAAATGCATGAACCGATGTGAGTACGCCTGAACGCACCAGAAATCCACCCAGCAGGCTGAGTGAGAATGCCGAGATTGCCAGTAACACCGTCCAGCTTCTGAAAACTCCGCGCTTTTCTGTTGATGCCAATGAGTGTATCAGGGCAGTGCCTACCAGCCAGGGCATAAATGACGCATTCTCAACTGCATCCCAGAACCACCAGCCACCCCAGCCCAGTTCGTAATAGGCCCACCAGCTGCCCAGGGTAATTCCCACCGTCAGAAACGCCCAGGCAATGTTGGTCCACGGCCGGGACCAGCGCGCCCATGCCGTATCAAGACGACCGCTCCACAAGGTGGCAACGGCAAAGGCAAACGGTACCGCAAAGCCCACATAACCCGAGTACAGCAGTGGCGGATGTACAATCAAGCCAAAGTCCTGCAGAACTGGATTGAGATCCGCACCTTCAGCCGGATACACCGGCAGGGATCTCTCAAAAGGATTGGAAGTCAACAATAAAAACAGGATAAAACCCGTTGCAAGACCGCCCAGTATGGATAACACCCGGGCGCGCATATCAACAGTCAGCTGCTGGCTGAACATGGCAACCGCAAAAGTCCATGTGGTCAGCACCAGTGTCCACAACAGAAACGAGCCCTCATGAGCTCCCCAAACCGCGGACAACTTGTAATGATCCGGCAAGGCGGTATTCGAATTCCGTGCGACATAGTTGACAGAGAAATCATCTGTTGAAAATGCATATCCAAGACTGATGAAGGATACCAGCAGAAAGACAAACAACCCGGCAGCAATGGAATTGCCGGTATTCATCAATGTCAGGTTACGAGTCTGAACCCCCCAGGCAGGTAGCAGGGTGAGGCTTGTCGCCAGCCCCAATGCAAGAATCAGACTGAAGTGTCCCAGTTCAACGATCACTCTTTTGAGTCCGCATGGGCTTCTGCTATCACGTCGGCAACTTCTGGCGGCATATATTTCTCATCGTGTTTGGCCAGTACTTCCCGCGCTGTGAACTCACCATCTTCACTCAACACCCCCCTTGCGACAACACCCTGACCCTCACGAAACAGATCCGGCAGAATCCCCTCGTAATGGACCTTGAATTCGGCGTCACGCAGATCGCTGACCACAAAACTGACCGAGAGGTCCACATCGGACCGCTGGACGCTGCCATTCTGGACCATGCCACCGGCACGGATCAATTTACCGACAGGCGCGATTCCTGCAACTATTTCTTCCGGTGAGTAGAACAGATTGATATTTTCATTCAACGCCATCATGGTCAAGCCAACACCTATACCGGAAAAGACCACCAGAAACGTCACGAGAAAGAGGCGATTTCTACGCTGTGATTTCATTCTGCCAAACTTCATTCGTTGTTTTCCCTTATCAGACGACGGCGGTGTTCCGCAATGACCCTACGGCGCATCCTGCCGGGTTGAATAATGTTCCAGGCAAATACCAGCAACGCAAAACCATAGGCACTCCAGACGAAAGGGCCATAGCCATCCATACTGAGAAACGCACTGAAACTGTCAAACATCATTGGAACGTATTAACTCCCTGACCCAGTCTGTACGATATTCGCGATGCAAAATTTCTGTTCTGATCCTGTTTATCCAGGTGCTGCAAAAGAACAGGTAAAAACCCGGTACCATCACCAGCAGCGGCAACCACATTTCCATCGGCATGGCGGGTTTTGATATTAATGAAAAACTGGAAGGCTGGTGCAGCGTATGCCACCAGTCTACTGAATACCTGATAATCGGCAAATTTATCACACCAACGACTGCCAGTAACGCGGCAGCACGGCCAGCTGCAGCGCCCCGGCCCTCCATGGCTGAGCGCAGAGCCATGACGCCCGTATACAGGAATAACAAAACCAGTGTGGAAGTCAGACGCGCATCCCATTCCCACCAGGTACCCCAGGTGGGCTTTCCCCATATTGATCCGGTAACCAGGGCAAGGAATGTCAGCGTAGCGCCGACAGGCGCCGCACACTGCAACGCCATATCCGCGAGTTTGATACGCCAGATCAGATAAACCAACCCGGCAGCCGCCATCATCACATAACCGGACTGGGCCAGAATGGCGGCAGGTACATGTATGTACATGATACGCACGCTGTGTCCCTGTTGATAATCTTCCGGCACAAATCCCAGAGCCCAGACCACACCGGTCGCGAGCAGAATAGCCGTCAACGCCCAAAGCCAGGGCAACAGGCGACCACTGATCTCAAAGAAAAATTTTGGCGAACCCAGTTTGTGGAACCATCGGGCCGCTGTTTTTACCTCTGGCAATTCTCTGCCTCCGGTTTCCATGCCGTATAAAGAGATTCTAACATTTCACAGCTATCTTTAACCCGGCTACTGCGGCCAGTGGCGCAAATCCCGTACTGATCGCCAGCAGGGCGCCCAGCCACAGCAACTGTCCGGTATATTCCAAACCGGCAATTGCATTGTCTACCAGAGAAGTACCCAGGATCAGCAGGGGAATATATAAAGGCAGTATCACGATGGCAGTCAGTACACCGCCATTCTTCAAGCCAAGGGTCAGTGCCGCACCTATGGAACCGAGCAGTATCATCACGGGCGTCGCCAATAACAAGGCTATGACAAGCGCCAGTATTCCTCCGGCATTCAAGTGGAACATCAAGCCGAAAACCGGGCTCATGATGGTCATTGGCAATCCACTGACCAGCCACTGTGCAATGGACTTGCCGAAAATGACCAGGATCAGGGGGTGCCGACCCAGCACAATCTGTTCAATACTGCCGTCATCAAAGTCTCCCCTGAACATGACATCGATCGATAGCAGCGTGGACAGCAACACCGCCACCCAGATCACACCAGCGGCAATTTCCGTCAATACAGCAGGTGCGGCGCCAATGCCAAGAGGAAACAGGGCAACAACCATGAGGAAAAACATCAATGGATTCAGAATATCCGCAGGTCTGCGGCAGTGTATCAACAGATCCCGGTGAATCGTTGCCAGCAAAATTCTGATGGCGCTCACGATGAACCCAGATTGATGATCTGTGAACAGGCAAATGAAACCGGCTGGTGTGAAGCCATAATCACCAGCCCGCCGGCATCGATATGCTGCAGCATACGGGCTTCAAGAATTTCCACGCCCTTTGTGTCAATTGCACTGAACGGTTCGTCAAGAATCCATACCGGATTGTCCAGCAGAAACAACCGTGCCAGACAGACCCGCTTGCGCTGACCCTGGGACAAGGCGCCGCAATTCACATCTTCATTACCCCGTAGCGCTACTGCCTGCAGAGCCTCTTCCAATTCCTCCCGGGTAATATCGCAGTTATAAAGTTCCGCCGCCCAGGACAGATTCTCGTACGGTGTGAGCAGGTCTTTGACGCCGGACTTGTGACCGACGTACATGGGATATTCTTCCAATTGCCAGTCAACATCACCTTCATAATCTTCATACAGACCAGCCAGGATTCGCAGTAGAGTGGTCTTGCCAGCGCCATTGGCGCCGTTAATGGCAAGGGTCTCTCCAGGACCGCATGTAAAGGACAGTTCCTGGAACAGAACCTGTCGATTGCGCTCGCAGGTCAGGTTTTCAGCCTGCAACATGTAACCGGACCTTGCTAGAGGCTGTCCGAGAACAGACGGACCTACTGCGGACAAGCCTGATTGGCCATATTTTCTGCTTATTTTCGTTTAATATGTACAATATTTGCCTCAAATAACCAAAAAATATGACTCAATCAGTCTCGCCCTCGCTACGGTCGCAGTTCTCGGACAGCCTCCCAGGAATCAGGTATCACCGTTGGACTCAATGGGCTCGAATTTGAACTTCTGACCGCCTATCGCCGCTTCGTACATCAATCCACCCTGGGAGTGGACAAAAATAGACATTCCCTTGTTATAACCCGTTTCCGCCTGGACGCCGGTGGACGGTCCGGCACTGGCACTCGCCGTATTGCCGGAGGTACCTGCCTGCGCCTGGGCACTGGCGGTAATCACGACGGCGGAGACAGATGTATCAAATTCGTAGGTTCCCGAAGTAAACTCATCGTAAGCACGCTTATCCTGTAGAAAAATAATCTCGCTGAAAACCTGGGCGCCCCACTGAAAGCCAACAGTGAGTTTGGTCACCGTTACCGTACCCGTGACCTCATCATTCACATAGACCTTGCCTTTACCATGGGCTCCACCCACCAGAAAACCACCCTTTCCGATGGATGGGAAAACGGCATAGCCATAGGAATTCTCAAAAAACGGTTTCACACTGGGAGAGGATTCAAACAGATCAATCGTTCCATCAAAGTTATCCGCATGAACCGACAGCGGTAATGTCAGGAACACAAACAGTAAATATAAACGAGTCACAGGATCACCTTTCTTAATTCAACAGGAAACTAATCAACGGCCTGTGGCGCCCAGTGGCTAACACCGGTACACCCGGGTCGCATTACCGTAAAACATGGCGTGTTTTTCGTCTTCAGTGAAGTCGGCAACGATTTTCTTCATGCCATTCCACAGTACATGGTAGGAAATAGACAACTTATCGACCGGAAAGTTACTTTCAAACATGCATCTTTCCGGTCCAAAACAGTCAATAGTATGCAGATAATACTTGCGTTGCGCCTCCACAAATTCGTCAGAAGTTGCAGGTGTTGCACGCTTATCCCAACCAAAACCGTTATCCGGCATGGCCATGCCGCCCAGTTTTGCAATGACATTGGGACATTGGGCTATCGCTGCAATGTCTTTTTTCCAGATTTCGTAAATTTCATCCATCCTGCCCTCATATGCACCCACACCAAGCGGTGTACCGAAGTGATCAAGAATCATGGTGGTATCCGGAGTCGCTTTAGCCATCGCCAGATATTCCTGATTCTGAAGGAAGAAATGCCAGGTATCGTAGGTATAGCCGTGTTTACCCAATGTGCGGACACCCGTGCGGAAGTCCTCTCGCGAGTAAGGGCAATCACCCCTGCCTGGAATCGTCAGAGTGCCGGTCGTATCTGATGGACCGGCATGGCGAATACCTCTGAACAGACCATTTCCTGCAGCCTCATGAGCCATCAGTACCTCTTCCACTGCTTCGCCGAGGCTCATATCGGCAAAGCTCACGATCGCCGCGATAGTTGCCTTGTCCTCTACCCTGGCGCTTTCCGCGGCAACTCCGGCGACGTATTCGGTTTCGCCTATGGGTTCAAGATGCGTCGGACCCTCGGTGCGGTAATTTGACCGGCATTCGATAAAGACAGTTTTTTCGATGTTATGACCGGATTCCGTGTCGCTCCACAGATCTTCCAATACATAACGTCCCCAGAGTCTCCCTGTTTCCCAGAGATGATGATGGGTGTCGAGAATGGGTCTTTCGGGTTCAATGATTTCTTCCTGAACAGAAGCATGCCAATCATCATTCGGCATTGTTTTATCTCCTTGTATTTTCATTCTGCGGCCACCGGGTCACGGGTCTTGATGACCTCTTCCAACATCCCGGCCAGACTCTCATGGCCGCCGGCATAGGCCCACCCGACAGCAGTGCCGTCATAAGTGCTGTCACGGATGGCCGGGTCCGCACCACGGTCCAGAAGAAGTTCAACCAGACTGCGATAACCCCCGATTGCAGCCTGATGCAATGCAGTGGTATTGGTGGCCGATTTGAAATTTACATCAACCCCCGCATCAAGAAACGCCTTCACCAGTTGTTCCTCTCCCAGCATGGATGCACCCAGCAGTGCTTCACCAGGCAGTGCAGCGTCAACATCAATGACCAGAGGCCGATGATCTCGCACCGCATCGTAAGCCTGTACCAGCAGGCGATACTGCTCATCAGCCTCTGCGCCGGCGGCAATCATCGCACTGGTCATCGCCATGGTCAGCCCGGCTTCCCTGGGATGACCGCTGCTGGTCATAAGACCGATGGTGTTTTCACCGGGCCCACCACGATAAGTATAGCAGAGAGCATTGGGGTCAGCGCCCGCTTCGATCAGAATGTCGATAATCTCCAGAGCATTTGCAGGGGTTTTCTGACGTTCTTCTTCAAACCCGTTGGCGCCCAGATAATGAAACAGGGTACAACGATGTGGCCGGGATGATCGTGCCCGAATCAATTCCGGATATCCGGCCAACAGTGACCGCAACGTCTCTGCATCGCCGTTAACCAGGGCATCAGCAGCGTCCTCAAACACTGCATCAATTCCTGGCGCCGGCAGCATCCGGACGGCCTTGCCCCGTTGATGTTCCAGTAACAGTCTGACTATCCTTTCCTGGTCTGTTTCTACAGTGAGTGCAATATCCAGAGATGTGTCTCCTGCAAAGTTAATGGCGTCCACATTGGCGCCGGCGTTGAGCAACTGTTCACATAACGCCGCGCTGCCGATGAGCGTCGCCAGATGTAATGGCTGCATACCATCATCGTCCATCACTTCAACATTCATGCCGACGGCTATCATGGTTTGCGCCGCCTGTTGGTTACCCCAGCGGATTGCCCGACACAGCCACAGATGATCAACGGGTTTCAGGTTCGGCAACTCCTGCAGTTTTCTTCCTGCGAAACACCTTCCCATGGCCCGGTCCGTATCTCTGATACACGCATTGTCCGCGCCGTATTCGAGCAAAATATCGGCCAGGGAAATTCTGTCCAGGCTGATTGCCAACTGCAGTGCCGTCCTGTCACCCCGGTCCCGGAAATCAATGGAGGCCCCGGCATCAAGCAGACTCCGCAGCATGGTTTCACTGACATCGAGAACGACCGCTTCATGCAGACAACTGCCATCGAATCCCCATACACCCATCGTCCAGTTGGGGGCGGCTCCATGCTGCAACAGCAGGTTTACCATGTCCTGGTTGTAATACTGCATTGCCTGGGGCAAGGCATGACATTTATGCCAATGTGGTGGGTCGCTATTGAGCAGTAACTCAAGACTTGTCATATCCTGATGCAGTACTGCTTCCCACATCGCACTCCCTTCATACAGTGTGGGGCCATCATTGATATCTGCGCCTTTTTCCATCAATAACCTGACAAGTTCAGCATTACCGGCATAGCCGACAGCCGCACCCAGGGCCGTCCGGTAACCGCGGACAGAATTCATTTCTTTCACTCCGGTGTTGACGTCAGCACCCAGGTCGATCAGAAATTCAGCCAGTTCAATTCGTTGCGTCCTGATATTGTCGTCATTGCAACCAAACCGGCTGGTGCAAAGGTACATCAGGGGCGTACATGCTAATGGACCTGTGGGTTCGTTAATGATTGATTCATCCACCAGGTTCCGGACTTGCGGGGAAGCCATACACAATGCCGAAACCAGTGATTCGTCGGTCAAAGTCGGCCGGACAGACAACACTTGATTGATTGTGAATTCATCACTTGTCAGGCAGGCATGCGCCAGGATACGGATCAGACTATCGGTATCCATTCCCTCAGGTTCGGTTGCCTGTATCATCTCGGACCAACCGGCGTATCCCGCTTCACGGGCGATCACGAATTGTGTTTCCGAGAGTGTAATGCCCTGTTTGACAATGTTCTGGAATGAACTGGCATTATGCCGGGGAAGCGCGCGTTGGAGACGGGTTACAGCAGCGACATTACCGCCGTCAAGAGCCTTTTTGAGAACTCCAGCCCGTTCTGTTAACTGCTCAGTAACTGTTTGACTCGAATCAGCTGACATGGGTCATATTTTAATGAATGGGGAGTTCTGCAGCCAGACGATAATACGCATCCCTGTAGTATCAGGTTCCAAGCTTGGGTTTATTATACACCCGCTGATGGCTGCTATCCCCGGACTTCTCAGCCTCTGGCCGAATTGAGGAGGCTGTCCGGGAACAGACTGACCTACTGCGGACAAGCCTGATTGGCCATATTTTCCGCTTATTTTCGTTCAATATGTACAATATTTGCCTCAAATAACCAAAAAATATGACTCAATCAGTCTCGCCCTCGCTACGGTCGCAGTTCCCGGACAGCCTCCGAGGTAGCAATCGCGTTCACTTTTCAATCCGGAACCGGGTAAACTGTCTGCCTTTTCATTCCATGAGGAATAAAGATGCCCGAATACGGCAAGGACAGCCTGGCGCTACTGGACAAGATTCTTGGCGAGGGAGTTGATCACGTTGCATTACTGATGCGCCACTCCGCCAGGTATTTTCGGGAATCCAAATTGCCGAATGACCCGGAAAATTCATTGACGGAGGAAGGTAAAACCTTTGCCCGCAATATGGGTAAAGCGTTACCCGAAGGCTTGACAGTACGTGCCTATGCAAGCCCGATTATTCGTTGCCAGCAAACGGCCGAACTGCTTCTTGATGGTTATCAATCAGTGGGTGGCAACATAACCCGAAGCCGGACAATTGAGGCTCTGGGAGCATTTTATATCCTCGATACCACCAAGTGGTTCATGGCGGTGCAGGAAGCAGGTGATCAATTGGAATTTTGCAGGCACTGGTTTTCGGGTGATACTGGTCTCGACATAGTGATGCCTTCCAACCTTGCCGCACATCAGGTCGCCAGGGTCGTCACCGAAAAGCTGAAGTACCCGGTTGCTAAGCCACAGGTTGATTTACTCGTGAGCCACGATCTGACACTCTATCTTTTAAAGGATCAGTTGCTGCATCAACCGGCGGACGTATTCGGTCAGGTGAAATTTCTGGATGCGTTGGCCTTTTACGTCAGGGACGGAGAATTAATGATACGCAGCCACCACAGTGTTGCCCGGACGCTGTCATTCTCGTTAAACTAAACCGGGAGGCTGTCCGAGAACAGACTGACCTACTGCGGACAAGCCTGATTGGCCATATTTTCCGCTTATTTTCGTTTAATATGTACAATATTTGCCTCAAATAACCAAAAAATATGACTCAATCAGGCTCGCCCTCGCTACGGTCGCAGTTCTCGGACAGCCTCCTGGGGTCGGTGTCAGGCGCCAGAGTAAAATTCAGATAAGGAATGTACATGCTGGAGAGATTCAAGGTTCCCGAAGATATTGCCATCAGGATAAATCCTGATGACATGAGAACCACAGTTGAAAACATGTTCAGGAAACTCGGTATGTCGGCGGCGGATGCCAGACAGTCTGCTGATGTATTGCTCTATGCAGATATTCGCGGTATCGACTCACATGGCGTCAGCAACATGATGCGTGCATATGTCGCCTGGTTTCAGGGTGGGATCCTGAATCCTGTACCCACATGCAAAATCATGAAGGAAACAGGTGCGACTGTTACCGTAGATTGCGACCAGGGACTGGGTCTGGCTGTGGGACCATCCGTGATGGATATGGCCATTGAACGCGCACGCACTTACGGTATCGGGGTCGGCATTGCCTATAACGCGGGACATTACGGCGCCGCGGCATACCATGCACACAAGGCGTTGCCGGAAGATATGATTGGTATTTCCATGACCACGGGAGGTTTGATGGTTAGTCCCACTCAGGGTGCTGAGCCGTTACTGGGACTGAATCCTATCGGCATTGCCGTACCCTCGGATACTGAAGTACCCTACATTTTTGATGCTTCAATGAGTTCAATCGCGGGCAACAAGATCAGACTTTTGAAGAGACTGGGCGGTGACGTGCTGCCGGGATGGGTCGCCGATAACGACGGCACACCGGTAATGGCCGAATCACCGGTACAGGATAAATACAATATGCTGCCGCTTGGCGGAACACGAGGAATCGGTTCCCATAAGGGTTACGGCTTGATAATGATGGTAGAGGTTCTGACTTCACTGCTGGCAGGCACCGGAGGCGGACCCTCCAGAAGATCAAATTCCGCTCACTACTTTATGGCATACAACATAGAAGCATTCACTGATCCTGCCGCTTTCAAAAAGGATATGGATGAATATCTGAAACGACTTCGAGAAAGCAAACCTGCACCTGGTGAAAGCCGGGTGATCTATCCGGGCATTCCTGAACACGAGGCCGAACTGGAGCGGCTTGAAGCAGGAATACCCTATCATCCCGATGTCATCGACTGGTACAACGATATCTGCGATAAACTGAACGTTGACAATGCCCTGCCGGCAGCATAAGCACAAAGAAGACACTGCAAAATTAACCAATCTCTGCATATATTAAGGAATTCCCGTGAATGGTAATGAATTGATCGCCAACATTCTGAAACAGGAAGGGGTCGAATTAATGACCTGTTTCCCGAGTAACCCCCTCATTGAAGAGGTGTCGAAGGTGGGCATACGCCCCGTTGCATTCCGTCACGAACGCGGCGCCATCATGGCAGCAGACGGCATCAGCCGGACCAGTGACCGCAGCAGGTTTGGCGTGTGCATGATTCAGTCTCAAGCCGGCGCCGAAAATGCCATGGGTGGCATCTCACAGGCATACGCGGACAATATTCCCATACTGGTATTACCCGGCGGGGTAGCGCTGAACCAGATAGCCGTGAAACCCAATTTCTCGGCCACCAGGAACTACCAGGGTATAACCAAACATACGGAAGCGATCTACCGGCCGGAAGATATTACACGCGTCATGCGGCGGGCATTCCATGCATTGCGCAACGGATCTGGCGGACCTGTTGTAGTGGAACTCACGGCCGATGTCTGTGGCAGGGAGGTCCCTGAACGTAGTCAACAATATGATGCTCCGGGCATCATCCGGTCCGAGCCTTCCAGTGACGCCATCAGAGATACGGTAAAAGCGCTGCGCGCGGCGAAAAATCCCGTACTCTGGGCGGGCCAGGGTGTTCTGATGTCCGGAGCAACAGGAGAACTCAGGGAACTTGCCGAACTGACTGGCCTGCCAGTGTTCTGCACCATGCCGGGTAAATCCGCAATGGATGAAAGACATCCCTTGTGTCTTGGCGCCGGCAGTGGATTGACCACAATGGCCGCAGGCAAATGGCTATCCGAATGTGATCTTATTCTGGCGCTGGGTTCGAGTCTGACCCGTACTTTTTACGGACAACCAGTCCGCTCCAATAACCAGGTCCTCATCCAGAATACCGATAATCCAGACGACATCAACAAGGATGAATCCGTTCACATCGGTTTGCTGGGAGATACCAGGCTGACCATCCAGGCATTGATGGAAGAAGTCCGGAATCAGGCAGGGGACAATGGCATTGGCGATACACTGAAAACACAAGCAGAAATTGCTGAAACCAGAACAACCTGGCTGAATGAATGGTCAGCATTGCTGGACTCAGATGAAGAGCCCCTGAATACTTATCGTGTTATCAATGAAATCAATAAAAATCTGGATCTTGAGAACAGCATTGTGACCCACGATGCCGGAGCGCCCCGTGACTCCATCGTACCTTTTTTCAACGCCACAACACCCCATAGCTATGTCGGCTGGGGGAAAACCACTCATCTCGGTTTCGGGATTCCACTGATGATCGGTGCGAAGATGGCCAACCCGGATCGATTCTGTCTTAATCTGATGGGCGATGGTGCTTTCGGCATGTCGGGTACCGATATCGAAACAGCCGCACGCAGTGGATTCGCCATTACTACGGTGCTCCTGAACAACAGCGGCATGGCAACATATCCCGGTGGCTTTCCTACAGCAAGGGAGAAGTATGGCGTTTCACATATGAATGGCGACTACGCGAAGATTGCCGAGGGAATGGGTGCGGTTGGCATTACGGTGAAAAAAGTTTCCGAGATGGCGCCGGCGCTGCAGGAAGCGCAACGACTCAACGCGGACGGCCAGACTGTACTGATTGATGTGCATTCCAATATGGAGGCCAGAAAGTCGCAATACTGAGGGGGTTACATTACCCTGGTTTTACGATGTTACTGACGTCACTGTTTCATTGCAGAACCTGTAAGAAAGTACAGCCAGTTTACACCAGGGAAGATCAGGCAAAGATGTCCGTGAAAACCTCTTCGTTATAACCCACGACCAGCGTTCTCCCGTATTTGATGGTTGGCGACCGCATATTGCCGGTAGGACCCAGCATTGCATGAACTGCATCGTCGGTTACTCCACCAGCCACATTGAATTCATTCACCTTTTTGCCCTTGCAGGCAAACATACGATCGGCGTCCGCCAGTAACTCCGTGGCGTCGGAAGCCTGCAGTTTTCTGCTGGCCGGCACCTGCTCATTGACCGCAATATCATTTGTCTCCAGAAACCTGGCTACTTTGCCGCAGGCGGTTCACCCTTTTCTGTAATAGTACCAGTTAATATCTTTATTCATCCTGACTTCTTATCAAACACACACTATTCCCGGCATACAGCAGATGGCTTTGGGGTGTTCGTTTGCACCAGCATAATGTCGGAGCGCCGAGTTGGAGGAGCATGACTACAGGCATGCGGGGGAAGCTCGGGAATCCGGGAGGGACGCGCAGACGCTGGTGCAAATGAATGCCCCAAGGCCAATCTGCGAACACACTAGTTAATGAAACAGGCTCTCATAAATATGACGAAAAAAATCCAGGTAAGCCGGCCTGTTTGCTCCGCGACAGCGGCAGGGCGAGGTTTTTGCCCGCTGAAGGCTCTTCAGGGTACTGTATGGAACGTGTTCAACATGTGTAAAAAGTGTTCTTGTCGACCTCAAATCTGGCCTTGTCCGGAGCGAAAGCTGTGGTTACTGATTTAGCATATGCATTTATTGGTTTTTTCGACTTCCTTTATTCGTCTTTTCTCTTGTTGTCACCCATGTTGCTGCTCGGACTGTTTCTTTCCGGGTTATTACATGTATTCATTTCACGCCAGGCTGTAGTCAGATGGTTCCATGATGAAAGCTTGAAATCCGTGAGTACCAGCGCGGCGATAGGGGTACCGATGCCTCTTTGCAGTTGTTCTGTAGTACCGGTAGTGGCGGAAATGCGGCGCAAAGGCGCTTCGCGTTCGGCGTGTATGTCATTTCTGATCACGGCGCCGGAAACGGGTGCTGATTCGATATTAGTCACTAATGCGTTCTTTGGCTGGATCGCTGCTATCGTACGTCCAATCATCAGTTTTATCACGGCGGTGGTAGCAGGCATTTTTTGCATTGGTATGATGCGAGGTGAAGAGACTTCGTCATTCCCGGATGCTGGAAACATTCAACATGGTATTGACGACGATCACGAACCTGACTGCTGCGACGAAAATGATTCTGATTGTTGTGACGATCAGGATCCTGACTGTTGTGACGATCAAGATCATCACCAGACGCTGTTTCCAGGTTCCGATGACTGTTTTGTTACACCGTCTTTGTTGAAACGAATGATCCTGGAGTACTTGCGAGTTGTTGCATCGACGATATCGTCATGGCGATTTATTTCCTGGGCCAAGCCTGATTCTTGTCGAAAAGACAACTCCATCAGGGAAAACACAATCGCGGTCACTTCGGTTAAAGAAGAGATTGGCATTGATTTTAAAACCCTAATGAGACATATCTTTCGGTATGGCTTTGTTGAAATCGCTGATGATATTTTATTCGCTCTCCTGATAGGCATTGTGCTTGGCGGGTTGATTTATCTGGCTATTCCCAGCGATCTCATGGAACACGGGTATGCCCGATGGCTTTCCTACCCTGCGATGGTGATATTTGGCGTACCTCTTTATATCTGTGCTTCTGCAAGTACACCCATTGCAGCAGCACTCATTGCAAAAGGCTTCAGCCCCGGTGCAGCACTGATTTTCCTGATGACCGGACCGGCCACGAACACGGGCACTATAGCGATCATTATCAGTCAGTTCGGAACCCGTTTTGCCTCAATCTACGTAGGTATCGTCATTGTCGTTACTGTTGTGTTGGGCATCGCCATTGATCTGCTGCTGATTGCAACAGGGTATGAATTAACCGTCAATCTGGATGCTTCTGAATCACCAGCACTATTGGCGTTGCAATGGGGAGGGGCGCTTGCCCTGGGAGCCCTCATCATTTGGCGTTTTCGCGCGGGAGCGCTGAAAAGTGGTTACAACGATCTGCTGCTTAATTTAAAACCTGTTTTCAGTCCTGGTCGAAACATGTCATAACGAGACTTGCCGGCACATACAACTCCCTCGAAAGTGACTACAAAAATACCAGACAAACTGTTGTAATAATTACAGCACCAATAAAATTAAGCGCCACACCTTCTCTGGCCATCACTTTTATCGGTACGGTGCCGGTACTGAAAACCACCATATTTGGAGCGGTTGCTACCGGTAACATAAAGGCGCAACTGGCACTCATTGCCGCCGGTACCATCAGCAATGCCGGTTCCATACCTGCTGCTATCGCAGCGGCAGCCAGGATTGGCATCATCAGAGTTGTCGTTGCAGTATTGCTGGTAACCTCCGTCAGAAATGTTATTCCCAGGCAGATCATCGCCAGCATCATGACAATATGCCATGTAGCAATTCCGGATAGCATTTCGCCAAGTGCGGTACTCAAACCTGATGCAATAAAAGCTTTGGCAATCGCAATGCCACCACCAAACAATATTAGCATTCCCCATGGAATACGATTGGCTGTTTCCCAATCCAGCAGTTTACCCCCCTTACCATTGGGAATGAGGAACATGAGAATAACAGCAATCAATGCGACGCTGGCATCGTTGGCGCCCGGTAAATCAAGCCATGTTTTCCAGCCGCCAAATGGTTCGCCACGGGTCATCCAGGCAAGTGCGGTAAGAGAGAAAACGATCAATACGCGTTTTTCATAAGGTTGCCACTTTCCCACAGCCGGCATGTTGAAATTTCCGGTAAAAGTGAGATTCCTTGTAAGGTAGACCCCGATGATCGGCACAAAGATGATGACAACCGGTATTCCCCAGCTCATCCAGGTCAGAAACGGTACTTCTGTTCCCGTAAACTGTTGATAGACCTCCCGGAACAATAGATTCGGTGGGGTACCAATGGGTGTTCCAATACCACCTACACTTGCCGCGTAGGCGATCCCGAGAAGCAGGGGGATTGCCAGTGATTTGTCTTCGGCTTTTTCCAATACAGCCAGAGCTACCGGGAGCAGCATCAAGGTTGTGGCAGTATTTGAAATCCACATGCTCAACAATGCCGATGCAGCCATAAATCCAAGCACCAGTCGTCGACTGCTGGAGCCACCTACCAGATTGACCATGGTGAGTGCAACCCGGCGATGGGCGCCACTGCTTGCCATCGCCGTGGACAGGATGAATCCGCCTAAAAGCAATAACACCAGAGGGCTGCCGTAGGATTCGCCGATTTCCCTGGGTGTCAGAATGCCCAGAACCGGGAATGTGGCAATGGGTAAAAGGGAAGTAGCGGGTATCGGTATTGGTTCAAATATCCACCAGACGGCACAGGTAATGGCGATGGCGGCAGTCCAGCATGCGCTGCTTTCCCAGCCCATAGCTTTCAATGTAAAAAATAAAACGGCACCGAGGATGGGACCTGCTGCAAGGAATATCTTCGAACGATTCATGTTGGTCCCGGAAAAAAGGCACGATTATATAGGGTTTCTGTCTGTTTCTCCTATTTGAGATACTGTTTGCTTAATTCAGGGTGTTCGCAGATGGCTTTGGGTCGGAAATCGTGCTTGTTTGTTGGCTTGTTTTGTTAACGAGGCTGTTCGCAGATGGCTTTGGGGCGTTCATTTGCTTCAGCGTCTGCGCGTCCCTCCGGGATTTCCTCACTTCCCCCGCATGCCTGTAGTCATGCTCCTCCAGCTCGGCGCTCCGACATTAGGCTTGCGCAAATGAACGCCCCAAAGCCATCTGCTGTGTGTCGGATGTTGTACGTACTTGTTGGCTCGCTGCATTATCGAAGCTGTTCACAGATTGGATATTGTGTGGGTTGGTTAGATGGTTACATCTGGATGAGGTGCTCAGTTGTGTTGAGTGCTTGAAACAAAGGGCTATACTGGTCATATGTCACCATCAATTTTCTGGTATGACTTTGAAACAACCGGTACCGATCCTGTAATGGACCGGCCAGTCCAGTTTGCAGGTGTTCGGACTGATCTGGATTTGAACCAGATAGATGATCCCGTCAATCTATATGGTTGCCCTGGAGATGATGTCATTCCCAACCCCGAAGCTATTTTGGTCACTGGTTTGAGCATGTTGAAGTTACAGTCGACAGGCCTGAGTGAAACCCGGTTCTGTCAGCAGGTTCTTTCGCACTTTCTCGAGCCGGAGACCTGTGTTGCCGGTTACAACAGTATTCGTTTTGATGACGAATTCACCCGACAGATGTGTTACCGGAATTTCCAGGATCCTTATGCCCGTGAGTGGCGGCAGGGGAATTCCCGATGGGATGTCATCGATCTGTTTCGGATGGCCTTTGCATTGCGTCCGGATGGCTTGCAATGGCCAATGGACGATCACGGAACTCCAGTATTTCGTCTTGGAGCACTCACCGAGGCGAACGGTATTAAACACGATGCCCATGATGCCGTTTCGGATGTGCTTGCCACTGTTGAATTGACTGGACTTCTCAGGAAAAGACAACCAAAGCTGTTTTCCTTTCTATTCATGCTTCGGCAGAAAAAGGAACTGATCAGTCAACTCTACCCATTAGGCAAGTCACCGATAGTACATGTATCCTCAATGTACGGCGCCAGACGTGCCTGCCTGGCAATTACCCTGCCGATCTGCAGTCATCCTGATAACAGTAACGGGATCATATGTTTCGATCTTTCTTCAGAAACTGAAACATTGATTAATGCATCCGCTGAAGAAATAGCGCGATTGGTGTTTACTTCCACCAGAGACCTGGAAGATGGGGAAAAGAGAATCCCGCTGAAGACCATTCATCTCAATCGATGCCCGGCAATTGCACCATTGTCCACTCTGAGCGAACACGATGAGATGAGATTAGGCATTGATCTTGCTCTCTGTAAGAAACGGTTCAGGCAATTGCAGACTACAAGCGGTCTGGTGGAAAAAGTAAGTGATGCTTTTGCCAGGCGGGATTTTGCAGAGACCAGTGACCCTGACCATATGCTTTATCAGGGAGGATTCACTGACCCGGTAGACCGGGCGACAATGGAACAGATACACCAGTCTGAAGTCGGGCAACTGCATACTTTTAACGGTAGATTCCATGATGATCAGTTTGATGAATTGCTGTTTCGTTTCCGAGCACGTAATTATCCTGACTCTCTGTCTCCGGATGAAAAGGATCGTTGGCATAAATTCCGCAAGACTCGCTGGCAGGGTGGTAATCAAATCAGGAAAGTGATGGATGAAATTGATCGATTGCTGACCACACATGGAGAATCTGACTGTCTGCGTGACCTGAAATCATATTTGACAAAAATAGGCGCCACAGCAGGGGTCTTATGAACGTGAGTTCAGAGCCTTCAGCGGGCCAAAACTCGCCCTGCCGCTGTCGCGGAGCAAACAGGCCGGCTTACCTGTACCTGGATTTTCTTCGTTATGATTGACAAGAGCTTGTTTCGTTAACGAAGCTGTTCGCAGATGGCTTTGGGGCATTCATTTGCACCA
>JAPOOX010000235.1 GCA_026713185.1 Gammaproteobacteria bacterium
ATCCCGACGCGTAGCCTGAACAGTAACATAGCCCAGTGCTAAAAATCGGGTTTGAATGGGCCCTACTGTCAGATTTTCCTGTCGTCTTTCTTGATTCTGGTATCCGAGACCACCGTGCATAAAGACAATTGCAGGAAACGGACCATCGCCTGGTGGTACGCGATAAGATGCTTCTGCAGTTGCTCCATCGCCAGAAGGTGTGCGTAGTTCGTGAACGGGCGAAATAGATAATGGTATTGACACCGGTTTTACGCCCTCAGCCAATGGAGAATTTTCATTGTCACCAGTCATCATGCGCTGTTCTTCTTCAGTATATTCCCTTTCAGGAGGTGTTGGGTTCAAGCCAAACTCCTCTCGAGAAATAAAGCCGTCTTTGTTCGAATCCCGTCTATCGAAATTCGCCGCATTACCACTAAACTCTTCCCTGGAAATTCGACCATCCTTATTTGTATCACGCTGAGTGAAGTTCCTCTCACGTCGTTGTTCCCTGCTTTCATTGGCATCCTGAGCCAAGACAGGCACCGTGAAAAGAAGCACTAACGAAACACTCCGTACGAGGGTCATTTTTTTCCTGTGGCGTCCAATGTGCAATTCGAAAAATAAGAAACTTGTAAAATATATTACTGTGGCTCTTATATGTCAAAGCCTATCACCATTCGACAGCCTTGCGACCTCCCCACGCAGTCGGGCATTCTCTGTTACGATCTTGCCAGCGCGAATGTCCGCCTCCCTGAACTTTGCCATGAAAACCGCTCCGTTTGGCGTGCGATTGTAATCATAAATGATGTAGATTGTTCCATCGCCTGCCTGCACGCCATCGGGATAGGTGACCTTCTCTCGTTCATCCAGCATGAGTCCGCCCTGCCACGTCTGGCCTTCATCATCGGATACAAACGCCACCAGTTTCTCGCGTCTCGTCTTTTCGCTCATGGATCCATGTTTGACCAATAACAATGCGCCAGATTTCAAACGACGTACAAAAAATCGGGTGGTAGGATGTGGTATTTTAAGACGTTTAACGGGCGTCCAGGTCTTTCCAAGATCGTAAGAAACTGTCTGGCCGATGCCACGAACTCGCACCAGCATCCAAAGTGAGCCATCCTTTCGCTCAACAATCATCGGTTCATCAGGGCCTCGCAATTCCGCGTTGACAATATTGGCAGTACCACGAAGCTCGAAGGTCTTGCCATGATCGCGCGAGGCGTAGACCTTGATGCTGTTGTCAGTCTTCCATACAGACGAGGTAAAGAGCCAGTCGCCATTCGATAGTACCGTTGGTTTGTTCAGCATGATGCCATTCCCCAATCGACGCGGTTTCGACCATGTTGGGTTCTCAGCATCTGGATTGCTGGTGACAATAGTCCATATGCCGTAACGGCCATCTTGTTGACCAAAACTCTGTCCCCAGAAAACCCACATCCGATCCTGGGGGTCAGTCCAGATGGAAGCGGACATAGCCCGAACGTCCCTGCAGGGCAGTACCATGACTTTTGGATCTGACCAGGTGTGTCCATCGTCATCACTGCGAATCAAGACCTGGTAGTTTCGCGGGCTTTCGACATCCCGCCCGTAAACTGCCCACAACCGTCCCTTCGCGGTGCGTTCGATGCCTGGCACGCCCTGTCGTGTGGTCGGCGGCACATGCTGTTTCCACGGATTGACAATGACCGTCGCCGGTTCGAGTGCAATATCGGCATCACGCTGTTTCTCAGGTTCGGCATCTGTCATGTTGTTTTCCTCAATCTGGGCAGTGTATGGCCAGTAACACAAGCGCAAGTGGACCTGTTACAGGTTTGGATCTCATAAGAAACAGTAGGGGGATCAGTACCGGGTTTCGTCCGCCTTTCCAAAGCCTCCGTAGAGAGCGAACAGACCCTTCTTCCAAAGCACATCAACTCTCTCAAACCCGACTTTTGATAGCAGAGAGATATGATGAGGAATGTCCAAATCATAGGGAGGTGCTTCCTATTTACAAAAGAGCAAGAGGTAAAGGGGCGCAAACGACGCAGCGGCAACTGGTTGTTAGACGACGATGAGCCTCTAACGATGAGAGATATCAGGCAGAAATTCTGGGCCTGGCCTCATGCTGCCTGCCGTCGGTTGAAAGAACTGATCGACTTCTAACTTGTACCATCCGAGTGGGTTGTCATCCACATCCGCCACCTGGATCCAAAGCTCAAGTTGTGGTCGCCGAATTTCTTTCAGCGGCACTGCCCGCTCAAATAACAAATCGGCGCACACAACAACCCCATCTATTCTCAGGAATGTCCCACCCTCTGCACGATACTGGAGATATTCGATTGTATCTCCCTTCGAAAAACTAAAGGTATCGTACCCGCTACCACCTCGGTAGTAATCCGTTCTAGACAAATAGAACACTCTTCCGTACGAGGTACCGTGGATTGCGCCATCTTCCCGAGCAAGAAAGAGACCGGGCATAATGGTTCTGAAGCGGACATCGCTATGCATGATCATCTCACCGCGGACGGGGCTAATCGTATCCGCAACACTGGCTTGCGCCGTGGGTGCAGTTCGCAGGACTATCTCATCTCCAGAAGCCTGGATCCTGTGGGGACCTTCACCCGGAAAGATACTGCATTCAAATCCTAAACTTGGCCCCAATAGTGCAGTGACAGCGAAAATTCCAGAGAAAAAAACGGTCCTCTTCATACGGCTCTCCTTCATAATTGCCGTCTAACGTTCTTGCCGTGCCCTAACCGCGCAGCGGTTAGGCGAATGGCCGAAGCCGGGAGCACTGTGTTAGGCGACGTGGGACTACACACCTCTTGATCTTCACGGTCAGTCAGTCTTCTTGAGAATAGACACAACGTCATGTGTGACTTCATAATTAGTGGTCAGTTGCACTGTCATTCTGAGCGGAGCGCAGCGGAGTCGAAGGAGCGGGGTACAACTGCGTAGCAGTTCATCTCTTATCAACTCAGGTGGAAAAGATGCTTCGGCTACGCTC
>JAPOOX010000259.1 GCA_026713185.1 Gammaproteobacteria bacterium
AAGAAACTGTGTGAGCGCGCCTGCCAGGTGTTTGGGGACAAGGACTATGCAGTGCTATCCACGATCTCGGTCAGTCACCAGTACAACCTGCGCAAGTCCACCACCTATAGCCGCCAGCGACGTCACTTTGAGAAGACCAAAGCCAAACCTTCAAGCATTGGTGAGCGGCGCAAACCAGAGCCTGACGGCCAACCTGGCCATATTCGTATTGATACAGTACACCAGGATGATTTGGACAAACAGAAAGGTGTTTATCACATCAATGCGGTCGATGAAGTCACCCAGTTTGAAGTCGTTGGCAGCGTTGAAAAAATCAGCGAGCAATATCTGATTCCACTACTGGGAAAGATGCTTGAGACCTTCCCCTTTGTGATCCTCGGCTTCCATGCCGACAACGGCTCGGAGTACATCAACAAGCAGGTGGCAACATTACTGAAAAAACTTCTCATTGAGTTCACCAAGTCACGCTCGCGACAGACTAACGACAACGCCCTGGTAGAGAGCAAAAATGGTGCCATCGTGCGCAAGCAGTTTGGCTACAGCCACATTCGCCAACATTGGGCACCACTCATAAACGACTTCAATGAGCAGTACCTGAATCCATACATCAACTACCATCGCCCCTGTTTCTTTCCCGAAAATCAGGTCGATGCCAAAGGCAAACGGCGTAAGAAATATACCTATGAAAACATGATGACGCCGTATGACAAATTGAGATCCCTGACCCATGCTGAAGAGTATTTGAAGTCAGGCATGAACTTTGAAATACTTGATCGCATCGCGCACGAGATCAGCGATAACCAGGCGGCGGACCAGTTACTCAAGGCCCGTCAAAAACTCTTTAAAACCATCAACGAACAAAATCTGAAGACAGGCTAAAAAACACCTCTCTTTAGACTCATTTAAGTATTGGAAAATACTCGCAAATAGAGAAATGTTGCTAACACGAAATCCTTTAGGGCTTGTCCGCCATGAAGGAGGAATACATAATGACTGTAGTTAATTCCAGCCCCCAAGCAACAAAGCTGAGGAATCATGTCAAAGGATCAATTACAAACAACAGGACTGACTGGTCCGTTTGAACTTGCCGACAAATCAGTTCTCAGTAAGTTGTCTGAGGAAGTTCTTGAACTGAACGCCTCAAAAAAAGACGATCGGCAGGTCAATCCGGCACTGATGGACCGACACCGCGATGTCTCCGTTATCAGGGAAATATTCTTTGACGACAATGTGCAGTCTGAATTCACCGAGTGTTTCGGTAACGATCTCATCCTGTGGCGATCCAACTTTCTAATAAACGACGAGCGTACCAGAGAAGCTTCCTGGCAGCACTCGCGGACTTTTGAACAGGGTAATGCACCACTCGATATCTACAATACGGATAATCACTTTACTGTATTGCTGGCAGTCACGGATATGGGTTTTGCATACATCAGGGGTTCCCATTTGCCGATCGAGGGATTTGACCGGGATCAGCTGGGGCGCCACATCAGTGAACTTCCTGCTAACGTCCAGGATAGCGCGACGGAAGAGGCACTCGACCGGGGGCAGTTTGTTCTTTTTCATTCTTCTTTACTGCATCGCAATCAGCCCATCATCAAGGGCGCCAGTCCTGGCATCCTGATGGTGGGAAGGCTTGTGCGTACGGGCACCGATATACCTGAACGTTTTTTAGGAGCCCAGGAGGCACTGTCATGAGTCAGAGTGAAAAATGGACCTGACCCCTTTTTAGTGTGTTATGATGACATGTCATCATAACCTGCTCATCTCGTGATATGGATAACAGACAAGCACAACTCCGCGCGGCAAAAAGGCGCCAACGCCAGCGTGAACGTGAAACCGGACTTGGCCTATACCAGATTCGTCTGCCGATGCAGGCGCTTCAGAAACTAAAGAAGGGCATGAGTAATGAGAAGTTTATTACACGTCTTCAACGGTTTATTGCAACGGAAGTGTTGACCGCGTCAGATTTTCCGCAACTGAAACTGCTTTGCTGGAACAGGCAAGACGATTACATCACCCGGGCGGATGCATTCGCACTATATGAAGGTAACTGGCGGTTTATCAATGAAAACGCGATTGATGACCGCGAGAAGGAGTTGATTACGGCGCTAAGCGTGGAATTCGGCAAGGGCGTAATCAATGTCTGAATTCTCCCGTCCCCGACATCGTGCTGTTCTGCAGGTTTTACACAATCTGAATGCCACGTTCCTCGAGTCCTGTAAATGTTACTTCGGCGGTGGAACCCGGATCGTCCTGGAGCTGGGTGAATACCGTGAATCCATGGATATAGACTTCATGTGTGCCGATCGTGACGGCTACCGTAATCTCCGCGGCACTGTCAGTAGTTCATCGCTTGGACAAATCTGCAACACGTTATCGCTGTGGCGCGAGGTGCGTGCCGATATGTATGGTATTCGCACTTTTATAGAGTTGACCGGGCAACCGGTGAAGTTCGAAATCATCTCGGAAGGACGGATTGAGATTGAGTACATGATAATCGACGGCATTCCGGTTGCATCACTCAGCCACGCATCCTGTTTTGCAGAAAAACTGCTCGCCAATGCGGACCGGGGCAACGACACCTCATCCAGATCGAGAGATCTGGTTGATCTTGCTTTTATGATCGCCAGCTGGCCCCGGGTATCCGTCGTGGAGGGATTGGCATTGGCAGAGTCAGCTTATGGTCATGTCATCAAACGAGACCTTGCCAGGGCTCTGCAACTCTTCACCGACAAAGCACATCGTCAACGGTGTATTGCCGAATTAGCGGTTGATGATTCGCGCAAGCTCAACAGAGGGCTTAACCGTTTGGGTGAACTGACCAGTTGATTTCTCCGGCTGGAGATAACTCAAGATGATCTCAGGATTCGAAGAGTCGATGTTGTCACCAGCTGCTAACAGCCTATGCCTGGAGCGCAAAACCTTTGTTCAGGAGGCATTATCATGAGTCAGAGTGAAAAATGGACCTGACCCCTTTTTGTGTGACCCCTTTTTGTGCTTCTCTCGACCAGCATGGAGGAGATGATAGCCACCTGCCGCGCGCTCGACCGGGTTCTGCTCTGGCAGTATTTCCAGATTCCGTTGTATGCGTTAGACCAACCGCGTACTGTGCATTGGAACAAGTTTGGAAGTCCGGAATATGAGCCTGTATATCAGCCGGCGTTTCCCGAAGGCTGGTGGTACGAACCGGAGAAAGCCGCGCGTATACTGACCGGTAGTCCACTGTATCACCCCAGGGAACGCAACTGATGGGCAATCGCAATCCCGACCAGCCCGACTCCCCTTTACACTATGCTCCCTGTTTGATAATCAACTCAACCAGAGGCTCGTTGATGTAATAATTATTGCGTCCCACCTTATGTTTGCTTACAAAATCTTTTTCAGTCAAGGCTTCCAGGTATTTAGTGGCTGTAATACGACTGACTTCCAGCTGATCCATGACAAACTGTACTTTGGTATAAGGGTGGAAGAACAAATTATTCAGTAGTTCCTGTCTGTAAATCTTGGGTAACTCGGTACGCATACGTTGCTTGGTGGTCATTATCAGTTCACGCATCTGATGCACGAACTGAATCGACTCCATCGCAGTCATTTCTATGCCCTTCACGATATAACTTACCCAGCCAGCCCAATCTCCTTGCTCCCTGACTGATTGCAGGAGGCGATAGTAGTCATCTTTGGTTTCGACGATGTAGCGACTCAGGTACAGAATTGGCAAATCCAGCAACTGGTTTTTTACCAGATACAGAATATTGAGAATACGCCCGGTTCGGCCGTTACCATCGTAAAACGGGTGAATACTTTCAAATTGATGGTGAATGATCGCCATCTTGATCAGTGGATCAAGCTCTGACAATGCGTCATCATTAATATATTCAACAAGGTTAGCCATTAGCGCCTGAATAGTATCGGGATGCTGCGGTGGTGTATAAATTACCTTCCCAGTGCTTGCGTTGCCAATGAACGTTCCTGGAATTTTTCGCAGGCCCGGCTTATTGGGCTCGACTGTTTCCTGCGTACTGAGTATGTCGTTTAAACGGATAAGACCCGATGCCCTGGTTTGCTGGTAGCTTCGCCATAAGGCCTGCTGGTAATTTTCAACTTCTTTAGTTGCCTGGTTGACTTGCTGACTGCCCAATACCTGTGACTGGAACAACTGATCGTGAGTGGTGAATATGTTTTCGATTGCCGAGCTATCCTTAGCTTCCTGCATGCTTAAGATAGAAATTAGAATAGCTTCATTCGGTATAGTTTTGGCAACGCCTTTCAACTCAGCCAAATAACGATGCGCACGGGCTAATTGTTTGAGCAACTTTACTGATTCTAAATTATTTTCATCAGCGATTGGCAGCAGGGCAAGATTGCTATCATTTGGATTGAGGCTGACTACCATGTCAATTTCCGGTTGTTTGTATACATAATTGCCATAATATGTATATTTATTTAAATTATCTATACATATTTTCTGTTTATGTATACAATTTACTATTTCCTGCGCAGATTAAACTGGCTGATTGACTATTGGCTCAGAGACCAATTGCCTGGCAAAGCCGCGACCTCACCCTGGTAGGAGACCACACGGCCCAACGCGATTCCTATACCGCCACTTGCATTGTTCTTGCGGCCGCTGACCACTGCTTTCAAAGTGTGCCGGGTGTCTTCCATTCCAGTTACCCAGACAGCGGTGGACTGAGCGCAATTGTCCCATTGTGAATCGATATACAAGTCGCGACTCTGTACAAGCTTGCCATCGATGTATATATCCACGATGCCGTATTCGGAGTGAAGGCTTGCCTGCATATAGACACAGGATCCTGTGAAACCTGTTTCAATCGAATCACCCGGGGTCGATGAAAAAATGAGTTCATGCTTCTTCATCCAGGCCGGGTCATGGCGCCATTCTCCCTGAAATTTCAGCGCAGGATCATCCACCTTGAATACATCTGAGAAACGGAAATCAATAAAGGATACTTCCCGTTCGCCGTCAAAGCCGTAGTGCTGCACAGCGATGGTTGCGGTACTGTCTTCAATAGTACCGCCGCTTGTCTGGATATTTTCCAACGCCAGCTTGTGACAGAGGTCGCTGGCCGAGTTAATCGATAACGTGGTGAAGTTGTAATCGCGGTCCATATACGGGTCGAGTTCGTCCTTGACGGTTTGTGGCAGGCCTTCGTAACCGATAATAGTGCCCATGACGCCACCGCAATTGCCCACATTGGAATCCGTATCCTGTCCGCAGCGTGTGCATATGCCGATGGATTCCAGGTAATCACCCTTACCGTACAGCAAACCCATTACGATGTAGGCGCCATTAAAGTGACCCTGGATATTAAACAGACCCTTTTCGGTTCTTGCCCACGGGCACAGGTCATGATTCCATTTTTCTTCAAGCTTTTGCCATGTCGTACGCCAATCGTCGGGACATTCTTTGTACCATGCCAGCAGGTCGTTCAACATCACACTGTAGTCGGCATCGACCGGAATCGTTTTTTGGGCCACTTTGATCATCCTGATCATGTCTTTTTCGATGAAGGCCGCCGAATAGAGTGCTGCCAGAAAGACACCGGCATAATAGCCTTCACCGTAATTCATCAGGTGTCCGACTCTGTCAGAAATATCTTGCGCTTGCTGCGGTAATCCGGGGCAAATCAGACCGATAAAGTCGCATTCGATTTGAAAATCGATATCATCGGCATGGGGGTTATAGTACGGATGCCCGGACAGGCCAGGTGCAATTCCTTCCAATATATTCTGTCGGGCTTGCCCGTTCGCGTGCCAGAGCATGAATTTGCTGTCCCGAAAGACTTTTGCGAAATCAACGATCGTAGCGTTTATCCCCTTGTCTCTCATGACCTCAAGGAAGGCCATGTTCACGTAGAGGTCGTCCTCGTTGTGGAGCCACTTTGTTGGTGCTTCGGGCTGGATTTCCAGGCTGCCTTCGTAGATTTCACCCTGCGCGAGAAACTCCATCGGCTCACCCATCATGCATCCATACGACTTTCCGGTCCATCCCCCCTTGATTTTGTCCATTAATTCGGCTTTCGTCATTTTGTGCGAAGTGTGAGTATTCAACAGGGCATTCCTCCTGACAATTGTCGGAAATTGGAAGACCGATCATTCGAGTCAGTCATACAGATTGTGAGCACCATACCCCTTTTTATGCTAACAACTCCAGTTCGCATGGTTGCCCCGCTGCATTGACCAGAAGTCCGACTTGTATAATCCAGCCGGCTCTAGCAAGCAGGTCCTGTATCGGCTTGAACGCCATGTGTCGGTTGATTAATGTTGTGTGTCTTTATTGATCTTCCTGTCCGGCCAGTTTTGCCAGTAAATTCTGCTGCCGTTGCAGTAGCTGAAGTTCTATGCCTACCTTACACATGGCGTCGAGTATTGATTTGTCCGTCAGTTCGAACGGGCTGGCAAGGCCGTCCTGTTGTAATTGATCGATTGATATTGTTGTTACCTCAGAAAAGATTACGCAGCGTGACTTGAAAACTGCCTATTCGAATGGACTTTATTGTACTGATCTATTCTATCGAAAAGGTTCATCATCCGCGTCAATTTTACTCAAATCTTCTAACACGCTCTTTGACATGATGATCTTTCGCTTCTTCTTTAGCTTAACCACCTTGGAATCAAAATGATCCTGAATGTCCCGGTGATTTTCCGTAAGCCAGGATGTGGCTCGCTCTATCTCTCCTGCAAATAACTCTTCCAGCGTTGCAAAATCGGCCATGAGTGGTTCGCAATCGGATAAAAAATGTGTCCAGCGAATTTGCTTTAGCGTTTCCTCGTTAGCAAAAATGAAAAATCGGTGAGGATCATCATCCCAATTTTTATCATGTACATAAACTGCGGGAGGCCGCTGGACATTCGTTTCACTCAATGCCAGACAGCGCTCTTGCTGGTAGACGATCCAACGGCTTTTTAGTTCATCCAGTTGCGCTTCCTGTCCCGAGGCATCAATTTTTAAATCCCAAATAACCCCATCGTTTTCCTGTTTACCATGATTCTTGCCATCCACGTACTCATGGGGAATCAACTGGCGGATGGTTTCGTCGCCAGAAGATTCGATTTCATCGAGGGAATAGGTCGCCAGAGAGGTAAAGGTCGAATAATAGAATTGCCCTTTTATTAACAACCTTACCCATGAAGGGTGCCGGTAGGCATAGTAGTCACTGCCTTTGTAATCTGAAAATTCCCGCTTGCGGGTCTCTTCCTGAAACAGGTAATCAGCGTAGTCGTAATCATGGATCGTCGGAAAGTCCAGCAGGCTTGTTTCCTCTGCCATGCACTCATTGAGATAGATGTAATCTTCACCAATACCTGTTGTCAGGAGCCTTGCCCAGTTAAGTTGGTTGAGATTGGAAAATGGAATATCGTTCCATATCTCATCAACCTCTTCTGTCGAGCACTTGATATCAAGTAGACTACCCAGCAGTACGCATTGTATTTTGCGTTGTACTTCGTCGTTCATGGTTGCCCGAAAATATTCCTGCTCCTGAGCAGTCCAGGCGTAATAATGTGCATCCGCCATCATGAGTGCCTTGCGCGCAGCGGTCAGGATTTGATTTTTATCGAGATGGGCAAGCTTGTAGGCTGAATCCTTCATAGCCAGGAACTCCTTTTTCTTAAAAAAATCAAATTGGGCATTGAGTGATCATCATGATGCCGCTGCCCGTTCTCCCAGAGTATCATCGGCCATCCAGAATTCTTCAACACCACCAGTACTTACGGGTCAATGGCAGAGCCATCGATGTCAACGCAAAGTAGAAATGTCCACTTTTTCGATGTCTGTTAACTCCGGGTCAGCTCAACCCAACAGGATTGCTATTGTAAACTGCATTTTTGCATGTTTGCCAAAGTAAACGGAATCGGATTATTGGTGTTGGGGGGTTGGGGTGGTTTGTTGATTTATTCGCTACAACGTTCCACCAGGTACTGAACTCTCTCAAAGGCATCCCTTTTAGTTAGCTCCGCATCATACGTGTCGGTTATCTCAAGAAATTCTGTGATATGGGCAGGACCGACATGCTCTGGAGAATTGAATTTTTCTGAAAGTATACCCAGAGCTTCCTCAACCAGCTTATTCCCTTTAAACAACCTGAATGACTCAGCAATTTCATCAATTCCACCCGGAAAATATTGCAGACAATAATATATATCGTAAGGATCTTTTTGTTTCAGGCGGTCCCGCATGGCCATCGCTTTCATCACGATGAATGGGACTATGGCGGCAACACGTATAGTTGCGGTATCTTTCGCACCTCCAGGGAGGTCCCCGGTTATCTTTACATACACCGGATCATCAAACGCCATATCTGCGCCGCGTGCTTTGCGTGGTCTTACATCCTGCACTTTTTGGGTTCTGCGGCTCTTGCCAGTACCGCCGTATTCACCAGAAAGTAAATCGACCTGAACAGTAATTGCATTACCATCAATAACAAAATTTCGTCGATATATAAATGGTTGCTCAGCGTCTTTACGATAATCTTGCTTTTCAAGTAATTTATGTATGGTTTGATAACCTGGTTCATCAAAACGACGATGATCCAAAGCGAGGTCGATGTCTGTAGAACCGACGTGGTCTTCCTCTGCGCTCTTCACCAGATATTTAGGAACCATACCGCCAATTAAGACAATATGATCGAGATATTCCCCGAGAATGCTAACAAGTTCCAGTAGCACTGACTCGGCAGCTTTCACCGCTAGTTCAGGATAGTCAACCTGCGTCACAGCCATGTTGGTTTAATCACCTGTTCGAGCAGGACCTCAGCAGCTTCTTCACCCCTTGCTTTTTCATCCTTGAGATCGAGGTAACACTGGATAGCTGATACCACGGGTTGTCCCCGTATATCGCGTGTCTTGTAATATACCCCGTCATCATAGGGTGAAATAATCCTGATATTGGCTCCGGAGGTCACCGGCTTGAATGCCAGTTCCTTAATATTTCTCTCTGAAATATCCATATAAGCAACTACTGTCCTGTAGGTTGTGAACGGTGCATACCGCGAAGAGCCGGAAAAACTGGTGAAGGAATAACGGGTATTCACCCGGTTACAGAAGTCCCCAATCTTTGCCTCAATATCTCTTACCGAACCCATATCATAAAGCTTGTATACGGTACTCCTGTCCGATTGATACTCGGTTAACCAGGAAGCAAGCAGTTGGAGTGGTTCAATCAATTTAATGCCTTGCTTTTGGTCCTGTATCCATTCACGCTCCAGCAGTAGCTTGCGGACGTTGGAAACCTGGCCGGTGCTGACGTCAGCAGAATTCGCGAGTTCTACTGAAGACCACTGGTATCCAGGCTCGCATAACAAGGCTCGTAATATTCGTTCAGCTTTAGGTTTGAACATGGATTTCAACTTACTTTTTCTTGAAAAGCGATTCGGATTTCCCTTTATTTCTATAAAGGCTGAGTCAAGGTTTAACCAGCAATTACCGCAGAAATCGATGTATCCGATCCCGTGACTCTTGCAAATCTCTGCTGAAACCTCAGAAATATATGGCGCTATAAATACACCATAAGCACCAGGCCGTTTGTCTTGGAGTACAATCAGTTGGTTAACAGCAGCGCGCGCTGATTGAGGTTGACCGGATGCTTTGATTTCAACCAGCAAGGTCTTCCGGTCATTCAGTTTTCGGAACGAGACAAGGAGGTCTGATCGATAATTCTCATTCCAGCTTTCTGAT
>JAPOOX010000075.1 GCA_026713185.1 Gammaproteobacteria bacterium
CGGCAAGTTCACGCTGCAGGCTTCCTGCACCGGGACATCAAGCCATCAAATATATACGTGCGTCGTGCGGACGAGACGCCGGTGCTGCTGGACTTCGGTGCCGCACGTCAGGCACTGGGTCGTAAGTCCAAGAGCATGACAGCAGTGGCATCTGTTGGCTACTCGCCGCCAGAGCAATACGAGAGCGATGGCAACCAGGGTCCGTGGACGGATATTTATGCATTGTCGGCGTTGTGCTATCGGGCGATTACCGGACAGGCACCGATTGAGGCACCGCGAAGGCAAAGCAGATTGGCACGTGGGCAGCCGGACCCATTGCCCAGACTTGCCGAGACCGTCTTGGAAAACTACTCAAAGTCTTTTCTGAAGGCAGTGGACTTGGGTCTGTGGGTGATTGAGACAGAGCGGCCGCAGACATTGGACGAATGGGTATCGTGCTTCAACTTCGATTCTGAACCAGTCGGCAAAAACAAAGCTGAGATCGAAAATGTCATTCAAAGCCAGGACAAGCCAGCCCGACTTACTGTAACCATTCGTGACAAGGCATGGGCTATTGGTGCGGTTATGGCAGTCGTCACCATCGTGGCACTGGCTGTCTGGGCTTTCATACCGGGTGATGTTCCTGCGGTTGATGAAGTGGTGAAGCCTCAACCTGAGGTGATCGAGACCGTGACACCGGAGGGCGATTCGCCTGCTCCGATTAAACCAGAAGAACCATCTCTGCTGGGCGGTGGTAGTTCCATTCTAGTGGTGACAACGGAACCAACGGGTGCGGAGGTTTTGGTTGGTGATACTTTAATCGGCGAAACGCCTCTGGAGCGAACTGACATTCTTGCCGGTACCCACGATGTAACGTTACGTCATCCAGATTACAAGACTCTACACTTGGCGAATCAAATGTTCGCGAATGGCCGGGTGCTGCGGATTGAAAAAATGTTGATACGTGGAACAGGCGCTCTGACTGTATTAACGGAACCTCGCAACACCTGGATAGAACGAAACGGCGAGCGTCTGTCATCAGGAACTCCGGTGACACTGGAAGGATTACCTGCGGGTTCCATGGAGTTGTTGATTGGGGCAGAAGAACACCATCCGATACAAGTGCAAGTTGATATACCAATGGATGGTGTGGGTCAGTTGGAGCGGACTCTGGAGAGAATTCCCTATGGCACACTGACAATGGATGTTGTCCCCTCGGATGCAACTGTGACACTACCGAACATTGCGTCCGTATACAGCCCGGGAGTACGGGTACCCGTAGGACAACTCCAGGTTGTGGTGCGGCGACCGGGTTATAGGGAAGTAACACGAACAATAGCGGTGGTAGGAGACACGAGGGCGAGGATCGAACTGGTACGCAATCCGCAACCATTCATAGTAGAGACGCCACCAGAAGATCTGGAATTGACCGAAGAATTGGAACCGGTACCGACAAGGGACGTCAGAATAGAAAGAACTGAAAGTGATGATTTCAAATATATCAACGTGGACGCTGGTGGCATTGATAAACTTGAGTTCATCTTCACCGGTGAATGCTGGGTGGAAATTCAGGATGGAGCTGGTTCCGAAAAAGTCTATTTCGACCTGCAACGAGATGGAGATATCCTGACGTTGTATGGTGTCTCACCATTTATGATTCTATTGGGTCATCCATATGCAGTGACACTAAAATTCAATCAAGAAGAAGTAGACTTGATGAAGTATGAGGCCAGAGATGGCACAGCCCGGGTAAATCTCGGCGAATAACGCTGGAGGAAAACGGTTGAGGAAACGGTCTCCTACAGTCCTGCTCCGACACAAGTTAGCGAGACACTGGATCGTTCACCACAACCGTTCAATGTTGAGACGACGCCATACACGGCTACCATCAGCTTTGTAGATACAGAAGAGAGTTATCTACCAGGTATGCGGTTGGAACCGGGTGAGTATCGTGTTCGGGTGAGTGCATCTGGCTACGAGATATTTGAGGGGACAGTGCGTCACGGCACTGAGCCGACGCGCTACCGTGTAGAACTGGTCAGCTTTCTGCAATCATTCACTGACAGGCTTGGCTCCGGGGGTAATGGACCGGAGATGATGGTGATCCCGCCGGGCAGGTTCCTTATGGGGTGCGTGTCAGGCATGAATTGTAGATCCGATGAGAAGCCCATACACGAGGTGAGTATTGTTCAGTCATTCGCGTTGTCAAAGTTTGAGGTAACATTTGCACAGTGGGATACCTGCGTAGTTGATGGTGGCTGCAATGGCTACAGACCGGACGACTTAGGCTGGGAACGTGGCAGTCGACCGGTTGTCCGGGTGAGTTGGGAAGACGCGCAGACCTATGTGTCGTGGTTATCCCGCAGTACGGGGGAGAATTACCGGTTGCCGAGTGAGTCGGAATGGGAGTACGCTGCGCGAGCGGGGAGTACGACGCAGTATAATTGGGGAAATGACATTAGTCGAAATCGTGCTAACTGCAATGGCTGCGGAAGCCAATGGAATCGACAGACAGCACCGGTAGGTTCGTTTACGGCGAACGCCTTTGGTCTGCACGATATGCACGGCAATGTTTTTGAGTGGGTTCAGGATTGCGGGAACTTAAGCTATGCAGGTGCTCCCACGGATGGCAGTGCGTGGGTTCATGGGAACTGCGATATACGCGTTTTGCGCGGCGGCTCCTGGAGCGGCAGCTCGAGGCCCCTCCGTGCCGCGTACCGCTTCGGGCTCACCGCCGACTACCGGAGCTTCGAATTCGGTTTCCGGGTAGCCCGGACCCTCACCCCTTGAATCTATTTCCCTTTACCTCTTATGGGATTCTAAATGGGGCTTGTGTCCTTGGTCACATTTTTACATACATTGAGCATCAGGAAAGACCCACTTTTGGCTTCAGATAATATATTGGACCAGGATTGTGCCATCCAGGCAGATCGCACAGCACAACTGTCCCGGCTCTGGAGGTGCATTCTCGTATTCTCCTATAGCTGTTCACTGTAGTGGCGACACCTACCACCCCGATTCATCTCTTGGATGTAGAAAAGGTTTATCCGGTCTGGATCGGCTGTGCATGTCATTTTACTTGACAAACTTCTCCCGTTAACTGAACCTGAGTCCACAATTTGGGCTGAGGACCTTGAGCCATGCCGATTCGACGACGGGATGATGGGGAGATCGTAGAAGAGACCACGAAACCCGTGAGTGGAAGTAAAAACAAATCTGGCAGTTCTGCCTCGGATGCGCCGACTGACCCATTGAAATCACCTGACAGCAGCGATAAAGATTCCCTGTTTGAGCCAAGGCAGCGGGTTGATGATCATAAAGCTCGATTGGAAGAGCCAACAGTCCTTGTTGGGTCCGAACGTCAGGGTAGTGAGGGTAGAACACGCATCGTATCGCGTAATCAGCGGAAGCCATCGTCTTCGGATGCCGATTGGGGAGACCCCATGATTGACCCTCCGGTGGGCTGGTTGGTTATTATCCGAGGCCCCGGCAAAGGCCATGTACTGACTCTTGGTAATGGCATGAACGTTATGGGCCGTGGTTCCGATTCCCGCGTATGCATCAACTTCGGTGACGACACTATTGCCCGCACCAATCATGCACGGCTTATCTACGAACCTCGCCAGCGCCGTTACCTGTTGAATCACGGTGATGGGTCAAACCTGACTTACCTGAATGGTGATGTGGTTACGGAATCAGTTGAGGTCAAGTCAGGCGCGATGATTGAGGTTGGCGAAACTACCCTACGTCTTCAGACTTTCTGCTCTACGGAGTTTGACTGGCCTGATGTCGATGATTGAAGGCCGCGACTTCGCGGCAGCAAGTACAATTGGCGCGCGTATGCGCCAGGAAGATGATTGGGGCACGCACGTAAATCCCCCTGCTCAGGAGGAATCGGCCCAATTGCTTGCAGCGGTTGCCGACGGAATGGGTGGTATGCCTGCTGGGGATCGGGCAAGCAGAATCACTCTGCGAACATTTATGGACAGTTACTTGGCTATCAGGCAACCCGCCCGCGAGCGTCTGCGTCACGCGCTGGCTCATGCGAATCGAGAGTTAGGCATAACCGTAGAAGCTGAACCCGAGTTCAACGGCATGGGCTGCACTCTAGTGGCTGCACTGTTCTTCCATAACAGATGCGAATGGTTGAGCGTTGGCGACTCGTTTATTCTGCGCTGTCGCGATGACAGTATTGAACGCATCAACCCTCTCCACATATACGCCAACGAACTTGACGAGCAGGTTCGGCGCGGAGAGATCAATATCGAGACCGCTAATGATCATCCCGACAGAACTGCGCTGACCAGTGTGGTTCAAGGCAAGGTTCTAGAGGAAGTCGCCCAGGGAGAATTGCAACTTGTAGCAGGCGATGTGGTGCTGCTGGCAAGTGATGGCATCCTGACTCTCTCCTATGAAGAGATTACGACGATTTGTCTTGATCAGATTGAGGAAGGTGCCGGAAGTATTGCCAGCACCATAATCAGGCAGATCGAAGCAAAGGGGCGAGCCAGCCAGGACAATGCAACTGTAGTGGTATGGTGTGCCAGGACACCGAAGATGAGGAAACGCAAGTTACCAAATTCACCCATGTCACCGGTGTGACGTAAATAGATGTCATAGATGAGAACATTGCTGCTTTTGCAGAAGAATAACCAGTTGCCACTGGCTAATGACAGGTTCAGACGAGCAATTTACACGAACTATGCCATAGCGTAATATCCGCTGCACTGTATCAGGGAACAGCGGATGCGAAAATTAGCAAGAATTTCCCTAATGCCGTTAATATTGGCGGTGCCAGTTATCGCCTTGACTCAGCCCGAAACTTCCACTATCCGTGAAAGTGTTGTGCAGGTCGTCGTCATGGATGGGGACGAGATGGAACGTGTGGGTTCCGGGTTTGCGGTGGCAGTTGATGGCTTTGTTCTCACGGCTGCACACCTGGTGACTAACGAAGACCGAATCGCAGTAGTTCCGCTTAATTCTGGCGCGGAACTACTCGCCCGTGTTGAATACATTAACGAACGTGCTGATCTGGCACTGCTTGCCGTCAATGGTTTATCCCTCCCACCGATTAAGTTCGCTATGGACGGTTTTGATTCTGGACGTCTTGTATTCTCCGCCGGTGTCTGGGACGAATCCGGCGAGTCTGTTCAGGTGGCGTTGGCCGATGAAGACATTCCGCTTGCTCTAGCCGAAGGTGCCGTCGGTAAGCACGAGGATCTCGCCACGACAGTCGGTTTTCACGCCATTCCTCTCATAGAACACAACGCCATGATCCCAGCATCTGGCTATGGAGGCCCACTGCTCAATGAATGCGGAGAAGTTGCAGGCTTGAACCGCGGCTCGCCCGGTGTGACAACGTGGCGCCTGCGTCGCGGGCAGGGACCTGAAGATGTTGTACATGCTTTTCGAGTGACTGCCATCGCCGGGCTGCTTCAGCCCCAGGACATTGCCTTTATCCAGAGTGAGATCTCTTGTGAGGGCGCTCTGGCAGTAGCACAGGCTGAGATTGAAAAGACTACTGGGCAACTCGAACTGACCCGTCAGGAATTGGAAGAAGCTACTGGGCAGACGGTGGAAACGCAAGAACAACTCGAACGAAGCCGCCAAGAACTGGAAGAAGTGACCGGACAGGTTGAAGAAACGCAGCAACAACTTGAACAGATACAGCATGAGAGGGAACAGGCCGCAGCCAAAGCGAGAGAGGCAGAATCACGCGTAAGCGCACTTGAAGAGCAGTACCAGGAAGCCGTCAGCACAGGTGCCGAACAAACTGATGCTCTACGCGAGGAACTTGAAGCTGCACGTGGCGAGCAGGAGATGGCTCGCTCCGCAGTTGGTACTCTCGAAAGTGAGGTGACGTCGCTCGAAGAACGACTTGCGAAGGAATCGGCGTTGGGTAGAATGCGCCTCACTGGAGTCGCAGTCGCCTTGGTTCTGGTGGTGCTGATCGTCATCATCTTATTCATCATGAATAGAAGACGTTCTCGCCAACTTGCCATTGCCCATGAGGAGACAGAAGAAGCTCAGATGGCGGCAGTAGCGGCCCGCGCCGAGGCACGGGAATCGGCATCGACCTTCCCGGATTACCTGCTCAGTGGTGAGACCGGTGCCGGTCGCTCGGTATCCTTGAAAATCCCCGGCAGTCTGCTCAGTGGCGATGGTGCGATCATCGGCCGCAGCCCCCGAAACTCAACTTTACTGATTGACAACAAGACATTGTCTCGCGAACATGCAAGATTGTTCGGTGAAGACGATGCACTATACATTGAAGATCTGGGTTCGACTAATGGCACCAGGGTCAACGATCGAAAGCTCGAACCTGGAACACCGATTGCCGTTAGCGATGGAGACGTGGTAGAACTCGGTGTAGTAAAGGTCGAACTGGCCACGGCGAATTGATGCTTATCGACAGTCAGGGTTCGTGTATGACGTTTTCCCGCGCTGTTTCGCCATTTATACTGCTGGTGTGGCTGTGTACCGTTCAATATATAAACGCGGCGATTAAACTCGACAATCAGGCCATAATTGATCAGGTCATGCCTGCTGTAGTGCAGGTAGTCACAGATGCAGGGACTGGTAGCGGCTTTGTTGTAAACGCGCAGGGTCATGTGGTGACCAACCATCATATCGTAAATGGCAGGTCCAGATTCGCGGTGAAGCAGGGTAGCCGCACCGCTACTGCTGATCTAATCTGGTCATCAGAAAGCCTTGATCTGGCCTTGATCCGCACTGACCTTGACGGCTTGGAGACTGTTGTTCTCGCCGTCTCTCGCCCACGCATACTGACGGAGGTGATCGCCATCGGCTATCCAGGCGTCGCAGATGCCGTCGCGACAACGGTTAACGCCGATCCTTCGTTCACCAAGGGAATTATAGGTAGGCGTGTTATCCAAGGAACTTGGAACGGCCGCGAAACATTGCAAATCCTACAACACAGCGCTCAGGTCAACCGGGGTAACAGTGGCGGACCGTTGATTGATGCATGTGGGCGCGCTATTGGCGTCAATACTGCCAATGCCAGTGTCACCGTGCAGCAAACACTGGGAGGCCCGCAGATCAACGCTCCTACTGGTGTGCATTGGGCTTCATTCATTGCGGAACTGGTTGAAGAACTAGACTCTTTGGGAATTCCCTACGATTCCGCGAGTGATGTTTGTGAAGCTGAGATCGTGAGCGGTGATGTGACTTCGGAACAGGTCAAGGATTTACTCAGGCAAATCGAAGAACAGCAGCGGGTCATTGAAGAAGGAGAACAACTTCAACCAGTGCATGGTGCTGGCTGGCAAGCTGAGGTGCAGGCGAAGATGAATGAATTGGAAGTCCAACTCCAGGAAGCGTTAATTGCCCAAGCGGCTGGTACTGCGCAGAACGTAGAAACACAGGCTGAGATCACAGACCTCCGCGTAGATGTCATGAATCGCTGGTGGAGTACACTATTGGCAATTGGCGGCGCAATCCTCGTACTCGCTCTAATCGCATTTTTCGCTTTTGCAGCGTTCAAACGTACAGTGCTGCAGATGTTGGCGCGCGTTCGCCACAGTGCTTCCCGAATTGTACAGTCGCGCAGGACCCGTGGTAAGACATCGAACTCAACGAGTCCATTGAGATCAGGGAGCCAACGCCTTCGAATTGGCAGGGGTAACGACATGGATGTGAAACTGAACTCGTCAAAGGTATCGAGATTTCATATCGAACTGGAGCTTACCAGCCGCGGATATCACCTGACCGACCCGGGTAGCACCAACGGCACGCGCGTGTTCCGTAACGGCCGCTGGCAGCCGGTCCGCGTGGGTTTCGTGGATTCTAATGAACGTTTGCAATTAGGCGACTTTGAAACTACCACGGCTGAACTCATACTCATGGCTGGTGTGACATTACCAGCCGAAGACACCGGAAATGCGCTGGCCGATGAGAATATTAAGGATGATCGACCGGAGGGTCAGCCGGTGAAGCGCGACCTTCGCAACGGTAGAGTCGTTCCCGATTAATGCCTGACTGACACACATCTTATACACATAGAGAGGGATCGAAATTGAACGATACCACCGTAAGAGTCTGTGCTGCCATCTGCGGTTTAATCATTGGCGCCATCTTCATTGGAGTGATGAGTTTGACCTTGCCGGCGAATTTTGGTGAAACTCTGCTTGATCTCTCTAGCGAGTACTACCCGTTTACGATTCAGAACCTCATGTGGCTGTTGTTTTTCGTGGGTCTAAGTGATGTCCTGGTGCGTTTCATTCGAGGTAGCCGGGAGTTGCGTCAGATGCGCCTGCATCTATTGCCTGAGGACGAGGAAACCATGCTCCGTGCCCAGGATTTGGGTCCAATTTATACCCGCGTTCGTCCGCCACCACTTGTCGAACCGAACTTCCTGCAACGTTTGATCATGCGCATTGCCTTGCAATTTCAAAGCGGCCGCTCGGTAGCCCAGGCAAATGCTCTGCTAAACTCAAGCCTGGAACTCTTCCAGCACGAGATCGATCTGAAGTACAACATGATGCGTTATATGGTGTGGTTGATTCCGACACTGGGCTTTATCGGAACCGTCGTTGGTATCGCAGATGCTTTGGGAGAAGCTGGTGATATGCCAGACACATCGGACCAGTCCGCACTTACGGATTGGATGAAGGAACTGACTGGTAGTCTTGGGCTCGCCTTCGACACTACACTTGTGGCACTGCTGCTTTCCGCAGTCCTTGTTTTCCTGATGCATGTTGCCCAAGGCCGCGAAGAATCGGCGCTTAACCGAGCAGGGCAATACTGCCTGGACAACTTGGTCAATCGGCTATACGAGAAGTAGAGGAAGTCGACTTTGAAAAAAAGCAGCCGAGCGATCAATGTCTTCAGTGTCTCGGCGCTGGACCTGTTCGCGTCCGCGCTGGGTGCCTTCATCCTGATGTCACTAATCTTCATGGTATTCTTCACCATGACGTCGAAGGATTCGGGTGAGGCTGAACAAACGCATACAGCGCTTGAAAGGTGTGAAGTTCAACTAGCCGAGTCTGTGGATGCATCAACTCTGGCGCAGTGTGAGATGCGGCTTGCCAACTCGGTGGAAGCGTCCGAGCTTGCACATTGTCAGATGCTACTTGATGCATCTGGAGATGCCAGTAATCAGGTCGAACGCGTTAGCGAGGAACTCAAAGCCTGCCAGCAAACCTTGAAAAAAACATTCGTCCTGGTTATAGCGAGTTGGAGTACCCGAGACGATGTGGACTTGCATGTGGTGGACCCAAGGGGACGCGAGTTTTACTTTGCCCAGAAAACCCAACCAGGGACCGACGCGGCACTGGAGGAAGACAATATTTTTGGTCCGGGGAACGAAATATGGTTACATCCATCTGCGGATTCAGGGCGATACCGCGTTTGCTACAAGCACTTCAACGGTTTGTCGTCACCTATCGTACGTGGCAGCATTTTGTGGCAGGAAGGCAAGATCGAGATTCCAAATGTGACCTTGACCCAAGTTAATCAGGTGAAGATGGCGGTTGAAGTGATAGTAGACGAGAGCGGGCGTGTTTCAGTAGATCGCTCTCGTTTAGGACAGGTTCTCAGCTCTGGTGGCTGCAGATGACTAACAGAATGCCTTGCGAAACCGCCTGCCTTGCCGACATTGGCGCCCGAGAGGAACAGCAGGACCGGGTTGAGGTATTCGCCGACGAAATGGCTCTGCTCATTGTCCTGGCCGACGGCATGGGCGGTCACGAAGGTGGTGCTATGGCAGCGCAGGTGGTGATCGACGTGGCACGGGAGCAATTCGACGCATTCATTGATGGCAAAACCCCCCTTCAGCTAACCGACATCGTGTACTGCGCCCACGAGCGCATCAAAATCACCGGTGCGGAACTCGGCCTGTCTCCACACAGCACCTGCGTGCTACTCCACCTCACAGATACGACTGCAACCTGGGCACATGTCGGTGACAGCCGTCTGTACCACTTCGACAACGGCCGTCTCACGGAGCGTACCATTGATCACTCCATGGTCGAACTCATGCGTCTGCAAGGCCGTCTCTCAGAAGAAGAAATGAAGGTTCATCCAGACCAGAACCGACTCTTCGAAGCGCTCGGTGGCAATAACCTTCCTGAAGTCGAAACGGGCTACGCGGATAATTCTGAGAACGACGGTTTTCTTCTGGCCAGCGACGGGTTGTGGGAGAATGTATCAGATAGTGAGTTAGAGGCTGTATTCAAAGCTCAAAACCTTGATGAGGCGTTGCGGGGTCTGGTTGAGAGCGCAAAGACAAAGGGCGAACCCGAGTGCGACAACATCTCCGTAGCCGTAGCCCGACATCGGCGTGCAACACCTTCTCTCGGATTGCGCATTAGTCGAGCGTTTACCCGATTTCGAGAGGTGTGGGTATGACGGAACTTAATTATGAACAGACCCAACGACCGGGTCAACAACTGGACGAGTACCTTCTGGTGTGTCCAGACCATTCATGACGAGTCATCCATTTCAATACTCCATGTTATTCCCTGGGCGTCAGTTTTGGTCGGCGAAATTTTCCTCCCGCTCGGTGCTGTCAAGTTTTGTTGTCGCTTCCAAGGATCATTACGATTCACAAATTGAATCTAACCAAAACCCGAGCCAATAGATAAAGTGCACATTCGCGTAGCATAAAGTAGTATTCTCGCATTACATAAGGTGGAACAAGTATGGACATTGATATTGGGTACAACATGGACAACTCGCCACTTGAGACGTTGTTGTTGTCCATCAGCCGTCCAGGTGACTTTTATGCCCACGGTCGGTTGTTCGCCCCCATGCCGAAGTTGGAAGTGGACAACGTCGGGGTACTTTCCTTCCCGGTTACCGAAGCGCAGGTCCGCGCCCTGATAAATACGGCTGAGCGGGCGCCCTACGGCAAGGGAACGGATACGCTGGTGGATACAACGGTACGCGACTGCTGGCAGATTGACGGGATGTCGATTGATATAGGCGGCGCCATGTGGGATGACACCTTTTCCCGGATACTCATTGCGGCAGCGACCGATCTTGGCTGCCGGGCTGAACGGCTTGAGGCAGAACTCTACAAATTGCTCATCTACGAACCAGGCGGTTTCTTCGCGTCGCACCGCGACACTGAGAAAACCAGAGGCATGATCGCGACGCTGACAATCTCATTACCAACTGTGGGAGTTGGTGGCGAGTTGTCCGTCCGCCACCAGGATCGCGAAATCGTCATCGACATGAACGCTAACGAGCCGTCGGAATTGGTGTTCGCGGCGTTCTATGCCGATTGTACGCATGAGACCAAGCCAGTTCGCAAGGGGCACAGGCTTTCGCTGGTCTTCAATCTTTGTTTGCACCAGGATGATACGGAAACACCACGGCAGGCGCCCGATCATATTGATGAAGTCGAGAGTATTGTGCAGCAACTGGTTCACTGGCGTGACAGCGAGCAATCGTCCGACAAGTTGGTCTGGCTGCTGGAGCATGATTACAGCGAGGCAGGATTGTCCTTTGACACCTTGAAGAATACCGACGACGCCTGGGCGAGGGTTCTTGGTATGGCAACGGACCGCGCTGAATGCGAGATGTATGCAGCGATAGTACACATCAAGGAAGAGGGCGAAGCCTTGTACCCCGATGGTGACTATGTCGATAGTTGGTATTGGCGCGAGAATGAAGTTGACGACATGGAGATTGGCGAGGTGTTCGATGGCAGCTACTGGCTTGACAATTGGTCCGGCAGGGATGGTAGCCGCCCACCCTTGCAGATGATTCCATTGTACGCACAGGAACTGCTGCCGGTGGGCGCACTGGACGATGCAGAACCGGATGAACAATGGTTGCACGAAGCGTCCGGGAACGAGGGTGTGAGCCTGGAACGGGCTTATCGTCATGCAGCTTTTGTGATCTGGCCGCGGTCGAAGACACTGGATATTCTTGCAGAGGCTCAAATCGGCAGTGCCGTCGCGTGGGTGGCGGAGCAACTGGAGTGCAACGGTGGGGTAGCCGACGAACAGGTCAGTGCCCTCGTTTTAAGGCTGATCGACATCTGGCCGTCAGGCCCTCGCGACCACAAAGCGCAAAGCCGAATTGACATGCTGCACTTACTGACTGCCGTTGAAGACGAGACACTCACTGTCCGCTTCCTGCGTCAAGTCGTGTTATTGCACTACAACGGTGATGAAAACGAAGCTCTGCTGGCTGCATTGGGTGAAATTCCAATGGATGCCATCGGGGAGTTCCTGGTTGACTTGATCAGAGCACGCTTTGTCATCCGGACCGATGCAACGCTTGCATTTCTGCGGGGTGTTGGCGAATCGATGAGTACCGCCAGAAACGATGTACTCGAGGTAAGCGTTCGGACGGCTCTGTCCCTCCTGCCCGAATCTATGGAAAAGCGCATAGAAGATGATAAGTGGAATTCTGAGAGTGAAGAAACCATCAGTGATCAGGCTGTTTGCGATCTCTTTACACTGGCATGGCGATGCGATTTGATGGACGATGCGGAAACCGCAGCGTTGGCCATCACTGATTATCCCCTGGCCGTCACACCGGACCGCACCATACCGGCGGCGTTGGGTGAACTGTATAGCGAGACAGGGCTTGCGGACACCGCTGCCTATACTAACTTGTGGCGTCACGCGACGGAATTCCTGCTGACACGCAGTGAGTTGCCGCCGGAACAACCACTGGACTGGAGAATCACCGCTGACATCAACTGCCATTGCGAGTACTGTACGAAGCTCCGTGCCTTTTGCAAAGACCCCTCCACCCAAATCGCGCGCTTCCCGTTGCGTAAGGATTTGCGTGCGCATCTGCACAAGATCATCGACTACAATCAACTTGACCTGACCCATGAAACCGAACGTCGGGGCAGACCCTACACCCTTGTTTGCACCAAAACCCGGGCGACCTACAGGCGAAGGCTTGCAGAGTATACCGAGGATGTTTCATGCATGCGTTTATTGATCCGGTTTGCGCCGGGTGGACAATGGGTGAAATTCTGCACGACAGGTTTGGCGCGTTTACAACAGGCAGTCACAGCTGCTCATGGCATGTAATTCCTGTCGAAAGGACTCCACTATGACAGAACTGGCGTTTCAGTCTGCCCTGCAACTCGGGTCAGCCATCCGCAACAAATCAATCAGTGCGACAGAGATGCTGGATTACTTTCTGGCACGCGTGGAAAAATTCAATCCAGCCTTGAATGCGATTGTTGTCGAAGACTTTGATCGTGCGCGAGAGTGTGCAATAAAAGCCGATAAAGCCTTGGCTCGGGATGAGGTCTGGGGACCGTTGCATGGTGTGCCCATGACGTTGAAGGAATCCTATGATGTCGCCGGATTGTTGACTACCCGGGGCAATCCGGATTTGAAAGACAACCGGGCTGATCGGGACGCATTGTCAGTCACACGCCTGAAGCAGCTTGGCGTCAACCTGTTCGGCAAGACTAACGTGCCCTACAACCTGGCTGACATGCAAAGCTTTAATGATATTTACGGTACAACCAATAATCCCTGGGATCTCAGTAGAGCTCCTGGTGGTTCCTCTGGCGGGTCCGCGGCGTCTCTCGCAGCAGGGATGACCGGTTTGGACAGTGGCTCTGATATTGGTGGCTCCATCCGCAACCCGGCGCACTTCTGCGGTGTATTCGGCCACAAACCGACCTTTAGTCTGTTGCCACCACGGGGCCATGCAGGACCGGGAGTATTGGGAGAATCCGATCTGACGGTAATTGGACCCATGGCCAGAAGCGCGATTGATCTTGAAGTCGCAACCCTGGCAATGGCTGGACCTGACGAAATTCAGTCAGCAGGTTACCAGTTGAACCTGCAACCGTGCCCGCATTCAACACTCGCCGGATTCAGAGTTGCCGTCTGGCAGAACGATGAGTTGGCGCCTGTCACCGAAGAGACACGCAAACGTATCGATGCGGTTGTGCAGGTGGTGAAAGACGCAGGCGGTATCGTTGACTATAAAGCCCAACCCGACATCGATATTGCAAATGCGAACGACAACTATAATGATTTGCTCCTCGCGGTGATGACCTCCAGACATTCCCAGGAAGAATATGAAAGACTTCAGGGCAAGTTAAACAATCCTGGTTTCAGCGAATCACATTACACTCAATTGCGGCGTCAATTGGCAAGCTATCGTGACTATGCGCTGGCCAACGAAGCGCGAACCAAATCCCGCTGGGCATGGCATGAATTCTTTAAATCCTGGGATGTGGTGATTATGCCGGTAATGCCGACACCAGCCTTTGAACATGATCATCGGCCATATCACGAACGCACACTGCAGGTCGACAACGAAACGCGTTCCTACGGCGAAGGTGTATTCTGGTCGGGTCATGCGATTAATAACTACCTGCCGTCAACTGTTATACCCACGGGAGCATTTGGAGAAGGATTACCGATTGGTGTGCAGATTATGGGGCCGGAATACGGAGACCTGAAAACGATCGGATTTGCCAGGTTACTGGAAGCGGCGGGATTCAGGTTTGTGCCGCCACCGGGTTATTGATGCAACGGTATACAAATGCAGGTGGCAGATTGAGCCATGTGGCGCTGCTGGTCTCAACATGAGAAAATTTCTGACGCAGCAGTTTTCTAAAGTGTTGTCCTTCAGGCAACAGCAGCCCGTTCAAGTAGGCGAAAGTAACAAATTGCCCACCTTGCCTTAGTACACTGAGTGTTGCGTCCAGGGCGCTCTCCTGATCAGCATGCGATACAAACGCCCAGGGTATGCCAGAGATCACCACGTCAACCTCGCTCACACCTTCCCGGATACATATCTCATGGACATTCTGCACGGAGTCATGGTGAACTTTTATCCTGGGAAACCGTGTTCTTGTCATTTCGGCAAAGACAGAATTTATTTCAATCGCGATGAACTTGGCGCCAGGGTTTAAATTTGCCATGATTTGTTCGGTAAACACACCTGTACCAGGCCCATATTGGACAACTGTATTCACTGATTCCCAGTCAGTCCATTCGACCATCTTTTGAGCCAGATTTTTTGAACTGGGTGTAATTGCGCCAGTTGTTTTCGGGTGGGTGACAAACTTTGAAAGTTGTGTTGCGTAATCTGTCATTACCATTTGTCTAGCCTTTCTCATAAGTCGCACTCCGAGAGGGTCTGACTGTCAGTTAACCCTGGCTGATTGCCACAATTGCCGTATTAAAACAAGGTCCTGCGTTTCAGTTTATGCCGGGAATTACTCAAGCTCAAGTTATTGCGATGGTCTCGACTGTGAAATAGCAGTGGTCAAATGGCCGGTTAAAGTAATTGTTTGAGACATTAACTGGATTTCCGAACGTAAATTGGATGTCGCAACTAAAACTCCTGGAAGTCGATTTTAAGCAAGATATTTAATATGTTCCGGAGGATTGAAAGATATTTTTCAGTCGTTTCAAGGAAACGAGAAACTGGAAGATTCCCTCAGGTAGGCCGATGGCCAACGTTGTGTAATTGTCTTGCGCCGAGTGTAAAATCTCAGGCCATCCGGTCCATAGGCAGAAAGATCACCAAACAGAGAGCGTTTCCAGCCGCCAAAACTGTGATAGGCCACAGGTACTGGCAAGGGAATATTGATACCAACCATGCCTGCCTTTATGTTGTCCGAAAAGTAGCGTGCCGCTTCTCCGTCACGGGTAAAGAGGCAAGTCCCATTGCCATATTCATGGTCATCAACCAGTTGCATGGCCTCATCCAGGTTATGGGCTCGTACTACACACAAAACGGGGCCAAAAATTTCCTGCTGGTAACACGCCATATCCTGCGTCACCTGGTCAATGAGCGTCCCGCCAACAAAGTAGCCGGTCTCGTTTCCGGGAAGCTTGGGCGACCTGCCATCTACGATTAATTCCGCACCCTCACTTTCTGCGCTGGATATCAGATTTACGACGCGGTCTCGATGTTCTGCAGTGATCAGCGGACCAAAGTCGTTGGCGTCGTTTTCGGCACTGCCTATCTTCAACGATGCCATTTCACTTTTTAACCCTTCGACAAGTGAGTCCGCCGTCTCTTGTCCCACGGCAACCACCACTGATATCGACATGCAGCGTTCACCTGATGAACCAAACGCTGCCCCCATCATGGACTGAACTGCATTTTCAATATCGGCATCGGGCATCACAATGGCGTGGTTTTTTGCCCCTCCGAGTGCTTGGCAACGTTTACCATGATGAGTTGCGGTGGTATAGACCGCTTCTGCAACCGGCGTTGAACCAACAAAACTGACTGCCTGCACTTCCGGGTCAGTGAGCAGGACATCAACTGCTTCCTTGTCTCCACTGACGACATTCAGCACGCCATCCGGCAGGCCAGCGTCGTGAGCCAGTTGCGCGACAAAAATTGCAGCAGAAGGGTCTCGCTCCGAGGGTTTCAACACAAATGTGTTGCCACAGGCAATCGCGAGTGGGTACATCCATAGGGGAACCATGACAGGAAAGTTAAAGGGTGTTATGCCGGCAACGACGCCCAACGGCTGGAATTCACTCCAGGAATCGATGTCCGGACCTACGTTCTTGCTGAATTCACCTTTCAGCAATTCTGGTGCGAAACAGGCGTACTCGACATTTTCGATGCCTCGAACCAGTTCACCAGCCGCATCGTGCGGGATCTTGCCATGCTCACGACTGACCAGTTGACAGATTTCATCCGCATGTTTTTCCAACTCCGCCTTGAATCGGAACATGACCTGTGCCCGTTTTGACTGGGGGGTGGCACGCCACGCCGGGAAAGCAGCAGCAGCGGCTGCAATTGCGTCCCGGGTTTCACTTGCACTGGCGAGCGTTACAATCCCTTCCTGGCATCCGGTTGCAGGATTGTTGAGGGGTAATACCCGGCCTGATGAGGTTACCGTTTTACCACCGATTAAATGACCAATTGTGTTCATGCACTACCTGTAATTGAGTCCTGTTAATAACTATGCTTAGCCCGGGATCTTTACATTTAACTCACGAATCCCGTGGATGAAGTTTGATCGCAGATAGACGGGGTCACTGAGCACCTCGATTTCAGAGAATCGTTTCATAATTTCTTCCCACAGGACATTGAGTTGCATCTCGCCAAGGCGATTGCCAACGCAGCGATGGATGCCGAAACCAAAGGCCAGATGATGCCTTGGATTCTCACGATCGATAATGAATTGATCAGCCCTGGCGATTTCGCTCTCATCGCGATTACCCGAGATGTACCACATGACAACCTTGTCGAGCTTTTTGATCAGTTTGCCACCGAATTCGATATCTTCAACTGCCGTGCGGCACATATGCATCACAGGAGACTGCCATCGAATAATTTCCGGCACCATTTTGGGGATGATTCCAGGATTCTGACGCAGTTTTTCGTATTCTGCCGGGTTCTGATTGAGCGCCAGTACACCACCGGAAATAGAATTCCGGGTGGTATCATTGCCACCTACAATGAGAAGCAGTATGTTCCCCAGAAATTCGTTGGGTGACATATCTCTGGTAGATTCACCCTGGGCCAGGACGGATATGAGATCATCGCCTGGTACGTCCCGTGCCTGACGTTCTTTCCAGACTGCATCAAAGTATTCATAACATTTCCACAATTCCTGAAAGCCTTCTCCCGGTGTCTCAAAAAAATCAGGATTGCTGAGATTCTCGATGGTATCGGACCAGTGAATCAACTTATATCGATCTTCCTGTGGTATGTCGAAAATCGTTGCCAGCATTTGACCGGTCAATTCGACGGACACTTCTCTTACCCAGTTGAACTCCTCATTGCGTGGCAGGTTGTCGAGAATTGTTCCGGCCCGTTCACGAATGAGTTCCTGTAGTTCACGAATGCGCTTTGGAGTAAATGAAGGTGATACCACCATGCGTTGTTCCTCATGCTTTGGAGGGTCCTGCATGATGAACATTGGCAGATAGAGCGGAGAATTTTCCGCTGGAGACTCGGTTGGCCGACCACTCATCCGAATGCCACCATTGTTGATATCCGAGGAAAATGTATCGTGATTCGTATCGGTGTGCAGGATGTCTTTGAATTTCGTGATCGACCAGTAGGGGCCGTACATACTATCCTCGGTATAGTGGATGGGGTCTTCATCACGCAATCGGTCGAAGTAGGGCATGAACTTGTTGTGTTCGAATAAAGAGGGGTGTGCCGGGTCAAGTTCCTCGATTGGGATGCTATAGGGGTCGACATTGACATCGATTGCCCATTTTGCAAGAAACTCACGATTGGTAATTTTCGAAATCTTTTCCAATTCCTGTTCCGACATATTGCACCTCGTTGTTTTATCAGGCCCCGTATAATCCAGATGATGACACCAGTGCCACCAAAGGTTGTTTGAGGATTCGTCGACAAACTGGTGGACATGGAGCGTCTTATCTTCGAATTATACTCGCGTTATCTGGTGACAACAAAAGAGTATCGGAGTTGGGAGTAATGGGGTCGGAGTCAAGTGCCAGAGTAAATCCGATGTGACCTGGAACAGTGGGTATGGAGTAGAGTAGACGGAGTATTACTCGGCGAATATCCAATCAGGTTATATCAAGATTTACTCTGGCACTTGTATCTTGCCTTTACATCCTTAGATACTTCAGAAACTAAATGCTGAAAGCTTGCGACTGCTATTGCAGTCTTGTAAATCGATACTGACATGCTCACGCATTATGAGTTGCTGAACCGGAAACAGCTGCCTTACCTGTTTGAAGCCCATGAGGTCAGTGAACTCAAACGCTTACTTTTGCATGAATACCTCGGGGGTGGGGGTGGAACCCCCAGGAGAAGAGGAGGCAAAATAACAGCGAAAATTCAGTGAAAAAAAATAATTAAATTAAAGACGGTATCTATCACTTTTTTTGCTAACATGATATTTAACTATCGACTGAATTCAGAGATGTCTAATTTAATTTAAACCATCAAAATTTGAAAAGGAAGGTTTTCTCCAGATTATGAGGACAGAGCCATGACAAAAACACCTCACACACTCGATTACAACATAAGAATATTTAATAATATGTCTGACGAGTTAAATCAACACCACGCTGGAAAATTTATCTTAGTCTATGACGGCAATTTTATCGCGTCATATGACAACTTTGATAATGCAGCAAAAGAAGCTGTAAAAAGGTTTGGTAGAGGTCCATATTTGATTCGTCAAGTTGGTGCACCAACTGGAATGCCTATGCCCGCATCTGTTGCTTATAAGCCTGTCAATGCCAATCATTGAAGCCGGCGTTAAGAATAGTAATGACCAAATCGACCCAATTCAGCTAGTCCAGGTTGGCCCATCAATTGAAGTTTCTATTGGACATTTTAGAACTAGTGGCGCGCCTCCTATTCCTCCAAAAGAAGATGTATTTACTTTTGCCTTAGTTGACACTGGCGCAACTGAAAGTTGTATTGATATTTCTCTCGCGCAAAACCTCGATTTACCAGTCGTTGATAAAATGACTATTTCTGGTGTTGGTGGAGCAAAAACACATGACGTGTATATGGCACAGATTCATATACCAGATCTTAAGTTCACACAATATGGTAAATTCGCTGGTGTCGACCTGGATGGAGGGGGGCAACTGCATAAAGCGTTACTGGGTAGGTCTTTTTTACAAAACACTATAATGATATATGACGGTTTAAGAGGTCAGGTTACGATAACTGTCACTTAACAAGGCTCCTGATATTTGGCTTAAGAACCGGAAAGTGCTAAGTAAGCACTCAAACCAAGCCGTTCTTGCAATGACTCCTTATAGAGTAGGCGGATCGTTACCTCAACAACCAGGTCTGGGGGGTGCGTATCAAGGGAATCCCTTTTCTCACGATATTTCCAGTCATCGTAACACTCTAGAATATATGGGCTTTTGGTTCGTTAATCGGCGAAGGACTATGTGATAGCAACAAATTGAGACGCCTGCACTGCGGTTGAGTGTGGTCTGAACAAGTTAGCGGCGCTACTCCGACCCCATTATTCTCGACCCAATTATTCTGTACCCATTGCTATACTGCACAGGTAAATTTGGAACTGGTTCCCTGCAAAAGGGTACATAACGAGACAATTGATGAATGAAGAAAGAATAACGCAAGCCATAGCCACCTTCAGGAAAGTCTACCCGGATTTCCACTCATTCAAGAATCCGGGTCCGACTTTTTCTGAGGAAGAATTGAACTACAAACGTGAAGTATCGGAGGCATTCCAGGAATTAGGAAAGAAGCTACTGGGTGGTGACTATGATTCAAACCCGGGTGAATTCCTGGACGACTTTAAGAGACTTCTAACAGGTAAGTTAAAACAGGCGGATTCAGCTCAGAACCTTGTCAGTTGGCGAGATTACACAAGATTTTTTGAGCTTTATCGTGCTGATGATAAGAGTTGCGAAGAAACGGTACAGTGTGTTCGGCAACTTATATCAGCAAAGGATGTAGATGCGAAGTCGGCAGCGATAGACAAGTTCATAGAGTGGCTTTTATCGAAAGAAGTAAATGCAGGTAGGACCAAATTATGGCCGAGTTTCTTGCTCTTTCTGTGGCGACCTGATGAGAACATCTTCATCAAGCCTGACTTTTTCGACCGAGCTCTAAAATTATGTGGATTTAATAAATTGGGACGTGGCCAGAACCTTGATGGTGAAGTGTATCGGCGAGTCATGCATGAAATGACTTCTCTGCGCAATCGACTTGATGAAGACAATCTCCAAGTCAGCGACTTCATCGACGTTCAGTCATTCCTATGGGTGTGGGATAGCAATGAGAAAAAGAAAAAAAATGTGGAAACAGACGCCCTGGCATATTCTTCAATCCTGAAAAATGACGGAAACATACCCGAAGACTCTAAGCCTGAGAATCAGGCCCAAAATGTCATTCTCTATGGACCACCGGGGACTGGTAAAACGTATACATTACGCAATGAATATTTCCCGCAATATACATCAGTGAATGAGACCGGAGAAATTCAGAAGCGTTACGAGTTCATCACTTTCCACCAGTCATACAGTTACGAGGAATTCGTTGAGGGAATACGTCCCAAACTTGGCAGAGACGGTAAATCTGCAGGCAATATCTCCTATGTTTTGAGCAAGGGCGTTTTCCGGCGTATTTGCGAGTGCGCACAGCAAGACAATTCAAATCAGTACGCCATCTTCATCGACGAGATCAACAGAGGAAACATATCCAGGATATTCGGTGAACTCATCACGTTGATGGAGCTAGATAAGAGGGATGGTGCGAGTAACAAGATGCAGGCTGTATTACCCTATTCTGGTGAGTCGTTTTCCGTTCCTGGCAATCTGGATATCTTCGGTACCATGAACACGGCAGACCGCTCCCTGGCGCATATCGACACGGCTCTACGGCGGCGTTTTACTTTCAGGGAGTTGATGCCGGACCCTGGACTTCTTGACAAAGTGACAATGGGTCAGGAGGTGATTGATCTTGAGAACCTGCTGAGAGCAATGAACGAACGTATCGAGGCTCTTTTTGATCGCGAACATATGATCGGACATGCTTATTTCTTTGACGACAATGGTACAACGATTGATGGTAATGAATTCCCCAGGGTATTTCGGGACCGAATCATTCCACTGCTGACTGAATATTTTTTCGACGATTGGTCGAAAGTACGGGCGGTTCTTGCGGATGACCGGTGCCCGGATAATCCGGAGTGGCAATTCATTTCAGAGAGAGAAGTGCCAGAAAAAGTTGTTCCTCCGAGTGCAGGTTCACGTAACAAGAAGGTCTACCAAATCAATGAAGCAGCGTTCAAATCTCCTGGGTCCTACATCAAAATCTACAGTCCGCCTGACCAGGTCAATGAATAAGGATGTTCTGGGTCGCTGAACATGGTCGAATCTCCAGGGGTAATTCGGATAAAAATCTGGATGATGGCAATTTGCAGCTTTCCACAGAGAATTTCGACTCAATCCTCACTCTACTGGAGGACCCCACACAGCCGGGATTAAATCCCATATTCCAGTATTCGAGGTCATATGGAAGGGACCTGTTGACTGTCCAGGAATATGCGGGTGTGATACGCACCGACAGCGGTTGCCAGATTGAGATTCTACCGAAAATATCCAGAAAAGCAGACCCAGGATCAGCACGTGAACTGCTGGTGAAAATGCTGATCGAACTCAGCGAATCTCCATTTAGAGCAGGCACGTTGGCGGATCTTCACGCACACGATATGCCACTGTTTGAGATTCTGATGCGGCAATTTCTTGAGCATGTAGGTGATATCGTTCGAAAAGGCATTGCCCGCACTTATGTAAGTCAACAGGATAATCTGATTTTCCTGCGGGGGAAGTTGCAACTATCAGAGCACATCAGAAGAAACGTATCAGACCTGAGTCGTTTGTATTGCGAATTTGAAGAATTCGAGATTGACAGACCTATTAATCGCCTGATCAAGGGGGCACTGGAAATCGTCAATAGACTCAGCACGGATGCTATCAATCAGCAAAGGTGTCGGGAGTTATTGTACTGGTTCGACCGGGTGACTGGTACACGTGACAGTAACAGGGACTTCCGTGCTGTTCAGCAAGACAGGCTCATTCAACACTACGCACCGGCTATGCCTACGTGCCGGCTGATCCTTGATGGTCTCAACCCACTGACTCGGCAAGGCGAAAGCCAGGTACTTTCCATACTGTTTCCGATGAGTCAGTTATTCGAAAGCTACGTTTCTGCAAAACTCGGAAAACAGCTTCCAGATTGGAATGTCAGTACTCAAGTACACGGCCAGTCACTGATCGAAAAGCACCAGGGTGAGGGGATGTTCAAACTTATACCTGATCTCAAACTCCGTCGTGGTCAGGAAAATGTAATTGCAGATACCAAGTGGAAGCTGTTGGACCAGAATGCAAGGCAGAAAAATTACGGCATCACTCAGGCCGACGTATACCAGCTATTCGCCTACTCACGAAAATATCTTGCGAATCAGGAACCAAGGAGAGTTGCGCTGATTTATCCCCGGACGGACAGCTTCGACAAACAGCTTCCACCTTTCTGGTTTCAGGAAAACAAAGAGGTTCTATACGTACTACCTTATGATCTTGAAGGGGATAGACTGGTCATGGATGAGGACTATATTCTGTTTGAAGCTGCCAACAGCGGCCCATTGAGCACTGTTGTCTGATAAACATAGTTGACCTTGAAGGTGCGGTGTCGGAGAGTGTTAGCAACATTTATAAATGTCCGGTTTTAAAACAATTAATCTGTCCGCTTTTTGGTGTGTTGCCACTACTTCCCAAATGAACACCATTTTGGACGACTTTGGGGTCCCGTGAGATGTTGTTCAAAGCCAACGAGTGTGGTGCGCCAGGCTAACTGGTGAAGGGTAGTCGGTGAAAGTCCGACAGGAGGGAGAAGGCTAACCACCACCTCCACCGCGAGCTTTCGCGTGCCCTGCGCAAGCAGAACCGGCGGCTGGTCGAATGAGCGCTTCAGGTGCGATTTCACTTGCCTAACTGCCCCGGTGGAAGTACATTTGCATTACCGTTTGAATGGGTGGCAGCTCCATAGCGCGAACCAAGAACGAAGTCCTCACCATCCGCACCACCGCCGAGGTGAAGGCGTTGCTGATGCTGGCCGCCCCAGGTGCAAGGGCCCGGTAAGTAGAGTCATAATCGAGGACAACAAATGACCGGAAACGCCCTTCAGAATATCGAACAGATCGAATCCAGCCTTTGGGACGGCATGGATCAGTCTCGCGCAGACTTCAGACTGGCGACCAGTGCAAACGCATGTAACTCAGAAAAATGCGAGTTCCCACGATGGCGATGATCACACCCGAAAGCCAGCTCGAACAGTCGCTCATCGACCGACTCGTCGGTCTCAAGTACGAGTACCGCAGCGACATCCGCGATCGCGCTTCACTTGAAGCAAACTTCCGCGAGAAGTTCGAGGCGCTCAACCGCGTCAGTCTGACAGATGGCGAATTCCGGCGGCTCCTCGACGAAATCGTCACGCCGGACGTGTACGAAGCCGCCCGCACCCTCCGGAACCGGGAGGCTTTCATCCGCGATGACGGCACGCCACTCAACTACACCCTCGTCAACATCAAGGACTGGTGCAAAAACCATTTCGAGGTCGTCAATCAGCTCCGCATCAATACGGACAACAGCCATCACCGCTACGACGTCATTCTCCTGATCAACGGTGTCCCCGTGGTTCAGATCGAGCTAAAGACGCTTGGGATCAGTCCACGGCGGGCGATGGAGCAGATCGTCGACTACAAGAACGACCTCGGCAACGGATACACCAAGACGCTGCTCTGCTTCGTCCAGCTCTTCATCGTCAGCAATCGTACCGACACGTGGTACTTCGCCAACAACAACGCGCGGCACTTCGCCTTCGACGCGGACGAGCGGTTCCTTCCGATCTACCAGTTTGCAGCTGAGGACAACACGAAGATCACCCACCTCGATGATTTCGCCGATCGGTTCCTCGCCAAGTGCACGCTTGGCCCGATGATCAGCAAGTACATGGTCCTCATCGCCAGCGAGCAGAAGCTCCTGATGATGCGCCCGTACCAGATCTACGCTGTCAAGGCCATCGTCGACTGTATCGATCAGAACTGCGGCAACGGCTATATCTGGCACACGACCGGTTCGGGCA
>JAPOOX010000114.1 GCA_026713185.1 Gammaproteobacteria bacterium
AAATGAATGCCCCAAAGCCATCTGCGAACAGCCTCGTTAACAAAACAAGCCAACAAATAAGCACAACATCCGACCCACAGCAGATGGCTTTGGGGTGTTCATTTGCGCCAGCATAATGTCGGAGCGCCGAGCTGGAGGAGAGAGACTACAGGCTCTCGGGGGGAGCTCGCGGATCGCGGAGGGGCGCGCAGACGCTGGTGCAAATGAATACCCCAAAGCCATCTGCGAACACACTCGTTAATGAATCAAGCCTCATCAAACATAGCGAAAAAAATACAGGGTCTGTCAGAAATCCTTACTGGGATCAAAGGCATCCCGTACCGCTTCACCGGCAAAAATAAGCAGTGTCAACATAGTGGCCAGTGTGCAAAATGTCGTCAGACCGAGCCAGGGTGCGTGGATATTGGTCCTACCCTGCGCCAGCAAGCGACCTAGAGATGGGGAATCCGAAGGCAGGCCAAAGCCCAGAAAGTCGAGGGATGTGAGTAAAGTTATCGACCCGGTCAGAATGAAGGGCAGGAAAGTCAGCGTAGCCACCATGGCATTCGGTAACACGTGTCTCACCATGATCCGTGAATCACCGGCCCCCAGAGCTCGTGCCGCAATTACGTATTGAAAGTTCCGTGCACGCAGGAATTCTGCCCGTACCACGCCCACAAGGGACATCCAACTGAACGCTACCAGAATACCCAGTAGCCAGAATACGTTGGATTCAACAATACTGGCGAGAATAATCAAAATGAACAACATGGGGAGACCGGCCCAGATTTCGACCAGACGTTGCGTTATGAGATCAATCTTGCCGCCGAAATATCCCTGAATGCCACCGGCACAAACACCGATGATGGAACTCAGAAATGTCAGCACCAACCCAAATAAAAATGACAACCGTGCGCCATAGATGAGTTGGGCAGCCACGTCCTTGCCCACATTGTCAGTACCAAACCAGTGATCCCTTGAAGGAGGATAAGGCGCCGGACCAGGCAGATAATAATCGATGGTGTCATGACTGAAGCGAATGAGAGGCCAGATCATCCAGCCACCCTTGTCGGTGATCAAATCCTGTACAAAGTGTTCCTGATAATCTGCTTCGACCTTGAATACGCCGCCAAACTCGGTTTCAGCATAGCGTTTGAAAATGGGAAAATAATATCGATCTTCATATTTGATCAATAACGGCTTGTCATTGGCGACAAATTCTGCAAACAGCGTGAATGTGAACAGTAGCAGGAATGTGCAGAGGGACCAGTAACCACGCTTGTTTGCCCGGAAGGTAGCCCATCGACGACGGGTCAGGGGGCTGAACCGGGATCGTTTCACCCCGGTGGATGCAATGTCAGCATTCGCTGCATTTTCCATTTCAGCGACAGATGACACCTTCAAGTCTCCCTTTGTTCAAAATCTATCCTGGGGTCCACCAGCGTATACGTAATATCGGCAATAAGGTGTGTTACCAGCCCCAGCAGGGTGAATACAAATAATGTGCCGAAAACTATCGGATAATCCCGCGTAAGAATCGCCTCGAATCCCAACAGACCAATCCCTTTAAGCGAGAATATGACTTCGATCAAAACGCCACCGGTAAATAATATGCTGAGAAGCGCCGTGGGAAATCCCGCAATGACGATAAGCATGGCGTTACGGAATACGTGACCGTATAACACCCGCCGCGAGGTCAGGCCTTTGGCGCGGGCGGTCAACACGTATTGTTTGTTGATTTCAGCCAGAAAGGAATTTTTGGTGAGCATCGTCAGGGTGGCGAAACTGCCGGCGACCATGGCAGCTACCGGCATGGCTAGGTGCCACAGACGGTCCTTGATTCTCTCGAATACATCCAGTTCCGAATAGTTGTCCGATATGAGCCCGCGCAGTGGAAACCAGTCAAAGAACTCTCCACCGCAAAATACAATAATGAGCAACATCGCCAGGATAAAAGCCGGTATGGCGTATCCGACAAGAATCACCACACTCGTCCAGATATCAAAGGGTGTACCATCACCTACGGCCTTGCGAATACCCAGCGGCAGTGAAACCGTATAGACGATCAGGAGCGATGCCAGGCCAAGCGAAAGTGAGACGGGAAGACGGGCAATCACCAGATCAATTACGGGGACATCCTGATAGAAGCTGTCGCCGAATTCGAATACGAAATAATCTGTCAGCATCTTGAAAAATCGAATGTGCGCAGGCTTGTCGAATCCAAACTGCTTTTCCAGTTCCCTGATCATCTCCGGATCAAGACCTTTGGAAGATTCATAACTGCTCAGTCCACCTGGATCAATGCCACCGGCAGCGCCCCCTCCTCCACCGGCGATGGAAGCAGTTACGGCAACACCTTCACCCATAATACGGGCGATAGCCTGGTCAACCGGTCCGCCAGGAGCAGCCTGAATGATGACAAAGTTGACCAGCAGAATGCCGATGAGTGTCGGAAAGATCAGCAGGATACGTCGGAAAATGTAGGATGAAATTATCCGTAACGCAAAGGCAGAGATTTTATCCACAATTCATAAATACCAATGTCAGGCCAAATAATGTCAACTCGCTTTTGCGATTACAGCAACCCTGTATACGATTAGTCACGGCATCAACCAGAACGACGCAGGTATGGTCTCAACCGATATGCCAGCAACAAGGCGCCAACAACACTGTATACGATGGCTTCCGTATAGTCACTGCGTGTCAACCATATCAGATGCACCAGCACGAGCGGCAATATAATATAAATCAGTCGATGCAACGTTCTCCATCGCTGTTTCAATCGTCGAACCATCCAGCGATTGGATGTTGCAGCCAGCGGGATCAATCCCATGAGAGCTGTAAATCCAACCGTAATATAGGGCCGCTTCAGGACATCCTGAAACAAATCCGAGAACTGGAACTCGAGGAGAAAAGCAATATACGAACATACATGCAGTACAGCATACGTAAAACAGAACAAGCCCAGCATTCTCCTGATCCTGGCAATTTCCGGCCAGCGAAAAATCTGCCGCACAGGGGTCACACATAATGTCAGCAACAGGAATCGAAGTGCCCATTCACCGTTGAATAAAACAATCGCTTCCCCGGGATCAGCGCCCAGTTGATGCGTTTTGCCCAGTGACAGGGAGACCACCTGCCAAATGCAATATCCAAGGGGCAGAAGTCCGGCTGCAAAGACAACGGGTTTCATGCCCCCTGCCACTAAAAATTTCGTTTCAGATTCAAGTCGCTGTACAGGTGGGCAACCTGAGGCCCGTAACCGTTGAACATCATCGTTTCCATTCTTTGCGGCCGAAACAGAGAACCGGGTAACCGGCGCTCTGTCGCCTGACTCCAGCGCGGGTGGTCGACATTGGGATTTACATTGGCATAAAAGCCATATTCGTTCGGTGCGGAACGCTCCCAGGTGGTGCGGGGACGTCTGCTGGTAAATTCAATCCTGACAATGGATTTAATGCTTTTGAATCCATATTTCCACGGGATCACCAGGCGCAAAGGCGCACCATTCTGGGGCGGAAGGTGTTGCCCGTACAGCCCAACCACCATCAGAGCCAGTTCGTTGGTGGCTTCATCCATCCGTAATCCTTCCACATAAGGATAATCAATGGCAGAGAAGAAGGATCGCTGGCCGGGCATTCTTTCTGGATCAAAGAGTGTTTCAAAGCGCACATATTTTGCTTTTGAAGTTGGTTTGAATCGTTTGATCAGGTCCGCAAGGGGGAAGCCAATCCATGGCACCACCATGGACCACGCTTCCACACAACGCAACCGGTAGATCCTCTCTTCCAGCGGGTGCGGGCGCAAAATGTCCTCCAGCGTGAACTGTCCGGTAACTTCGGCTTCTCCCATTATTTCCACCGACCAGGGATCTGTATGGAAGTCCTTCGCGTTGCGGGACGGATCTTCCTTATCAGTTCCAAATTCGTAAAAATTGTTATACTTGGTGATGTATTCAAACGGGGTTACCGGTTCATCTGTCGAAAAGTTACCCGGGACTGTCCTGCCGAGTTTCTCCTGCATCCAGTCCGGTGTGCTGCCGATGACTGTTTCATCGTGACGCAGAACCTTTCTCTTAGGGGTATTCGCCAGTACCGGTACAGCCATGGCGCCCAGCGCTGTACCTGCCGTCTTCAGCAGATTCCGGCGATTGATGTAGAGTTGTTCATCTGTAATTTCAGATGATTTGATTGCTGGCGTGTTACGCTTGATAAGCATAATCTGATCTCCTGTTGTATCTGACGTCGCGGGCGGTAGATTGAAACAAGCAATACTGTTATCCGGACTCCTGGCTTTCTCCGCTTTTCTGCACCCGTCTGTACAATAACCATAGGGGGCCGGATGCACAGTACACCAGGCCGATAGACAATAGAATCCCGGGTGGATAAATTGCCACGACAACAAAGAGGAGCACGCCACCCACTATATAGATGAACGGAACCCGCCCTTTCAGATTAATGTACTTGGGGCTGTAGTATTGGATGTTGCTAACCATGAGTAACGCCACGACAACAACAAATGCCGCCAGAAAAATCGTCAGGGGAAGATCGACTACCGGATTGAGATTATCGACCCAAGTCCAGACCAGGGTGGACACCGTTCCAGCGGCTGCCGGGCTCGCCAGACCAACAAAAGCCTTGTTTTCCGGTGTGGAGTTGAATCGGGCAAGACGTAAAGCGACACACGCCAAATACAGGAAAGCGATCATCCAGCCGATTTTTCCAAGCCCGGACAGGACCCAACTGTACATCAGAACCGCGGGCGCCACACCGAACGCAACAAGGTCGGAGAGGCTGTCGTATTGCTCACCAAACGGACTTTGCGTATTGGTGAGTCTGGCAATTCGACCATCGAGAGCATCGAGGAATCCTGCAATAACCACTGCAATTGCCGCGATTTCGAAGGCGCCCTGCATAGCTGCAATGACGGCATAGAAGCTTGAGAAAAGAGCACCTGTTGTGATGAGATTGGGCAGCAGAAAAATGCCTCTCGCCAGACCTTTTTCCCGTGAAAACGGTGCAATTCTGCTTTCTCTTTTTTTGGCTGTAGATTCCGCTTCCTTCATGGAACCCTCCCATTGTGTTGCTTCATTATACGATACCGGTACGGGGTCTCCAGCACCCGCGGTGATCCTCCAGGAAAACTGTTATAACGTCAGAACCTTCTCGCCACGGGCTAATCCGGAAACACCGGACCTGACAACCTCAAGTACAGTGGAGCCCGAAATCGCCCTGATAAACGCATCAAGCTTTTCTGAAGTGCCCGTTAACTGAATAGTATAGGCGTTGGGGGTGACATCAACGATCTGGGCGCGAAAAATATCGGAAGTACGTTTTATTTCCGCACGTTGGGCGCCACTGGACTTCACCTTGATCAGCATCAGTTCCCGCTCAATATGTTCTCCGTCGGTCAGATCAATGAGTTTTACCACTTCAATCAGTTTATTAAGCTGTTTTGTAATCTGCTCAATCTGGTCATCACCTGCAACGGTAGTCAGCGTCAGACGGGACAGTGTCGCGTCATCTGTAGGGGCAACGGTCAATGTCTCGATATTGTAATTGCGTTGAGCAAACAAACCGATGACACGCGATAACGCACCGGCCTCATTTTCCAGCAATAGGGATATTATACGACGCATCAGGTCCGTACTCCCTTTTTCAGCCACATATCACGCAACGACCCGTTGGGTGATACCAGCATGGGATATACATGCTCATCCGGGTCTACCAATACGTCCACAAAAACCAGCTTGTCTTTCAATGATAATGCCTCTTCCAGCACTGAATCCAACTCGTCGATGTCTGTAACCTTGAACCCGACATGGTTGTATGACTCCACCAGCTGGACAAAGTCAGGAAGGGAATCCATGTAACTGTGCGAATGACGTCCTTCGTACTGCATATCCTGCCATTGTTTGACCATTCCCAGGGCTCGATTGTTCACATTGATAATTTTGATGGGCAATCCATACTGGGCGCAGGTAGAGAGTTCCTGAATATTCATCTGTATACTGCCCTCACCGGTCACACACACAACCAGTTCGTCCGGCCGGGCAATCTGGATACCCATGGCCGCCGGCAGACCAAATCCCATCGTACCGAGGCCACCGGAATTGATCCACTTTCTGGGTTTATCAAAGGGATAATACAGTGCGACAAACATCTGATGCTGACCGACATCAGAGGTCACAGTTGCTTCCCCGTTGGTGTGCCGGTACAACGCCTGAATCACCTGCTGTGGTTTGATTACTTTACTGCCATGAGAGGTGTTGACTCTGAGACAGTCCTGACCCCGCCAGCCTTCGATCTGTTCCCACCAGGCAGACAACATCTTCTCCTGCTTTTCCGTACGACCGGGCAGTTCCTGTTCTATCAGCACAAGCATTTGTTCCAGGACCTGATTGACAGACCCGACAATCGGAACATGGGCAACCACATTTTTGGAAATGACTGTCGGGTCCACATCGATATGAATTATCTTTGCATAAGGACAGAACCTGGAAACCGTGCTGGTGACCCGATCATCAAAGCGGGCTCCAATAGCCAGCAACAGATCACAGTGATGCATGGCGTTGTTTGCCTCAAAAGTACCGTGCATACCGAGCATACCGAGAAACTGCCTGTCCGACGCTGGATACCCCCCCAATCCCATCAGGGTATTGGTAATGGGAAAACCCAGCAACCTTGTCATCCGTGTCAGCACTTCACTGCTGTTTCCCTGAATAATGCCACCGCCGGTATATATCATCGGACGTTCTGCCTGCATCAGCATCGACACGGCTTTTTTAATCTGTCCGGTATGTCCCCTGGATGCCGGGTTGTAGGAACGCATGGAAAGTTCCTTCGGATACTGGAACGGCGCCAGATCCGTTGGATTGGTCATATCTTTAGGGATATCCACCACCACCGGACCCGGTCGTCCGGATGTTGCCAGGTAAAAAGCCTTTCTGATGGCGAGTGGAATATCCGTCGCTGACTTGATCAGAAAGCTGTGTTTGACGATGGGTCTGGAGATACCCACCATGTCGGTTTCCTGGAAGGAATCTGTCCCGATCAGGTGGCTCTGGACCTGTCCCGAAATCACTACTATGGGTATGGAGTCCATATACGCGGTGGCAATACCGGTGATGGCATTGGTTGCTCCGGGTCCAGAGGTCACCAGCACTACTCCCGGCTTGCCCGTTGCCCGTGCGTAACCATCTGCCATATGTGTAGCAGCCTGTTCATGACGGACCAGCAAATGCCGAATACTGTTCTGCTTGAACAGCGCATCGTAGATATGCAGCACGGCGCCACCAGGGTAGCCGAAAATATGCTCCACGTTTTCTTCCTGGAGACTGCGAACCAGAATATCCGCTCCAGACAGCATTTCCACTTCTATTCCCCGGGTTTTCACTGATTTGCCCAATTTAACCTTTACAGTATCACGATAAGGGCGGGCATTCTCAAACATCCTTGGATTTGAGTCAATCATCCATTTTACAGGAATGTCTTTGCAGAGTGCCTGACAGAGGCTGATTTTGACACTGAAACACTTGACATCCTCCCCCTCTCATCAAACATAACGAAGAAAATCCAGGAAAGCCAGCCTGTACGATACTAAAAAATAAGTACGGCATCCGACAAACAGCAGATGGCTTTGGGGTGTTCATTTGCGTAAGCATAATGTCGGAGCGCCGAGCTGGAGGAGAGAGACTACAGGCTCTCGGGGGAAGTGAGAGAATCCCGGAGGGACGCGCAGACGCTGAAGCAAATGAATGCCCCAAAGCCATCTGCGAACACACTCGTTAATGAAACAAACCTCATCAAACATGACGAAGAAAATCCAGGTTAGTCGACCAAACCGGAGTACCGGTACGATATCAACTTCGCCAGGTTTTACAGCCGCCAGCGTTATGGAATGGCTGCCAGAACATCTACCAGGTCGGTAAAATCCTCCGGAGCAGGGACTTCCCAGTCCAGTTCGACGCCAGATTCAGGATGCAGCAACGCTAATTTTTTTGCATGCAGCGCAGGGCGATCGAAGTACACAGTGCGGTTCCCTCCAGTACCATCGGCGGCCATCGGATAAGGATGTCCCCCGTAGGTAACGTCACCAACAAGAGAGTGACCCAGGTATTGCATGTGCACTCTGATCTGATGAGTACGTCCCGTTTCCAGTGACGCCTCCAGCAGGCAGAACCCATTAAACCTGGACAATACATGATAGTGCGTGACAGCAGGCTTGCCATCATCCCGAACAGTCATTTTTGTCCGGTGATAACGATGCCGTCCAATGGGTGCATCAACCTTGCCTGACGGTTCCGGATTACCGATTACCACGGCTTCGTAAACTCTTCGGACAGACCGGCTCTGCAGTTGCTCAACCAGTCGAGTCTGACTTTGCAGCGTTCTGGCAACCACCATCAGCCCGGAGGTTCCTCTGTCCAGACGGTGTACAATTCCAGCACGGGGAACCTGTGCAAGTGAATCGTCATAGTGCAGCAGTCCATTCATCATGGTACCGGTTAAATTACCCGCACCGGGATGCACTACCAGACCAGCCGGTTTATTGATCACCAGAAGATGCTGGTCTTCAAAAACAATGTTGAGGTCAAGAGGCTCGGGCTTTCCGGAGATCACTTCCTGTTGTGCATTGATTTGAAGACTTTCACCCCCAATCACTCTGCTGCTGGCTCTTCGCTGTTGTCCGTCCACGAGCAATTGACCGGTTTTTATCCAACTCTGCAGACGGCTTCTTGAATATTCAGGAAAAAGCTCGGCGGCAACCTGATCCAGCCTTCTGAACCCCGATGAATACGGGACAACCGCCTGCTGAATGATGCGTGATTCCATGATGGGCTGTTACCGTGCTCCGAGACTATTTGTGTTAGTGTATCAGTTTGAAATCTCCCCGCCTTGAACTAGGCGTCTTGGGTTAGTGTATCGGTTTGAAATCTCACTGCCCTGAACCAGGCGTCTTGGGTTACAGTGAAGGCTATGGTTAAATAGCCCTTTATTCAAGCAACACTGGAGTTCTAGTGCACGGCAAGTTGTTAATTCTGTTTCTGACAATGCTCATTCTGGCAGGATGTCGTAATGACCCGAACTCATTCGATCAGGAAGCAACTGAACTGGCGCTGTATCGTTCGGCCCAGTCCAATCTGCTTAGCGGTAACTATGGCGATGCTGTTACCAAACTGCAGTTACTTGAATCAAGATTTCCATTTGGCCGATATGCCGAACAGGCCCAACTTGAAATAATCTATGCCTACTACAGAAGCAGTCAACCTGAAGCTGCCCGGACAGCTGCTGATCGCTTTATCAGATTGCATCCACAACATCCCAATGTGGACTATGCCTGGTACCTCCGGGGAATGGCTTCTTTTGATGAAGACAAGGGCATTATATCCAGCCTGATCCCCACCGACTCTACCAAGCGGGACCCAGGTGCGGCACGGAACTCATTTAATGACTTCTCCCAGTTGATCCAGAGATTTCCAAATAGCGAATATGCTCCAGACGCACAGAGACGCATGAGATTTCTCAAAAATCTGCTGGCAGAAGCCGAGATTAATGTCGCCGAATATTACATACGTCGGGGCGCCTATATTGCGGCGGCAAACCGCGGCCGCTATGTTTTTGAAAACTTTCAGGGCACACCCGCGGTGCCGGAAGCACTTGGCATTATGGTCCAGGCTTACCGTCTGCTGGAACTGGACGAACTTGCTGATCAGTCCCAGCTGGTGTTGACGACCAATTTCCCGAATCATGGGTCAATAGATTCCGATGGGCAGTTCAGAAAACAATCGTCTGAAAAACGCAAAGGAAGATCCTGGCTCAATATACTGAGTTTTGGCCTGCTCGGTCGTTCCGAGACCGCAGCGCCATAGCAACCTGCAATATTATTCGTGCTCTCATCAAACACACACTATTCCCGACATACAGCAGATGGATTTGGGGCATTCATTTGCACCAGCATAATGTCGCAGCGCCGAGTTGGAGGAGCATGACTACAGGCATGCGGGGGAAGCTCGGGAATCCCGGAGGGACGCGCAGACGCTGGTGCAAATGAATGCCCCAAAGCCATCTGCGAACACACTCGTTAATGAAACAAGCTCTCAAGAACATGAC
>JAPOOX010000130.1 GCA_026713185.1 Gammaproteobacteria bacterium
GCCTCAAGGACCGCTCTTTCGTCCGCCTGTAGCGTGACTTTGTATCTCTCAACCATAAGCCTCTCCGTCTGAAAATAGACGGACAGGCATCTTACCATAATATGACTTTTTACGTCATATTATGCATGACAGGACACTAGGCTTGACGCTGTAAGCCAAATGCCCCGTTACGTGGGCAAGTTGGTCGCGGGGCAATGGAACCCCTGTTCATATCCCGTAAGCCCAAAATTTGCACTTCACATTGACATTCTCATCCGTCCAGCCCTACTCTGGGAGTTAAGTATTCACTGAGAAACGCCTATGAAGTCTTGGCTGGTAGTACTTGCCCTTGGTGTCTTGTTCGCTCTGTCGCTGGCGGCGGCGGATGAGTAGGCGCTCACGAACGATGACGTAGTCAAGCTGACTCAGGCGGGCCTGTGGGCGCCGGTTTTTGTGGCGAAGATCGCTTCGTCGCAGACTGCGTTCGATAAATCCGTCGAAGCGCTGGTCGCACTTTCGGAGAACGAGGTCGTCCAGGAAGTGCTGGCAGCCATGCTGGCGGCGCAGGCCGCGGCCACCGACTCCAAGCAAGGACCGATGCAGTTTGAGCAGGAAAGTGCTTAACTGGGTGTCCAGTAAAACGGGGGATCTTCATAGAGCACCTCGTCTTGAATCATTATATAACGCTTAACTTGATGTCCAGAATTTCGGGGGAAGATCAAGGCGTTCAACATGTTCTGTGACATGTATGGTCTCATGTATGGTCTCATGTATGGTCTCATGTATGGTATCTTGTGGGGTGTCTTGTGGGGTGTCTTGTGGGGTTTCCTGAACAACATATTTTTCTTAACCCAAAAACTCACTCATTGGAGTCTACAAAGGTCTAAACCTGTTGCATAAAGTTTGTGTAAACAAAAAGTTACGTATAAGAGGATTAGAGACCTAAAAAACTCGGCGAACCTCTTGTAACTTCCTTTAAAACTATTCAAGACGTTGAACGACATTTTATACCTTATTTACATTCAGGCTGAATCCTCAATTCTCCATTTCAATAAGTCCTCAATACATATCAAGTCTCTCGTCATGGATATTTCTTGAAACGAAATGGAGCCCAGACACTGCTATATCATTCAGGCTGCACTTACAGGAGAAGTCGTGAGAGCATATCACTTCATACTCAATTCGGATTCGTCACTTAAAAATTTCATTGGCATTGATCTCAGCAAATTAAGTTTGAACTGTGCAATGTTGTTGTAACTGGACCAGCACAATTTACTCAAGCGAGGCCACCGCTACAGATTTCACACATTACTGGGAAACATCTGGACCGTTATCTGGAGGTGTGGGACACCTGGACGCGAAAGCCTTACGTGGTTAAGCCTTGGCACAGCATGAGTTGGCCACAGAGCAGCATAACGGTCAGTAGTGGCAGGGAGTAGAGACCGATGTGGTCAAAGTCTGTAGACAGCGGTTGGCAAGACGACAGATCGCCAGTCATTGAGCATGTTTGAGATAAAGTATATCGAACTTATGCCTTTAGTGGGAAAGTGAAATGGATAGGGATAACCACGACATACCCGCACAATGTAATGTATTATCTGAACATATATACCGATATTTAACATACTAAAGGGATAAAAACATTGAACGAATATGATATTCCGCTTCCTTTAGCATCGGAAACCGAACCCATGACGCCGCTACAAACTCTGCTGGCACAATTCCGTGATGCGGCCGTGTCCGAACGTGAGAAAGGCACCTACTTTGAAAAACTGATCGTGCAATACCTGTTGTACGAGCCAGACTACAGTGCCTTGTACAGTGACGTGTGGGATTATGCGACATGGGCCAGAGACGAGGGCAAGGAATACGCCTTTGACGCCCGCGACGATGGTATCGACCTGGTGGCCAAAACCCACGGCACGGCGGAGTATCACGCCATCCAGTGCAAATTCTATGCGGCAGACCACACCCTTCAAAAAGCTGATATAGACAGCTTCTTTACGGCTTCCGGGCAAGAACCGTTTACCCGTCGCATCATTGTGGCCACAACAAATAAGTGGAGTGACCGGGCAGAACAAGCCATTAGAAACCAACAGATTCCGGTGAACCGAATTAAACTGGAAAATCTTGAAGACAGCCGGATTAACTGGTCAAAATACACACCAAGTACTGCGCCGGTTTTGAAAGAACCTTTTGCCCTCAGACCACACCAGCGTCAAGCACGGGATCTCGTATGTCAGGGCTTGGAAAGTGCTGACCGGGGCAAGATGATCATGGCCTGCGGCACCGGCAAAACCCTGACCAGTCTGAAAATAGCCGAGCAGATGGCGGGTGCCAATAAGCGTGTGTTGTTCATGGTACCGAGTCTGGCCTTGCTGTCGCAAACGCTGACTGAGTGGAGCCAGCAGAGCAGCATTCCAATGCACTGTTTTGCCGTGTGTTCAGACTCACACGTTGGCAAAAGACGAAGGAACCAGGACGACATTATAGAAACCCTGGCCCATGACCTGAGTTATCCTGCAACGACTACGCCTGAGCGTCTGGCGGCAGAGATGGCCGCACGACATGAGCCAGGCCGGATGAGCGTAGTGTTCTCAACCTACCAATCCATTGACGTGTTGCATCAAGCGCAGCATGAGCACGATCTGCCAGCGTTTGATCTGATTGTCTGTGACGAGGCGCATCGCACCACCGGAGCCGTTTTCGACGGTATTGACGAAAGCCATTTCGTCAGGATACACAACGCCGAGTACATCCGTGGTACGAAACGACTATACATGACGGCCACACCACGAATCTATGGCGATGTGGCCAAAGCCAAGGCCGAACAGAAAGACAGCGATCTCACGTTATGCTCGATGGATGACGCGCAACTGTATGGAAAAGAATTGTATGTGCTCAGCTTTTCTGAGGCGGTGCAGCGCGACCTGCTGGTGGACTATAAGGTCATTGTACTGGCTATGGACGAAGCCCACATCAGTCAGCGACTGCAAACACTGCTTGCCGATGAGAACAAGCAACTCAGAGTCGACGATGCCGCCAAGATCGTGGGCTGCTGGAAAGCATTAAGCAAGGAAAGTCTGCGTGGGGATACAGCGGGATCAGATGTGCAAATCATGCAACGCGCGGTGGCATTCTGTCAGGTGATCGAACACAACCCGGGTAAGTCGCGCACTCACAAGGTGAGTTCAAAGCACATTGCTGCCATGTTTCAGCCCGTAGTGGAGGAATACCAGGCGACAGAACGCGTAGCTTCAACGGTGGTGTGCGAGGCTGAACATATTGACGGCACCATGAATGCCAGTATCAAGGGATCCAAACTGAACTGGCTCAAATCAGAGGTCCGTAAAAATCACTGTCGTGTGCTGTCCAATGTGCGCTGTCTTTCCGAGGGCGTTGATGTTCCTGCCCTGGACGCCGTGCTATTCCTTACTCCGCGTAACAGCCAGGTAGACGTGGTGCAGTCAGTGGGGAGAGTGATGCGCAAGGCGCCAGGCAAAACACGCGGCTATGTGATCCTGCCAGTTGTGGTACCGGCTGACATGGAACCTGATAAAGCCTTGAATAACAACAAAGTATATAAGGTAGTCTGGCAGGTATTACAGGCATTGCGGTCACACGATGACCAGTTCGATGCCTTCGTCAATAAACTGGACCTGGTTGGCAGCAACAACAGCAAGATGGAAGTCATTGCTGTAACAGACACCACTGTGAAGCCATCTAAGACACATCCACGAACTGGTAGTGGTCGAACCATTGGAGAGCAGGAAAAAACGTAC
>JAPOOX010000262.1 GCA_026713185.1 Gammaproteobacteria bacterium
CAAGTCTGGCTGGTCAACAAAACCGACCATGACACCGGCAGGATCCTGCTCAAAACGAATGATAACCGTATTGACTCCCTTTGGATGTTTTTGCACACCCTGCCAGATACCGCGCAGACGGTCAGGTATATCCAATGCAATCGGGGGCAGTCGTCCTTTTTCGAGCATGAGCGGCGAGGTCTGATTAAACTGCTTCAACTCGCCGGCCAGTTTTCCATCTTCCGCTTTGCCGGTAAACACGTAGTAGTCATTAACTTTTATCTCGATGTCGCTGCCATTGAGCGTCGCGGCCTTGATCGGCATGTCGAGTGAACCCTGATCCGGGTTGTCGGAGTAACCGAGTATATAGTCGTCTACCTGCGTAAAACGAAACACGACTGTGATGTCACCTGCCGGTGTAGTGATATAGCCAAACCATGATCCCATCAGCAAGGACCTCGCTTCTTCATTAAAATCCAGTGCTGACATTTTTGGATCAAACACTTTCTTCACTAAAGTAAGGGGTAGAGAAGAGCCCTGTATCATCTCACCAACGATGCCTTCTTTGGTAAACGATCCCTTAAATGAAGCTGTCATATCGGGAATATTCAGGCGAATCCCGGATTCAGAAGCGATGACATCACTCATGGGAAACCTTGAGGGTGTCTGTCCCGGGATACCCAGATCGCCAGTGACATTATTCTCTTCGTCAATTTTGAAGATCATGTCAATGAGTATTGCTTCACCAGCAGGAAACGTGAGAGTACCTTCCCAGCGTCCTCTGAGCAGAGTACGGAAGGCTTCCGACAGCTCTGCCTTCAGCAGCGGTTTCAACACCAGCGGCAGCAACTGATCCAGTTGTTTCCAGTGGCCGGTTATTTCCCCTTCGTTGATTTTGCCCGCAAACGAGCCACTCAGTTCCGTGACTTCGATTGTCAGTTCCCCGTTTTCAAAACGGGCTGTATCCGCCGGCACATTCTTGATGGCGCCGGACTCCGGAGAGTTCAGTGTCACACTGTAGCCATCATCGCCAGATTCAATGATAAACTGGATGGTGAGTTCATTACCTGGCGATACGATCAGTTGACCCTGCCAGGTACCCTCAATGGATTCCGCAAAAAGCGATGGCGCCAGGATGAGAGACAACACCAACAGCATCATTTTTTTCATTGAATTTTCCCATCCAGTAACTGCACTACCCGACCGGCAAATGCTGCATCGTGTTCCGAGTGTGTCACCATCACAATGGTGGTTGCTTCTTCATTGAGCTGGCGAAGAATATTCATCACGTCTTCGCCGTGTTCTGAGTCAAGGTTACCTGTGGGCTCATCAGCCAATATCAATTTCGGGGAGTTGACGATTGCTCTCGCGACTGCCGCGCGTTGCTGCTGTCCACCAGACAACTGCAGCGGAAAGTGCTTCATCCGGTGACTCATATCCATTTTCTCCAGCACCTCTTCAACTCTTTTGGTTCGCTCACCATGGGGCGTACCATTGTAGATCAGCGGCAATTCAACATTCTCGAATACCGTGAGTTCGTCAATCAGGTTGAAACTCTGGAATACGAACCCGATATTGGCTTTTCTGATTTGTGTTCGTCTGGATTCAGGATAGTCGGCAACTTCTTCCCCGAGAAATTTATAGCTGCCGCTACTCGGATTGTCGATTAACCCGAGAATATGCAACAGGGTGGACTTGCCGCAACCGGAAGGACCCATGAGGGAGACGAATTCTCCCTCATTAATCTCGAGTTTTACTTCCTGTAACGCAGTGGTCTTGACTTCCTCAGTGAGAAAAATCCTGGTCAGTCCCTGTGTCGATATGATCATGTGTCAGCTCCGTTAAAGAGAATTTGTCAATTGAATGGGTGGTTCCAGGATCAATTCCTCAACATCACGAAAACCGTCGTAACTCGATGAAATGATCCAATCTCCAGGGACAAGTCCCTCGAGTATCTCAAAACTCTCTGGATTCTGTCGACCCGGTACAAGGTCGACACGATAAGCCCGTGAACCATCTTCACTAATCTGGTAAACCCAGCGTCCGTTGGTATGTCTGTAGAAACCTCCCTTGGTCACGAGGTTGGCCGTTCTGGAAGCAGAGAGGTTCAGATCGATCTGCAGGCTTTGTCCTCGTTTGATGCCACCTGGCACGGTACTGACAAACTCCATATCAACCTGAAAGGTTGCGTCTTCTGCAACTTCCGGGTGGATCTTGTTGATGCGCAATTGATAACTCTGCCCGCCAAAGTCAAACTCACCCACCTGCTCCACGGCTACCCTTGCAATGTAATACTGATCGATGCTCACCGTAACCTTGAACTGGTCCAACTGGTCAATCTGGCCAACCCGCTGACCCCTGGAAAAATTTTGCCCGACCTCCGCACTCATCGATGACAGATCCCCACTGATTGGCGCACGCAGTTCAAGACTTCCCATGATCTGTGTCAGTATCGAAAGGCTGCGGTTAACCCGTTCTATGGAATCGTCGACTTGGGTACTCTGACGTTCACGCAGGATGCTTTCCTGCTCAATGCGTTCTTCCAGCAACTTCTTTTTGTCTTTGAGGTAACTTAATCGATCTCTGGTCGATTCAAATTGCTCAAGCGACAGAACGGTATTCTGTTCGTTGTGCAAACGCTTATACCTGGCAAAGGTACGCTCGAGTTCAAGAATGCTGAAATCCAGATCCAGCAACTGTTCCTTGAGGATCAGATTCTGCTCCGTGAGGGAGATCTTTGAGTTGCGCAGTTGATCGAGGTTCTCCAGCAGTCGGGTTTCCGAATCGATATTGTTCTTCTGCACTGCCGAATTGGAAAAACCAAGAATAAGATCGCCTTTTTCGACCCTGTTGCCGCTTTCTATAAAAATCTCTTCAACAATTCCACCTTCTTCGAGATCCAGATACACAGTCACCTTGGGTCGAACCCTGCCGACAACCGGTACGTATTCTGCAAACTCACCCACGCGCACCTGATCGATACTGATCCGTTCCGCTGCGACCGTCAGACTTGATGTGTTCGGACCGGAGAACAGGGTGTAGATAATGACGACGGCAACCAACCCGACAATGCCAATGGTAAGCAGCCTTTTGAACGACCATGTTTTCTTCTCGATCAATTCGTCCACTGTATTACTTCTCTTCTACAATGAGTTTCAGTTTCCACCGATCAGGGACAACTGCCCGGGAGAGCGGAAACTAAGTTTGGTAAATAACGCTTCGAGGAATCACATTTCCTTTACCCTGGAAAAATGATCCATGCCGAAAGATCATGAGGAGGATGCAACGAAAGACTCGCCAACAAATATGTTCCCCTCTCCGAGGTTCATTGTCAATTATCGGTGTTAAAAATTGTAGAGAAAAAGGCTCCGGGGTCGGAGTAAAGTGCCGGAGTAAACCGTCCCGCTTTTGTCGCAATGTTTCGTTTTACTCCGGCACTTTACTCCGACCCCACTAATACGTGAAAGTGATCACTCTCAGTGATATTATCTTCAGCATGCATTTTGGAGCATGGGTGATCACCTTGAACCAGAATCGGTGATTACGTTCACCAGAATACGCAGAACGTGAATAAATTGTTATGGTTTTGTTACACGTGCGGAGGAGCTACTTGAATTCAGGAAATATTTAAAGACCTGAAATGGTTGCAGACGGACTGGAACGACCCGGAAATTGACCAGAGCATCTGCATTCTGCTTGGGGTATCTGTTCAAACCAGGTTAATTTCTGTTCAGTTGTAATAGTCATGTAATAAAAATTTAAAATAATCAGTGTGTTTACTCCCATCATGTCAGGTTTACCATTATGCAAAATCAGAACACGGTCGAAGCACTACAAAATCCTCCTCACGTACCAAGCCGATGAATGGCAAGCGGATCCTGCTGGTCGAAGACGAGAGTCCCATACGTGAAATGGTGACATTTGCCCTCAGTCAGGATGGCTACCTGGTCGATGAGGTGGTAGACGGCCAATCCGCAGAAGCCAAGATTGCCGAGCACCAGCCGGACCTGATCCTGCTGGACTGGATGCTGCCGAATGTAAGCGGGCTGGAACTGCTACGCGGATGGAAGCGCAATGAGTCCACGCAGGAAATACCCGTCATCATTCTCACAGCAAAGGTTGAAGAGCGCGACAAGGTGGCCGGGCTGAATTCGGGTGCGGATGATTACATCACCAAACCGTTTTCGGTCAAGGAGTTGTCGGCCCGGATTCGTGCCGTGTTGCGCCGGGGCGCCAGCATAATCGGGGACCAGATTCGCATCGGCCCCATCCAGCTGGATTCAAAGGCGCACCGCGTCCATTTGGGCGGGCAGTCCATCAACCTGGGCCCAACCGAGTTCAGGCTGCTCGAGTTTTTCATGAGTCATCCTGACCGGGTCTATAGCCGCTCCCAGCTACTGGATTACGTATGGGGCCGCAACATGTACGTTGAAGAACGAACCGTGGATGTGCATATTCTGCGTCTGAGAAAACTGCTCAAGCCTTTGGGATGTGACCGGATGATCCAGACCGTGCGCAGTTATGGATACCGGTTTTCGGCTACGCAATAATGTCGTTTGGTGCATGGCTGTCCGAATTTAATCGTATCCTGATCGTATTCGTACCCTGTATTGTCCTCGGGTTGGCAAGCGGGCATCTGTCGGGATTTTTTGTCATCGG
>JAPOOX010000264.1 GCA_026713185.1 Gammaproteobacteria bacterium
ATCCGTTCAGCACTGGGACGAAGCAGGATAGTGATTCTGGTGGGCCCGCGTCAGTGTGGCAAAACCACGCTGGCACGCGAACTGGTTCCGCCTGAATCGATCAACTATTTCGACTTGATTTATTTTTTTATTAAGATTTAGTGGCAATTTCTAACCGGTATTATTGGCTAACGATGCCACAATATCTGGAGCAGTTATCTTAAATGTACCAACAGTACCACGACACTTACGAATCTGTGCTTAGTTGTTTATGTCCATCGACGAAGATGGATTCGGTAACATATCCAAGGTAGTAGTATCCACGATGTAATTTGCCAGCGAAGGGATACCTAGCGTCCAGGCAGACGCCCCATCGTCAGCACGTATGGCCTCCACCATAAACCCGGTATGTTTAAATCGCTGTTCCATTTGTTCATGTGCAGCATCAGGTAAAGCACTTTTATTAAGGCATTTTGCCATCATCCCTAGCGACAACGGTTGTTTGTCCTGCTCAAGCCAGTAGCGAGCGACTTCATATGCCGCAGACAGACATTCTTTACGAGTGGCGTGCGGGGGCAGCTCCGCATTCAATTCGCCAAAGCGACCCAGGTATAAGGTGCTCATTTCAGATGACAAAACCTTCTGCGCCTGCACGACAACAGCATTATCCACATGGCCCGCATTTTGTTGCGCTTCTTCCCATACCGCACTTCCAAGCACCTGAATGAAGTAGGGGTAATTCTGTGTTGCAGCCACCATCTGCTGCAGGGGCATCTCATCCACGGTACACCCGCCTGACAGCAGGGGGTCAAGCAACGCCCGTCGAGTTGCCGCGTCATCTAATGCAAGCGGCGATAGTTTTGCACATCGTTCAACAAAAGAAGCGGCGGCGCCATGATCATCTAATGCCCCAGGCAGAGGGTTCCCGGCATTGTGCAGGCGGTCCCGCAGGTCAGGAGTGCCGACCATAATCAGGCATACAGGAGCCTTCTTCTTCACCATGTCCTGATATATGTTGAGTAGCGCCACAGCCACTTCAGGGGGTAATGATTGTGCTTCGTCAACCGCAATAATGAGTGGCCTCCCCCGCGTGTGGGGGCTGTCTCCAGGCGGGTGGTCTGTCATTATCCTGGCACGGATGTGCCCTGACCAGTTATGTACCATCGCCTCGCCCCGAGAACGCTCTAAGGAGACCCCTGTGCCTGCTATATTAGCCCCAACCTTGGTGCCAGAAGAGCGCGCCTTGCGTGCCAGTGACGGGTCGACAAGAAGCGCGAGGTTCTCAATAGAATCTATATTTTGGGCACTGGTATCCAGCACATCAACTTCGCTATTAGCCTCCTTCAGGAACCATTCAAGCAACACAGTCTTGCCCATGCCCCTGGGCCCACTAAGGAGTATTCCGTCTGGCGCGACAGAACCATTAATCAACTTATGCAATGTTTTACGTAAAGTATCCTGTTCAGTCTCGCGGCCAGCGAGAACCGGCGGCATGAGACCGGGGCCTGGATTAAATGGATTCACTGGTTGCACTGGTATGGATGCCTCTCCGTCCGATCAATTAATGGTTACAGTATACCATAGGACAAAGAGTCATCAGGGCGCCAGGTCAGCAGTACACCGAGTGTGCCCGGATATTCAATCCGATCCATACCGAACCCAGTGTCGCCAGGGCGGCAGGCCTGCCCGATATCATATTTCACGGCAGTGCCACCAAGGCCATGTCGTTATCAGCGGTGGTTAATCAGTGTTTCTATGGTGACGCAACCCGCGTAACACGTCTATGTGGGCAGCTTCGCGGTATGGTGCTGATGAATTCTGTGATCAGCGTCGATGGCCTTGCCGAGGAAGTGGTTGATGGGGAAAAACGAGTCTTCTTCAGAACCCTCAACGAACAGGGCCAGTCGGCAATCAGCAATGGCATAGTCTGCGGTGTCTGATGCTGTAATCACACTCGCCAACATGCTCCCACGGACCAGGTGCCGAGTATGAAGACACATTGTGTCGAATCAACTGCGGCCTGTTTGCTCCGCAACAGCAGCAGGGCGAGTGTCAGGCCCGCTGAAGGCTCTTTATGGAGACCCGCTGAGGGCTCTTTATGGAGACCCGCTGAGGGCTCCTATGGTATCGTTAATTTTCGTGCAGTGAGGTTCCAGACACAGCCAACGTCAATAGAAGTGCGGATGAAAAACCTGTTACAGCACCAGATTTCTACAGCGTAATCCAACTGTGACTATAGATGAGGAAGATTCAGATTGCTTGAATTGGGCGTTATTGCGGACGATCTGACGGGTGGCATGATGGTGGCCAGCCTGCTGGAACGGGAGGGTGTCCGCTGCCCACTGGTGACTTCTGTCGAGGCACTGGCAGAGCTCGACGAGGACGCAGAGGCGGTTGTCATCGGTCGCAAGATCCGGTTGGCGCCACCAGAAGAAGCGGTTGCCGATGCCCGTCGCTCGGGTGAAGCGCTCCTGTCGAAGGGGGCGAAACGGATCTACTACAAATACAGCGCACTCTTTGCATCAACCGCGAAAGGCAACATCGGTCCTGTTTCGGAAGCGTTGATGGCGTTAACCGGGGTCGACCACGTATTGTTTTGTCCCACCTGGCGCGGTACCACGGTATATATGGGGCGGCTCTTTGTAAACAATGTGATGCTGCACGAATCGGGGGCAAGCCGTGACCCTGCCACACCGATGACTAATTCCAATCTGGTGGAAGTGCTGCAGGCACAGAGCCAGGTTAAAACAGGCTTTTTACCCCTACGCATTTTGCACAGTGCGAAACCCGCCGCCGAGGAGTATCTCGCTGAACAGGTTAACAATGGCATAAAGTTTTTCATTGCAGATGCGATAGAGACCGGGGATGTCGCCAGAATCGCTGAACTCACGATAGATTCACCTGTTACAACGGGTGCTGATATGTTGCCGATATACCTGGCGCGCAACTGGCGGCAAGGACAACAAAAAACCAAACCGCTTACACTGCTGCCACCGGCGCCAGGATACGTTGCCGTACTGGCTGGTAGTTGCAGCCCCAAAACGAATCGCCAACTCAGAGTTTTCGAACGGCGCCATGCTCTGTACAGGGTTGACCTGCTGCAAGCTGCCCGGGATCTGAACATGATCGACCGCATTGCCAACTGGGCGGCAGACAGGCTGAAAGACGGACCCGTTGGAATCGCTACAACTACCGATGTTGAAGGCGTCAAACGAGCGCAAAGAGTTCTTGGTCGCGATGGCGCGGCGCAACTGGCGGATAATTTGATGGGTGGCATATCCAGGCGGCTGCATGAACTCGGCGTACGCAAGTTTGTCGTGGCAGGTGGTGAAACCTCAGGAAAAGTCATCAACTCTCTGGGGATCAATAGACTTCAGGTCTCTGCTTTCGACTATTTGAGCGGAGGTTACTGCCACGCATCTGGCACTGACCCAATTTCATTGGTCACCAAGGCAGGCGGCGCAGGCGAAGAGAATTTCTTCATTGCCGCCCTGGCGCGCATGCAGGCCGCAGATACGGTCACTCTTGATCACTGATCCGGAGAAAACAGGTGAAAAATGAACCAGATGATACAAGCAGGCAAGAGCAGTTTGTTGAACAACCTCTTGTTGAACAACCTCGATTTCAGTACACCACATCGGAAAACCTTGAGGCAGACTTTGTCAGCCGGGGACTGGTCGCCCTGGCGCCGGAAAGTCTGGGTATCCCAACCGAAATACACGAGCATATCTATTCACTGGCGAAGCAGGCGCGACTCGAGAAGAAACGCATCACCGCGGATTTGATTCCGGAAGTACTCGACATCATCGATGCGCCAGGTGTCGTCGACGCGTGTCAGCGCCTGGTTGGCAAAAACTGGGCGATAGTGCCATTCACCCATAATGCACCCTACGCCAGTGGCGCATACGATCAGTGGTGGCATAAGGATGACAATGGCCCGTACAACATGCGCAAAGCGCGGCAGCATCATGCGATTCAGATCGAGTTGTTGTATTACCCGCAAGCGGTACGTGCGGACATGGGCCCCACGGTGATGCTGCCCTATTCTCAATACTGGACCTTTAATCACGAAGAAAACCACGACAACTTCGCCGGCGCCGACCACCTGGACTTCGATTACATCATCGAGGGCATGGATAAAATTGCCGTGAGCGGGCAACAATCGATTTACGATCCGGAGGACATTCGACTGCAGCAAACAGTGCATGACAAGCGAATGCGGGATGCAGTCCGGCAAACCGGTTGGCCGCTAGTGTCTCAGTTTGAGGTTGGGCCACTGCGTGCCGGCAGTGTCATCCTGGTCTCACACAATTTGTTTCACCGTGGCAATCATCGCCGTGATGATTGGCATACCTGGCAGACTAACCCGCGCTATATGTGGCGCTTCTGGCTCTACCGGACAACCGAGCCGGATGCTGGGGATGCCCGTGAAATCAGGTGGAGAGACTCAACCGTCGATCCAATGACAGGAATCGAACTTGGCGATGCGGTAGTGGAATCGGAGTCTGTCTGGCGTCATCAGTATCATTGGCTTCAGACCAGTCGAGAGCCGCCGAAGGTCGAGGGCAGCGCAGAAAAGTTGTCGAGCCATCTTTATACCCGGGGTGACAAATCCGAACCCACTCGCATCGCCGCAGCCTACAGACTCGCGTCCATAGCTGACGAGCAAAACGCAATAACAGTGCTTGCCGAAGGGCTTGAAAGTGAGCGCGAAAGCGTTCGCCGTGCCGCGACCTACGGACTGGTTGCCTTGGGTGAGGCAGCCACGCCAACGTTTCTGGCAGCCATCACATCGCCGGTTCGCTGGCTGCGCAAGGCCGGTGCGTTTGGCCTCGGTGCATCCGGCACAGCAACCCCGGAAGTCGTGCAGGCGTTACGTGAGCGTCTACAGTTGGACAAATCCGTTTACGTGCGTTCGGTTGCTGCAGATGCAATGGGATGTCTCGCACGGCGCGCGGCTGCACGCCAGCATATGGAAGAATTATTGATGACTTGCTGCAATGCACTGATTGACTCGCTCGAGCAGGAAGATAACCGGCTTGCAATGAACCTGACGCAGGGTCGCAGTATCAAATTCGTACGCCCGACAGATGATTGTGATGTCTGTGAAGGAATCGGTATCGATTACGGCGAGGAACGTTTCAAGCCGGTTCGATCCATCGTCCGCGAAAACGCGCTGTGGTCAATGGTGATCATTGCCACCCACGCCACGTTGGACGAGCGTGCAGTGCGTATGCTGGAATCAATCGTACAAACCGACACAAACGTTTTTGCAGTCGGGTTGGCGATGGATGCGCTGAATCGCACAGGCAGGCTTTCGGCGGCAACACTGCAATGGTCACCGATAGTGGATTGGGAATCATTGTCACGCAGCATGGCGGGATTTAGGCCCTGAAGGCTCTTTATGATCGTTATTGCGCTAATGATTCAGACTTGATGTCATCTAACCACCAACTGTCGATAACACGTGCCAAACCATCAGTCAGGTATTCATATATCGCCGCTGAATCGTCGGGACGGCCGAACTTGTCCCAATAGAGGAAACGTTCCTCGTTTGGCATATTCAGGGGAATATGATAGAACCCCCACAGCAAGACCCGGTCCAGAGCCCGGCAGACAATCGTCGCGGACTCCATGTCAGGAGCGCTCTGCGCGAGTTCGATCAGGGCGTCGACGGCAGGACTGCGAATTCCCGCCAGATTGCCACCCATTCCCTGAACCGCGTTTACGGAACCAAAGTAGGTATGTAATCCACCCATAGGAGGATTCACCAATTCATGACCTCTCAGGTACATATCATAACTTCGCTGTCTCTTGTATTTAAACGCATGGACACTTTCAAGAAGACGCAGGTTTGCGTCAATTCCAAGGATTTCAAGCGACTTGATATAAGGGAGCAGCAGCCGCCGTGCCCACGTGTGCTGTGTCACAATTTCCAGTTCGAAAGGCTGCCCATGCTCATCCTGCAGTCGTCCATTCACGTAGGTCCAACCAGCCTCGGCCAGAAGGTAGTACGCTCGTTGCAGAGCTGGCCAATGTGGACCCCGACCAGTCGACATGGGTAACTGAAACGGTTCGGTAAATACGCGCTCCGGCAGTTGGTCGCGCCAGGGCGCCAGTAAAGTGATCTCCTCTTCCGTGGGTAATCCAATGGCCGCCAGTGACGAGCCGGCAAAGTAGCTCAGCGCACGGTTCTGGGAGTCATGCTGTAACACACGATTCTGCCACTCAAAGTCGAAAGCCAGTGTCAACGCTTCACGAACCCGCGGGTCATGGAACATCTCGCGATCAAGATTGAATACCAGTGCGAGCTCCTGACCAATGTACCTGCTGACAATGCGGGTATCCTTGAGTACCCGACCCTCATCAAGCGCCGGAATGTCATATGAAGAGTGCCAGTAACGAATGTCGGTTTCCAAAAAGAGATCGAACAATCCCTTGCGAAAAGCTTCCCGTGCCACTGTGGCATCGCGGTATACATCGTAACGAATCGTATCGAAGTTATAGCGCCCCCGGTTGACCGGAAGATCACGGGCCCAGTAGTCATCCATGCGCTCGTAGACAACATGGTTCTGATCGAACCCTGCAATCCGATACGGACCACTGCCAAGTGGCGGCTCGAGGGTCTGCTCCCCGGGGTCACGGTCAGCATAGTAGTGCGCAGGACGTACGGGAAACGTGGTCAATGCCAACAGATTTGAATGGGTGAAGACATCACGATGGTGGATCACCAATTCGCGGGCATTGACGATCTCGAACGACTCGATCCACTGTTCCAGGTAGATTTTTCCGGCCAGCGATGTTGCATCCATCGTGTCGTAGGAGAACAGTACATCACTGGTCGTTAACCGTACCCCGTCATTCCAGCGAGCTGCCTCGTGTAATCTGATATACAGCGATTTCCTGTCGGACGAAAGCGCTACACCATCTGCCAGCAAGCCATACAGTGCAGACTGCTCATCCGCCGATCTGGTGAACAACCGGTCGAATGTCCTCTCCAGGCCGGCAGCATTGGAAACCCCGGTACCCCAGGCGCCCGAAAAGTTCCGGATTGGCGAGGTTGTAGCAAGAGTCAGGTTCCCTCCCCTGGGCGCAAATGGGTTTGCGTAGTCAAAGTGTGTGAAGTTGGACGGATACTTCAAGTCATGTAGAAGGGAGATGCCGTGCTGGTAAGGCGGTTGCCCGGCAAGGCAGGTTGATGCCAAAAAAAGCACGGTGAGCATAAAACATACGGAGAATCCAGACGAAGCGGGACTGGAGATCGATTTTGTTCCAGGTTGCCATGGTATGTGTAAAAACATAGAGTATTTGACGCAGTTTCCCTCTGAGACCTCACTTCACCCTTCTGCGGGTCAAGAACGACGTTTTGGTGATAACAGAATCATACATCACTCAAAAATATTCATGTTAGGAGGAGAAAGCTATCGATTAAGGTTCGATTGCCGATCTTGGTTACCGTCGGGTACCAGCACTGATTGAGATCCGCAAATCTGGTGACTAAGTTGATTAGTTATTTCGCGGTTGCAATGAATCCCTTATCGCCTTCGCGGACTTTTCACATTTACTTAGTTCCCGGTTCTCGATACTTTTGTGGATATTGTAATCTGCGCTGTTGCGTGCGTCCCGTAAAGTAGCAAGCCGATTGCCTGCTCGTCGTTGTTCAGGGTTCTCTTTAAGTCTCTGGACCACCTCATTATGCGCACCGGGTCCTGTATTTTGGACTTTCGTAAACTCGCGCGCGATTAGAAATACACCGTAGTAATACCTACCAATAATATTTCTACGGTGAACTTCGTTATTATTGAAGTCAGGTGACTCCTGCAAGGCTATCGCAAGCTCAAAAATGTCAGTAGGTCTGATGGGCATCCTCACCCCACACTGAATGCTACCGCGCTAAAGTGTTGCCAGTGGCGATCCGGAATATCGTCAACGATCTGGTTTTCCAGCGCTAATTCCTCATCCACGGAAAGGATAGCGGAGATTCGTACAAAAATTTGCTCCCAACCACTCTCAGGATCCTTCACGTAGGACAATCGCAAGCTCTCAACCTCAGGACGACGTTGAATTTGTTGACAGACAGAAGTGAGCGCTGCATACAGTTCCAGGTTCTTTGTGAGCAACCACCGGCATTTGACATCCGCCAAGTCTAAAAGGCTGCTCTGAGGCGCCGTATAGATAGTACCAATGAGGGTGTCGGTCTCCCAACGCGCATCTACACCAGGATCTGTAGATGTCATTGTCAACATACTCAAACCAGCAAATGCTATGCCGCCCAAATTGAGTGAGGGAAATAGCGATTGGCGCTCAGGAACAAAAGTGTCCGGATTGTTGGATATGGAAATATTTCTGTCTATTGCCGTGGATCTATATTCAATCATCGGTCAATCCTATACGGTCCAGCGCATCCTGGTTAAGTATACTACACATTGCTTGCTTGCTCTTTTGGTGTGCGTTTTGCGCCGCATGATTAATGGAATCTTCATGAAGAATTGCTTCCTCAGAAACGAAAGTGGTGCGCATCACATGTACAATCGAAGAAATGTAATTCATTTCGTCATCTCGTCTTGTTGAAATGTTGAGATTGTGCAGAACCCTCATGTCATCCACATTCTCGAACCAGCCCTGGTAAATATGCCATGCCTCACCAGCTTCCAGTACATTCAGGCTAAAGTACCTGGACGTTCGGTCGAAGATATCATCAATGGAGTAGTTGATGTCTTTGTCGCACGTGAATTTGTCGTCAACTTGTACAATAAATTCATTAACCCCGTAGTCATCACTGACACAGTTGTTGAGTTTTCCCAAGATATCTTGAGCGGTGCTCCAAACATCAGTCCATGACGAGTAAAGTGTGCAAATCAGCTGGACTGATTTCTCTTGAGCGAGTAAATCCCATTCATTGCGATTTTCCCCTATCTCAGACTTGGTTTGATCGCTGGGAGGTTTGTAGAATCGTACACCATTTATTTCGTTCCGGGCTATAGGCGGCTGGGTGGGTCCGCTCGAAATCGTTAACGATTTGGTTATTTCGGACTCTGGTAAGCCATCTATACCGTCATTCTTGAGCAGGATGAGCTGTTCGATAATCTGGCTATCAAAAGGCTTGTCAAATACCAGGGAAAAGACGATCTGATCTATGGCGTTATCCTGCCGCGCTGGAATTGACTTCATTACGGTACCCGACATGTGCAAGATTTAGATATAGGCATGATACATCGAGTGCTTGAGTTCGTTCCACTCTATTCCTTCTTCACCATAAGCGGTCAATACAGACCACTACAATCACCGGAGGCCCCACCTGGCTTTCGCGGTGAAGGAGCCTGCCGAAGTGTACTTCGCCGGGCGTGCAGTTCACCTACTATCGCCGCTGACTGACCTCTCGCGTTTCGCCGTGCCGTGCGCTCCGGTAGCTACGTGGCAGCGTGCCACTGGCGGGTCAAACCCTTGTAGATGGTAGACAATAAGTAGCATGATGCCTGTTCGAGCCCGTGTGAAAAAGCTGCTGGACAACTCTGTAGTGTGATTCCTGGATGAGTCAATACGACCGGCAAAGATAATTGACGCCAGACAATATGGAACTAATCCACCTTTCAACCTTCTTCCGGAGTGTGCCAGTAATACCTTACCCAAGTTCTTCTGCAATTATTATTTCATTACAGAGACCAACACATTCGTCACAGATCAAAACGTGAGGCCCTGCAATTAGTTTCATCACATCATGTTGCGTTTTGTGGCAGAAGTTGCAACATAGAGGTCTGTCGTCTGCGTTTGGTTCCTTCTGTATGTTTTTCATTCCAGGGACATATGGAGTAAGAGATCGATAGTAGTCATCAACACAATCGTCACAGATGGCTAGGGGCATATCTTCCCTTGCAATTATTTCATTACAGCGACCAACACAATCGTCACAGATGAAAACGTGAGGCCCTGCAATAAGTTTCGCCACATCATGTTGCGGTTTTAGGCAGAAGTTGCAACATAGAGGTCTGTCGTCAGCGTTTGGTTCCTCCCGTCTGTTTATCATTCCAAGGACATATGGAGTAAGATATCGATAGTTGTCATCAACAAAATCGACACAGACGTAAATAGCAGGTTCGATACTATACATCTTCACCTGATCTTGCGATTTACTGCAGAATCTACAAAAAAGGGTATTATCGTCGTCCTGTTTCACCGGCTTGCTTTTAGTCCTGGTGTCATCGGCTGCTATGCGTCGAGCTATTTTCACAATCAGGGTGTTGTACAAGACAGGAGGTGGCAACTCGTTCTGTTCTGTAAACATCTCTAACCCGGATTTGAGTTTCGGCCAACTGGCAAAACCGCATTCACGAGCTATAACCTGTTGTGCCTGGTTCAATTTCAATACCGATCTGTTCGATAAGTTCTCGAAGTATTGTTCAAATAGTTTTAACGCAGCAGGATTGCCAGACTTCGCACTCTTCAGAAGATCACTGGCTAATTGCTTAAGAACACCAAGGCAAGTTTCAGCGGTATGTGTGACCATGACAGGTCCTCCTTTCTCAATTTCCAATATCTGCTCCCATAAATAGTTGCCAGGTTTTATCCTTGTCTAATGACAAGTGGGCCTGAACAGGTTCGTGTATTTATAGGTGTGTAACCGTTCATTAACATTGTCGATTACCAAGCCAATGGGGTGGAGTGAAGATCACGGGACCGGATTCATGAGGTTTCCCCTTCGTCCAGGCGAAAGTATCGTCGCAGTGACTGGTACGTTTGCTGTGTCACCGCATAATGGCCTTCCTCGGGTGCTTCCCATTCATCCCACCCGAGCAGATAGGCATTACTGTCGCCCATGACTGTCCGGGTGCGGAGTGTGGTCCGAGATTGGAACTGCGAATAATTGCCCGATCCTTCACTCTCTAGTGCCGCTACAAGCGTACTAACGTGAATGATTGGACCTTGTTCAGCGAACACTCTCAGGCCCGCCTTTGTCCATTTCGATACCGCCACCATGTACTCTCTCACTTGCTTGAAGGTGAGTTCCGCCACATCGGACATATAAAAGCTGTCGTATTCCGAATCTGAGGCATCGATACTGTGCTCATTCACCGCTATCGGTGAACTGAGGTAGTCCAGAATCTCAGCGCGAGTTTGTGGACTCAGACATAACAGGTCTTTTTTCGAGAGAATCAGTTTCATGATTTTGCCTCCAACATCTATTGAGATTGATGATCTGGTGTGTGCCACCGTGCATAGCGCGAGTCACCACAGGCCCGTTGAATCAAGCAGCGTGATCCGTTCCAGTCACCCTTCGAGCGTGCCCCTGTGTAGCGTCTCGGCAAACAGAGGATGATCGATTATGAGTTCAAGTAGTTCGCTTTCCGAAAGATGATTCTCGTAACCGGCGACGAAGCCCCGCTCATGCGGCAACATTTGATCATTGCCCATTCCAGTATCAGGCCGAAGGAATCGAGACCAGTGCTTGCCAGTTAGAGTTTTGGTAGCGATTATTATTTCGGTGCCTCGCAGGACCCAGACCCAGTGAATACACCCTCCAACCTCGATAGACTCCACAGCAGGTTGTCCGTCCAGGAACGTGTGGAATGCACCCACTCGAACAAACGCTTTCTCGTCGTCGGCGGAAATATCCAGTGCCTTGAGAATGTCGAACGCAAGGGACCGCTCCAATTGGGGAGTTGAACCATTGTGACCCTCGATTTGGCGGAGTTCCTTCGCCGACCGGTCGACTTGCAAGAGATACAGGGGACGCTGCTGAACCAGCTCGTACAAAGTCCACATCTCTTCGTCAGGGTCACTCAGGAAATTCTTCGCGTCCGATCGATTCGCCACGCAGTTCTTCAAAGTTCGTCCTACACGCTGGAGACTCGACACCGAACGCAGTTCCCGGAGTTCGAAACGTTGGCCAAGTTTAATGGCCCGGGCGGCGTCCTGCCGGCGTTGGTCTGCTTTACGCTTGCCGACCTTGCTTACTCGCCCATTCAACGTCCTAAGACGTTCCTGAATTCCGGGAAAACTATTATGCAGCATCGCCGTCACAGTTTTTTCGGCCAGGCGTCTGATGGATGAATCGTCATGGGACCGCGCACGCATTGCCTGCTCTAGTCTTATGGCACAGTAGTATCCATCCTTGATGGCCTCAGCTGTGGTCCCACGGTTGTCTTTGTTGATTTCCAGCCAAGCGTCGCATTTGTTGACGAATGCCAGGACCTCAGCCGGAGGAGATCCTGCGCGTAGTGCAGAGAGCCGTTTCTCAAGCTGTTTCTTTGTGGGGTTTGTCATTATTTATCTCCGTAATGAATATTGGAGTATTTTACCAATATTTGGCCACCTATTCAAACTAAATAATACTAAACTATAGCTATAATTTAGCTATAAAAGCCTAAATAGTTAAATATGGCTAATAAACCACTCTATAGGGAATTTAGTTTACGGGGTGTAATTCTGAAACTGCGAAACGGCGCGTTGGCTGGTGCGTCTGGAAGCTCGAAAGAGTGACAATTCTGTGCTTCACCCATAGCGACGGCGTATAACGCTCGAACGCACTGCATCCACCGCAGCCCTGCGCCAACGCCTACATTCTGGAGTACATCGCCCGCATTCACTGATGCCAATCGATGGCGCTGATCGAAAGACCTTGTCTTCTCAAATCGTGTATCACAATAATCTTCTCCAGTTTGACCACCTGTTCTGTACCTATTTCGGTAACTGTCCAAGGGTTGATTCTGGCAGAAGTGTGTGCGTTATTAACTGAGGATTATAACTTCGGCATATGTGGTGAATTTTATCTGGAAGTGACAGCCAGCACATGAAGTCATTGATCCCCGGCGAGGTGCGCGCCGTAGCCGTTCCGTACGCGCAGCACCATCTGTTCTTGGATCATCCTTTGGCGTTCATCGACGCGCTGCGGGATATGTGCCGCAAGATTGGCTGATGCTCGGTTGGCCAAGCTCTACGATCAAGACTTAAGCAGCACTTCGATGACTTTGGCGGCGTCTTCTGCGAAACGATCTATCACCTGCTTGGGCTCGTCTAGGAATTTCTCCGTGCTGACGCTTTTGTTAGCAAAGTATTGGCCGTCCCAAGTGTCATCGTGCTTAGTTGACCACCCCTCCACTTTGGGTGTCCCGGAGTGATCCAGATCGTCATCATCATTGAATCGATAGACCATCAGTTCAAGACTGTCTTCGGTCAAGCGCACGTTTAAAGAGTCGCACTGTCCACCTTCGGCGGAGTCGCCATTGCGATAATAGTCTCGCCACAGACATTTGTTTTCGACCTCCCATATCTGGTTGGGTGAAAGTTTCTCATATTCGAAATACTCGCCCATGAGACGTTGAGGGTCCGACTGTCCAAAGGTGGCGTCCCATACCTTGAAGAGTAGCCCCACGTAGTCCGCCCGGACCTGGGCTGCCATTAACAGCGCTTGGTTGTAGTTTTGCGCTTCGTCCCAATCACAGTCTGGCATATCTGCCCCGTTCAGTTTGCCGACCAACTCTTTAACCGCCCTCTGAACCGCTTTGTCTTTGTAATAAGTCTTCAGGCTTTCGGGAATCTCTATTGTCTCCATGATTTACTCCTACCTTGATTGGGGATTGCCGTGACTCAGGCCACCGATTCGTTGCCAAAGCCAAGCCATGAATGCTGCCAGTTGGCCGTCGACCTCATAGGGACGCCTCCGCTCAAAGCGCAGCCAGAGATCGCGCCAGAGCACGACGCGCCACAGTTGGGTTTGCTTACCCCACCTGCCTTTTCCCGCAGCGGAGGTCAGTCCGACGATCCGGAAGTCGCGCCGAAATTTCTTCCGTTTATTGTTATAACACTTGAGCTGTCCTGGCGTCAGCTTGTGCTCGAACTTCGCCTCGATCAATACTACCCGCTCCTTGCCTGAGTCAGATTTGAAGCGCACTTCAAGATCGATCCGGTCTACTTCGGAGCAAACCTCCGCTTGCTCAAGCGATTGGTCGTCAGGAAGATCTGGAATCCTCAGTGTTTCCAGGAACGCCCGAATGCGATGGGCTTTCAGGCTGCCAGAGCCTCTACCAAGCAGGTGCGCCAGACCACGGGTCGCCATAGGCTCGGTTAGCTTGATTCCCCAATCCGGGCTCAAAGCCAGGAAGGCGTGATCTGGAGCAAAGCCGCCAAACACACTTTCCAACGCCTCGGCGCACACCTTCACCCGGTGTGGTTGGATCAGGGCAGGTTGGGTGCGGATCGCCTTGAGAAGTTGGTTTCGGACGGTGGCGTCATGGATCGCTAGGCATTCCGTGTCAAAGGCGGTTCGGGGAAAGCACGGAGGAAGCTGATTCCAAGGCCGAGTTATCGCGTCATGGTTTAGCAGGCATTGCTGATCAAAATGGATTGGCTCCCGACCGAACGCCTCGCTCAGAACCTCTACGTTTCCGTCCTCCCATGCGCCCTTGGTTTGGGTCATCAATTGCTCTCGGCAGCAGATTGCCGACGATCCAAAGTGGGGTACTGTAGCAGAGTATAAGAACCATCAACACCCAATTTTGAGAATACTGCAAGTAAGAAGGGTAGAAGGCCATTTTCTACAGCACCAGGAGCGTGATGGAATGGTCCGCCCCGCTTCATTCGCACGGCCTCGTAGGCCAGAATAAGCGTTTCTTTTAACAACACGGAGCGAACCATGTACAAGACTGCGTAAGCTGTCGCATGCTTTTTGATATTAAACGAGTAGGTTTTGATTTGGCAAAGACAGTTTTCCATGTCACGGCAGTAAATGAAGCTGGCGCAGTGGTGGAGCGCAAGCGCTTTCGCCGGGCGGGGCTGCACTCTTACCTGACCCTGCTGCCGCCGGGCTGCCTGGTGGCGATGGAAGCCTGTGGCAGTGCTCATCACTGGGCACGGCTGGCGCTGCA
>JAPOOX010000266.1 GCA_026713185.1 Gammaproteobacteria bacterium
CAGACTGGTGTTTGAGATAACGGCGCACGATCATGTCACGTAGCGGATGCGCATCAAGCCAGCCTTCACCTCGGGAAATCAACTTGTCGACTTCGGCGTCGCCCACCCAGTAGTGCTTGCGGTTGTCCAGCACTGGAATCAATACGTACAGATGAGTAAGCAATTCGGTCAGGGGTTTGCTGCATTCCAACGTCACATTGCGATATCGAACAGCGTTGGCGTCTTCGTCCGATGGCGATACAGCAACCTTGTAACCCAACGGTTCGAACAACCCCCGCACGACGTCATCTCCACCCCGGCACGGCAGAGCGGCAATGCCTGCAGACAGCGGCAAGGGTTGATCCACGAGTTCGGGACGATCCTTGCTGCGACCAGCCAGGGCACTACCGAAAACACGGGCGATGGCAACACTCAGAAAAGACGATGCGACATATGGCCTGTCGTTGATGTAGTCGGTCAGCAATGCACCACGACCGCGTACAAGACCAATAGGGTCAACATCAAGTAAAAGTGCCGCCGTACAGCGCTCCCCGGACGCTTCGGGATAGAAAACATGGGCTCTTCCGAACGACAGTTCAAATGCCTGTACCCTGGCCGGATTCTTGTGCAGCAGGTAGCCAAGATCTGTCGCGGGTTGTCGTGTTGTCGTAATGGTGAGCAACATGGTATCGGACTCCGTGAATGACCTCATGTGAATGTCGCAACTCAAACTCCCGGAAGACGACTTTCACGACAGGAACTGAGCAGTTGATGATTTGCTCAGGGTTTCTTGACAGATTTTTTGTTCTGGTCAAATGGATTGACGGCAATGATTAATTGCTCCAATTCAGGAAACCTGGCTGCCCACTCCTGATTATCACCTTCCGCGGTCGACCATTCCTGCAGCGGGTACATATATTGCCGGGCATACAGGTAAGGCAGGATATTCAATTTGCGCGCTGCGCCAGCCTTTACACCATACCATAAGTGACCATGCCACACCGCCAGCGATCCTGCTTTTACGCTGAGTATTATTTCCGGGAGATCTGGAGCAACGGTTCCCGCTGTACCGGGATTATGACCAAACCGATGACTCCCCGGAATAACATACAGATCATCGACAGCATCCAGAATCCAGCAGGCAGTTACCATATACGGAGACTCGGGCAACGGCGTCGGTAGATTAACATCACTGTGCAGAGGCACTACGGACAATTCTTTTTGCGGATTGATGAATGGTGCAATACCGGAAAGATGTGCATTGGCGCCAATAAGAAAACGCACCAGGGCCAGGGCCACTGGATCGGTAGCAGCCTGAATCATGTCTTCGCTTTCAAGCAGCGACACGTCATTTGCCACCGCTCTCGCAAGCGAAGCGACCGAGCCGCCAAATCCGGTCTTCTCTGGTTCAACCACGGTGAAGCCATAGATATTGAGCTCAAGCGCGTTGTGCTCCAAACCGAGTTCAGCCAACTGCTGACGGTTATCATCAACCGATGGGAAGCTCTTCAGGTACGGGATATCCATGGCATTATGCGTATTGCGTCATCCCGGGTTGAGTTTCCACTGAACGGACCTCACCGATCAACCTGGGTAAATCCGGCCAGCGTTGCAATAACGCCGGATCGATATTGTCGTACCGGTGCCAGGCTCGAACGTGCTGCCGCATCCAGAAGCTGGTGATCATCAAGCGTAATCCGGGAGTATACTTTGGCGGCGCTGCATGCCATGTCGAACCAGTCCAACAGGCAAGAGAACCGGCAGGACCGGTTATGGCAACAGGTTTCGTGTGCTCGCTCCTGCCCTGATCAAGCAATTGCTGGATCTCTTCCATATTCTTACCGGAGGCAGGATGTGGTTGCGTACTTCGCAGATGACTACCTGGAATGAGCACGGTTGGACCATCTTCCAGACCGTTATAGTCTGACAACAGCCAGGACAGGTTGGCATAGTGATCGTAAGTCGGCCATGGTGACTGGATATTAAACTGGTCCGCGTGCAATCCTTTGCCACTTCCCTGTTGACACGTTTTAATATTACCGAAGGTCGCTCCCACAAAAGCACTCTTGCCCATCATGAACTGAGCCACAAACTGCATCACAGGATTGTGAATCATTTCGATGAACACTTCGTCTTCCATGAGCAACCC
>JAPOOX010000268.1 GCA_026713185.1 Gammaproteobacteria bacterium
AAATGCCCGGCGTAACAACCGGACTCCCGTTGGATAATGTCGCCCAGCAGTTCTCCGTCCACCCATTCAAGCATGTCGATGTGCCGTTCATCCTCCTCGAAGGGAATGGTTACGTAAACATTATCGCCATGCGTGCGTACTGGTACCGGCACATCGAGCCCAGCCTTGCGCAATGCGGCCGTCCACACATGCTCTGACTCCAGCTCGGTGAAAGTGTGATACCCCGGTCGATGGATTCGCAGTACATATTGCTTGTCCGGCGTGTCTACCCGGAACGTGGCGTTCTCGCTGATGCCGATCGGCTCAAGATGGGCATCTGCCAACTCCCATTCAGGTAGCGCCTGGACAGCCAGTGCTTGCAGACGGGAGTCGATTTCAGCCATGTATATCCTGCATGATCTCCGAGAACGCGGCCAGAAAGGCGTCGGCATTATCTTTTGAGAACACGAGTGGTGGCCGAAGTTTCAGCACATTGCCGAGAGATCCCGCGCTGCCAGTGAGGAATCCTTTATCCTTGAGCCGGTTCACAACCTCTGCAACGCCCCGACGATCAGGTTTTTTCGACTCGCGGTCACTCACCCAGTCAACGGCGATAGCAAGCCCATGACCACGGACATCACCCATGCATTCATATTCAGCTTGCAGGCGTTCAAGGGCCGCACGCAGGTAACCGCCGACGGCGACTACATTGTCCAGAATTTCTCTGTCCTCAAGTTCGTCCAGTACAGCCATACCGACGGCAGCCTGCAGTGGCGACGATGCGAATGTATTAAAATATCCCGTCTTCTCCCGGAACGCATCTACCAGCCCCGGACGCGCGACTACACCGGCTATCGGCATGCCTGCGCCCATGGGCTTGCCCATGGTTACAATGTCCGGCTCGAACCCGGAAGTCTGGTAACCCCACCATCTGCCACTGCGACAAAACCCCGCCTGAACCTCATCGGCAATGAAAACCCCACCGGCCTCGCGCACGATCTCTGCGGCCCGGGACATGAATCCAGCGGGAATGTCAGGTAGTCCCTCGTTGACCAGCAGAGAACATACGAACATGCCGGCAAACGGGATGTCGTGCCTGTCGAAATCGGCTATGGCTTCATGTACGCGCTCCAGGTAGAGTTCGGTGAGTTCGGACTCAGATGCGGCGGCATCAATTGGCCTGTAACATTGCGGGTAAGGGATCGTTCGTATCTCTGGATTGCCTTGCGGGTCACGTCGCGCTACAGACAATCGCCGGACTTCGGTGCTGTTGCCATGGTAACCGCTATCCGAGCAGATAATGCCCCTGCCTCCGGTTGCAGCGCGGGCCATGAGCAGTGCAATTTCACTCGCCTCGGTGCCCGTACAGCAGAAGACCGCCCTGGAGAGGCATTCCGCATGCAGGCCGGTGAGTCTCTCGGTGTAGTCCAGGATTGCCTCATGCAGGTAACGGCTGTGTACGTTCAACGTACCGGCCTGTGTCTGCATGGCGGCTACCACTCGTGGATTTGCATGACCCACACAGGGTACGTTGTTGTACATGTCCATGTACTGTTTACCGGATGCGTCGTACAGGTAAATACCCTCGCCACGGACGATGTGCACTGGCTCTGAGTAGAACAGTGGCATTCGCTGGCCAAGCAGGCGCTCACGGCGTTCGAGTAGTGTCTGTCTGCTCATATTCAACGCAAGGCATCACCAAGGGCATTCATAAAACTGGTACGCATCCTTTTACTGACTGCGGCGCCAACTACAAAGCTTTCACCGCCGTGATACACACCTGGAAAGACAGCAAATTCGGTCGGGATACCCGCGGTAATGAGTCTTCGTGCATATTCAATGTCTTCATCACGAAACAGGTCTTCTGACCCGACACAGATGTATGCCGGTGGTAGCCCGGAAAGGTCCCGGGCCCGACTTGCCGCAGCATAGGGAGAGGCATCCAGACCGGGCTCGCCATTAAGATACATTTCCCAGGCGTTGAACGATGTGCTCTGTTTCCATACCGGGTGATTTTCATATTGCCCGGACTCCGTGGCGTGCAGGTTGTCAATCATGGGATAGAGCAACAACTGCAATTTGAGTGGGTGATTGGCGAGATCGCGATTCATCAGCGCCAGGCCGGCTGTCAGGCCGCCACCTGCACTTGCACCGCCAATAACCACACGAGCCGGATCTATATTTAACGATCCACTCTCGGCAAATAGCCAGGTGAGAGCAGCGTAACAGTCGTTGGGGGCCGCCGGGAATGGGTGTTCCGGCGCCAGTCGATAGTCGACAGAGATGACTGTGCAATCGAAGCGATCAGCAATTATTCTTGCCATCTGATCATCAGCTGCAGTACCTAGAATATATCCGCCACCATGTATCCAAAGTAGCGCTGCCTGATCAGGCTTTTTTGACTTGCGATAGATATAAACGTCAACACCACCATCATCGGAAGGCACTACGGCTCTTTCTTCATCGACCTGAACACTGGACGGAGGCACAGGTTGGTTGGCCATGGCAGCTCGCAACTGAACAATATTGTCGCGGGTAATATCCAGCTTTGGAAACTGGTCCAGCGCGGGCAGCAACTCCGGATCAATCTTGTTGTAGTCGAGGATCATTTCACTTCCCTTTACATTTAAAAAACAGACACATGGCGAGTCAGTGAACATACCACATCGTGCGTTACGAAACATTGAAAGCCAGACCTCTACATTCGAAGCCATTAAACGATACAGGAAAAGTAGTTTGGTAATTTGCGCTATATTATGGCACTGGTACTTTTCAATCGGTTTGCGAATGTGATTTTCTTAAGGTATATCGAAATTAAAGAAAATGTTGAATCGGATCGATTCCCGTTCAACCTGCCCTGCTTCACTGATCTCAACCGGCTGGAGTTCAAGGCCCCGGTCACCTTTTTAGTAGGCGAGAACGGGTCTGGAAAATCGACGTTACTGGAAGCTCTGGCAGCCGGTCTGGGCGCTACAGCGGTTGGAAGCAATCAGATAGAGCATGACGAAACACTTGCAGAAACCAGAAATTTTGCAAAGAGTCTCAAGTTTGCAAGCAATAGAAAGCCAAGTTTTTCGCTATTCTTTCGTGCCGAGGATATTTTCGGTTTTACCAATAGAGTTGTTGCAATGTCCCGGGATCTTCTGGAGATAGAGGAGATTTTCGAAAAGGAGATTTCAGGTTACGGTAAGCAACTGGCAATGGGGTCGGTCCGCGGGCAACGCAATGAACTCATAAAAGACTACGGTGAAAATCCCCATGCCAAATCACACGGAGAATCTTTTTTACACATACTGGATAGAAGAATACAAAGAAATTCGTTATGTTTGCTGGATGAACCTGAAAGTCCTTTGTCACCTCTCAGACAACTATCTCTGATAGCGTTAATTGAGAAGTATTCACGTCTTAGCTGTCAGTTTATTGTTGCAACACACTCTCCAATTCTTATGGCTATCCCCGGGGCTGACATTTTATACTTCAGCGAAAACCGTATAGAGCAGATTGACTATAACGAAGTGGAACATGTGACCCTGACGAGATCGTTCCTTAACAACCCGGCTAGATACCTGAGGCTACTGAATGAAGATTGATTCCAATCTGTTTTCCTGCGGCTCCAATGATAGCTGTACCCTTTTGCTGCCAATGCTGATGGTGACGAATTCACCATCACAATGACCGGAGACCAGCATGGCGCTTGTTGATGAAATTACTGCGGTCGCGCATGAGCTGAAGCAGTGGCGCCGTGATATTCACGCGCATCCGGAGCTCGGTTTTGAAGAAAACCGGACGGCCGATTTCGTTGCCAAAAAGCTGACTGAATTCGGACTCGAAGTTTTCCGGGGTATCGGAAAAACAGGTGTTGTCGGAGTCCTCAAGGTTGGTAACGAAACCCGGTCCATAGGACTTCGTGCAGACATGGATGCACTGCCGATACTCGAAAACAATACCTTCGCCCATCGTTCAACCCATGACGGGACCATGCACGCCTGCGGACATGACGGTCACACCACCATGTTGCTAGGTGCGGCACGATACCTTGCTCAATCCGGAAAATTTCGAGGACAGGTCAATTTCATTTTCCAGCCCGCTGAAGAAGGTATCGGCGGCGCCAGGGCTATGATTGCAGATGGCCTGTTCCAGCAGTTCCCCTGCGACCAGTTGTTTGCCATGCACAACGCACCCAGTGTACCCGTCGGCAAATTCGGCGCCGTTCCCGGCATTCGAACTGCCGCCGGTGCATTCTTTGATATAGACATCCGTGGTACGGGGGCACACGGCGCCTATCCACACCAGTCTGTAGACCCGGTCATTATCGCGGCAGAACTCGTTACTTCACTACAGACCATAGTCTCGCGTAACATTTCACCTGCACAGGCCGCCGTCGTTTCGGTCACCCAGGTACACAGCGGGGATGCCTATAATGTAATCCCGGCGAAAGCTCGTCTTTCCGGTACCGTGCGTACACTTTCACTGCCACTTCTTGAGAAAGTAGAACATCGTATGCGTGCGCTTGCTTCAGGGATAACCGCAGCACATGGCGCAATAGCGGAGGTCTCTTTCAGAACCTTGTTCCACCCCGTCATCAATGACGAAACCGTAACCCGGGAGGCGATTGACGTCTGTATTGAACTCGTAGGTGCGGATAATGTCATCACAGATGCTCCACCAGGAACAGGGTCTGAGGATTTCTCGTTTATGTCTGAAGTAGTTCCAGGTTGTTACCTGATCCTCGGCAACGGTACCGGCAGTAGTCCCCTGCACAATCCGGATTATGACTTCAACGACGAGGCCCTGGTCTACGGCGCCAGTTTCTTTGCCAAAGTTGTAGAGTCACAACTTGCTGCCAGGGATCTCTGACAATGACAGGACACAGGATCAATGAAACAATTAAATCAGGTTTGTTAACAACAGGATTGCTTTTGGCCGCATCGAGTTCGGCATCGGTACAACTTCCGGCGATCATCAGTGACCATATGGTGCTGCAACAACAGGCGCCTGTGCAACTCTGGGGCTGGGCAAATCCCGGTGAGACAGTCACTGCCAGTATCGGGGACAGTTTGGGAAGGACCATGGCAGATGAGGATGGTAACTGGCAGGTTTCCCTGCCGGCAATGGATGCTGGCGGCCCCTATGAAATCACTGTGACGGACTCTGAAAATGAGCTCCGTGTTCTTGACGTTCT
>JAPOOX010000068.1 GCA_026713185.1 Gammaproteobacteria bacterium
CACGATATTTTGCTGCGAGGTCGCGCTCCTGTTGACCCCCTTCGTCCAATGCCAGGGGCAGCACTCCCCGCGCTGTTCGGACCAGTGATGTACACGGACAGAGGACAGACCAAAAGGGGACATTTTAACTTTGGTTTGACATTGCGTTGACAAAAATTGACACCACCGTGGTATACAAGCTAAGCTCGGAAGACAGTCGGGATAACCCGTCAAGGATGCTAAACGAGGGAGTAAGGTGGGAACGACAGTGCTTGGCAACTACCCGGGCTACATCGCACTATCCGACGATTTAGGCGCACGGCGTTTCGATATTTCACCTGCGGCTTGGCAAGCGCTTTATGTGCAAGGTGGGAGAGCATTTCAGTGGAATGCCAACTGCTACTTCCTGGCACTTATGAACGCCGCTAACGATCGGTTTGTTTTCTCATCGGATCCTCGGTTGGCTCGACCGGGTTCCTGGTTTTTCCAAGAACTGCGTTATCTTCGATCATGCGGGGTATCCTTAACTTCCGCAGCAAAGAATGTGTGGGTTCCCTGATATCTAGCCAAAGGCAATCATGTCCGAATCGAATTATCCCAATGACCAACTGGAACTCGCGCAGAAGCTGCACAACGATGTTCGCCAAATGCTTGATTACGAGTGGCTTGTGGAAGTTGCCGACTTCGCGGTTGTCGCCTGTAATAAGGGGCGAAACATCAAGCTGCATATAACCCGCGACCGCACCGGCGTTGATGTGGTCTTGTTCGGATCCCTCGATAACAACGAACTCTATCCATTCGAGGATCTTGCCGTTTACATGAACAAAATCACAATGGACAAACTACTCGAACTGGCGTTGAAAGACATTGACGAGCTACCCGAACCAGCCTTCAAACTGAAGGAAATGCTTGAATTGGTCACGACAGAATGCACCCATCTAACCCTAAACGATAACCAGCGGGAGAAATTGCAGAGTATCGGAAGAAAGTTCACCACGGAATCGGGGCTGTTTGACACCTAGCGGTAGTAACTGGCAACCGTAGCGTGGGTTGGAAAGTGGACCTCGATTACGCTTATAAATTGGCAGATTGGGCCAGAACTGCTCTGGTTTTATGAGACAGGTGCCTCGTGTTAAATTTTGGGGGAAGAGGACGTAGCCTGCATACATGACCGCGGCTTCTAAGAGGCTGATTTTGGCATAGATTTTCAGCAGTGTAGCTCGATTGGAAGGACATCCTATTCCTATAAAGAAATCACATCTACCGCGCTCTATAAGGTATCTCATTTCACATAATATTAGGCCTGACTTCCCTCTGAGCCTCTCGCTCCTGGTCCCGATCACTGGATTCTCTGATCATGATTCGGAGTTGGCGCAATGTTTTCTTGGCCCAGTGACGCAGTTTTGGGTGCTCAAGCAGGTCTGTTAGAGGTTCTTCGTAGTGACCAAGGTAAGTCGCCGATGATCTCCACCAACCAACTGAATGCATGTTGCTGATGACTGCTTCTTGAACATCACTACAATCGCCGAACTCATCAAGTAGCCGTATCATGGTTGGATGAAACGATGGCTTGGGGGAATCGCCTCGTTGGGACGCGAGAACGGGCACGATCTTTGCGACAAAGGCCGGTGCCTTAGCGGGGTGGGCATGGCACCATGCGAACAGAGTTTCCTCTGGAAGATTCAGGATTAAAGGGTTGGTATCCCTTTTAAATGAGGAGGTGTTTCCCAAGAGATACTGCATGGAATTCTCCCGCAGTTCGTCTGATAAGATTGCCTGACCAATGAGTGGCCATGCAATCTCGGGGAAGCATGATAGTAACTTGGAGAGTACTGGTTTCGTCTGAGCACTGTCGTCGTACCCTTTGGCTTTTGCAAGCGCTCTTGCCAAAGCCAAAGCCAAAGCCCTGGCATCGGAATCTTTACGGCCCTTGTCCAGAATATAGTTCATGATCTCTTCGAAATGGTAATAATACATATTAGGGTCCCTCAATCGCTGTCCAGCTGAAAGGTTCCATCGTGTAGCATTCCCTGCGATCTTGAGGATTTGTGGTCGGAATTCTTCTAGTTTCTCAGGCGTGTCGAAGGCATAATTTCCCATTAGCACTACAGCTTCCGTATATGCTTCAATACTATGATCAAGCATCGCATCAAACAACGAAGCCAGCTCAGTGGTCTTAACATGGTCAAATGCCCCATGAAGAGTCCATCGATTCAGAACCCTTGGAGGCAATGTTCCACCCTGGAGAGCATCAATTGTCAGTTGCAAATCAGACGAATCAATTCCAATCCGCAAACATACTCTGGGAAACACCTGAACTAGATCCAGCGATACAGCCGCTTGCCGTTTGAATGCATCCACCTCATCTGGATGTTTCGTCGCAAGTTCAGCAACAAATCCAGACAATAGGTCAAAATTGCGATCATGCTCTGGTAACGCAATGACGGCTTGAACCATTGGATCCAGCCACTCCAATGGTGAATCTGCAAAGTGGGCGATCGCAGTTCCAAAGTAATCTGCCATGTATTGACCACCACGGCTCAATTTAGGCAAAGAGACCGCAAGGATTGATGGCTGTTGAAGAAGCTCCACGGCTAAGTTCCGCACTTTTTCAACATATCGTTTGTGCTTGGCGTTCCAGTCTAGCCTTTCATCCTCATCCTCAACCTCAGGCAAAGGTGGCTCAGTGACGAGGGAATACAAACGTTGTTCAAGTTCCTTAGGTTCAATCTTTGCAATCAGGTCCAGTATCCGATTGACTACCTCTTCGTTAATGTGCTCATTATTTCCTGCAAGAAATGCCTTCAGCCCCCTCAATCCTGCCGACCAGTATCCAACTGAAGCGGTTACCTGAAGGACCACTTTTTCCACAGTATCAATGAATTCGTTTCGAATTAAAGACGCAAGAATAAGACCTAGACATGAACGAGCCCTGTCTCCTGCTTCATCACCGTTAACAGCGAGTAGAGCGAGGCGTTCTACACACTCTTTGACATAACTAAAAACCTCATTGTTGGTTGACGGATGCCAGGAGTCCATAGCTGGGCGAGTCCCCTGAACCTCCGCGCCTACCGTACGTGAAAAGTAGCTCAACTGACATCCTTCACATAACGCATCCACAACAATTTCGCGTTGCATTGGATCATTGGAGTTAACAGCTATTTCTAAAACCCGTAATCGTGCATGACTATCAGCTTCTGTATTCCCAAGGAACACAGGGAACAATGCCTTGAACCGGCTTGATGCGTAATTACCCGTAAATTTATCTTCAGTCACGGCGAAACGCAGCAGAAGATGTGCACCTTCCTCGAACGTGTTGGAGCAGAAGGTGATCTTCTCCAATGCTAAGACAAGGTAACGTCGCACATCGCCCATTAAATGTTGCAGGTCTTTATTATTTTCAAATAAGTGATCGATTTGATCCGCGACTCTTTGGGGGTCTACTTCTGCAAGTGCGGACAACACCTCCGCATGACGAGCCTTGGATATCCCTTTAAGGCTGTCGAATGGTCCGCCTGTTCGGCAAACATGCCTTACTACTTTCTTAGAAATTTCTGTTGTGTCGAGTAGGGAGAGTTGTTGGGCTGCTAAGACTTTGAGTTCTGGATTAATGTCGCCCGTCAGCACTTTGTCCCATTTTTCGCGTGTCCATTCCTTCCATTGGCACTCGGTAAGTTTCATGGCTATAGGGCGAGGCTGAAGAACGACATCCTTTCCTCGTTCCTGCACAACTCCTCTATCAATGAGCCGAATGAGGGCGGTGTAGAAGTCATCAGTACTGAGATTTAGCCCCAAGCTTGCAGCGTCTGCGAGTTGTCCATTGTCAGTCGACTCTTTCCTGACTAAACCAAAAGCAGCTAAAAGAGTTGCCGACTTGAGCAGTAACTCCCGATCTTGAGTACTTCGTCCCAGTACAAAATCGTCAACGAAGTCATCGTCGGTGCTTCCAACAAGGGGTCGTTTTAATTTCCACAACCTTCCGAGAGAAAGAGCAACCTTGGGAAAGCCTTTTGAGAAATGCACCAGTCGAAGCTTGTCAACGGACGAAAGATTAGGCGAGACACTATCTATTATGTTTTCGATAACGGAAGACGATGCTTGATTTATTTTCAGCACAGTCTCATCCAGGAATCCGGTGGGAATCTCGTCATCGATTGTGAGCAACGAGACAAGGCTGGTTTCCCGCAAGACTATACTGGCGAGAATTTGATGAGTTTCGGGATCACAATTGTCTACGACTACTACAGCACGTTTTCCAGAATCCACCAAATTCTGCACAACGAAATTGATATCGGGAGCACCTGCCTCGGTCAGTACAGAGTACATGACAAGGTCGCGCAGAAAGTGACCTGACACCTCGTCTTTTACAGTAACGTCCAATGCTTCAAGGATGAGACGGGACTTGCCGATGCCCGTCAATCCCACTACCCGGACGATCTGTTGAGGGCCTGTGAACTGCTCGCGCAGGTGGGATCGCAAGACAGGCAAGCGTTCGTCTTCTACCCAATGTGATTCATAATTCTCGGTACGGTTGGCCCAGTGGTTCCATGAGCGGAAGGGACCAATAGTTCCATGCTGGATCTTTTCTTTCAGCCACATTGCAACAGGAGGGTACATGTTCACCCACACCGCAATCTGGTCGGCATCCCGGAAGTCGACCTGACCATCATCAATGGTCATACCCGCCCCCCGGATGGCTTCACGGATTCTGTTTTTGCGAGCCTGAATCTCCAAGTTTGTGTACGAATGAGCACAAAGCAAAATGTAATTCCCGCAGTCTCTGATGACCGAACTAACCATTGCTTTAACCGTTCGCTCTCTTGTCAGGATGTCATGGGCCGCCCTGTCAATCCGGATTTTGCTGGACTTTAACTGGAACTGGTTAAGACGAGAGGGAAGGAATTGTGTTCGTTCAGGTCCACCACTCCACGTGATGCATGCATCTTCCCCTCCGTCTGGGGCATTGATGTTACTGGCCACGTGGATGCCATCCAATGGGATTTTGTTGGCAAGGGCTTCGGCATACAGCAGCCTTCGCAGGAGTTTGGGGAACAATTGTGGAGTCAATGCTACGATGTCCAGTCCTGAAACTTCAAACGGCAAAGTTACTCCAGAAACCGTTGGTTGGAACTCATTTCCTTGGAGGGTAGAGACCGCAGTTGGATTGGCATCAAGTAGCCGCAACAGGTTCATAACGGCGGCAGAGGGTCTCACAGTTCCAGATTCGTACTTAGTGAAGGCGCGCTGGCCGCCTCCTATGAGTTCACCAGCTTCTACCTGCGTGAGACCCAGGCGTTCTCGAATAGCTCGTATTTTATCCGGGGAGAGTATTGTATTATTGATCCCCATAATGACCTTAATGATGTTTATTCTTATAACTAACCAATATGGTCACTTAATTTAGTATAAATGTCCAGTCTGTTGTGGGGTGCATAATCCAGTCCAAGCCTGCCACCCATTCAAAACGAAAGCTGCCAATGATTCCACGGCAAGACTGCCACCCCGGTAGCCACAGCCTGAAGGCACAACTGGAGCCGTCCTGCGCGGGATAACCATAAAGTATCCTGCCCTTTTTATTTAGAGGGGATCAGATGCCAGCAAAGAGGTTTTCCATGCGTAAAATTAAAGAAGTACTGCGCCTCAAATAGGGCTTGGGACTGAGCAACAGAAAGATTGCCGCCGCTTGTGGCGTTGCTCGTCCTACCGTCAGTGAGTATTTGTGGCGAGCCGGGGGAGCCGATTTATCAGGGCTCCTTCCCGGTGACGTGAACGATACCCATTTGGGTCATTACTGTTCCGCCAATGCCTGCTCTGTCTTGGTTTAGGTGGAAAGCTTCAAATGGAATAGATGGCACGCTTTAGAGATATACACATCCAACCATGTCTTAAAACTATCGGACAAATTGTATAATTTTACGGCAAAACTAGATATTGTTAATTTCCACCTTAGTAAGATGATATGACACCTTTAAACTCGGATAAAGTGGCAAAAAAATGACTCAGATTGGCGGCCCAGCCGCTATCAATGGCTTTTTATATCAGATATTACATCATCTCGATTGGTTGGCTAGCGTCACCTTGAGGGGGAAATTGAATGATCAGGAAGTTGAGGATGCTTTTTTAGTGCTGGAGCCACTTGGTGGGGGAGATGCACAGGCTAAGGGGTGTGACTTTTATTTAGTGGAGCAGTACAAGACCCGCCAAGTCGGCACATGGTCGCTCTCCGATATCGTAGCTGTCCTTTGCGACCTCTGGAAGTCAGTGCCAACATCGCTTCCAAAAAGCGCCAAATATCGTTTTGTGACAGATGGCCGAGCGGGGAAGCTTGACACATTTAAGTCATTTCTAGCTGATTTGAGGCTGGTCGACGGTCCCGATATGCTTGACAATTCTATTAAGAGGCAATTCAGCAACAGCCTTACTTTGACTAATCGTGAGTTTTTTGAATACATCAACAAAAAAACAGAGAGCAAAATTTCGCAGTTGAATACGGATGTGTTTGAGGGTGCGTTTCATCTGTTATCTCGTTTCGAGATGGAGTTTTGCGTCAGTGGTAATGCACTCGCGATCAAGGTTGAAAAAGTCTTGAGGTGCTATGCTCCTGACTTAGGAGATGAACGTAGGGCCCGGGAGCAACTGGTTGGCGTGGTGCTTGAAGAGTTGAGCACCGGTGAGACGTGGCTCGACTATGATGGGATTAATCGTATTTTCCAACATGTTGGCCTGAGTATTGAAAGGCTACACAGATTGGCAAGACTTCCAAAAACAATGAGGGCCTTGACGCACGAACGCCTCGTACGACTGAAGTACAAATTTGATCGGGACGTACGGGATGTACTCGAATGGCCCGAAGATAAGCCGGTACTATTAATTTCGGGAGAAAGCGGCGTTGGGAAAACGTGGCAACTCGGACATCTTCTGGAAGTAAGTGGACGAGAGGGCAAAATTGTAAACCTGGTTCTTAATGCTGTGGACAGAGAAGACATGTTGGCCCAGGCATCACGCGACCTATGGCAAAGAGGCCTCGGTGAAACATCTGATAAGACGCTCCCTGCTGTGTCTCTTTTCCTGCGCGAATTGGATCCAGACAATTCATCTTCTAGCGTGAGTTTACCGAGTTCGAGGGATTTGTTCGTCTGATAATTCCTGTTCTGTTCCTGCACATCTTCTGTAACCTACTGTTTTTCCTGTGTTAATTCGCTTGGCGAGCACCCGCCTGGGGATTGTTTTATCCTGTTTTATGTATGACCTAACTATTATGACCTATATCCAGAATGTTGTATTCCTATAATATTAGGATATTATTACTTATTATATGCTATAATCTAATCATATCCTTACTACTGTATGTCCTAACTATGCCGAGCATCACCGCGAAAAAAATCAAGGGCCATACCTACTACTACGCCCGACAATCTAAACGCATCAACGGTAAACCCAAAATCGTCTGGCAAAAATACCTCGGCCGCGCCGAAGATGTCCTCGCTGCTTTCGATCACCAGCCCAAACCCCAAGAGATCCTCGTGCACGAGTTCGGTGTCATTGCTGCATTGTACGACATCGCCTGCCAACTCAATCTTGTTCACCATATCGACCAGCACGTCCCCAAGCGCGGCGCATCGGTTTCTGTCGGCACCTACCTGCTCATCGCCATCCTCAACCGCTGTGTGGCACCGTGTTCCAAAAATTCCATCGCCGACTGGTACGCCTCAACCATCTTGCCGCGGCTTTTGGGCGTCGATGCCAGTCAACTGACCTCTCAGCGCTTCTGGGATAATATGGACCGCATCCCCCGCACTGCCATGGTCCAGATCGAACGCGATATCGTGTCTCACATGGTGCGCCATTTCAACATCGATGTGCGCCAGCTGCTGTTCGATGCCACCAATTTTTTCACCTATATCGACAGCTTCAACCAACGCTCGACGCTGGCTCAGCGAGGCCACAGCAAAGAAGGGCGAAAGTCGCTGCGCATTGTCGGCCTGGCACTGCTGGCCGCCTGTGATCATCATGTCCCGATCCTGCATCGCACCTACCCTGGCAATCAACACGACTCGCCGACATTTCGCAGTCTGGTCGATGCCCTGGTGGCGCGGTTCAATGATCTTGCAGAAGATCAGGATATCGAGGTCACCCTGGTGTTTGACAAGGGCAATAACTGTGCCGACAACTTGGCCGCGGTACAGGACAGCCCCTACCATGTGATCGGCTCACTGGTGCCCACGCACCATCCAGATTTGCTGGCGGTGCCGACACGCCGCTTCAAGCCACTCGATGAGCTCGAAGGGGTCAGCGTATGGCGCACGACCAAAACCGTGTACGGGATCGAGTACACCATCGTGGTGGTCAGAAACCGCAATCTGCAGGACGCACAAACCGCCACCTTATTGCGCGAGATTGCGACACGCCGCCGCCGCTTACAGCAGTTGCAGTTGCGGTTGCGACGCTGGCAGCAGGGCATCATCCGCCAGGGGCGGCCACCAACGCTGGCCAGTATTCGCCGGCAGGTTAACGAATGCCTCAAGGTCAGGCACATGAACGACCTGTTCCAGGTCACCGTGGAAGCGGGCGACAACAATATTCCAAGCTTACGATACCGCTTTGACAGACAAGCCTGGAATCGCCTGCAAAATACCCTGCTAGGCAAGAATTTGATATTCACCGACCGCTCCGATTGGAGTGATACGGATATTGTGCGCGGCTATCGCGCACAGCATCATGTGGAGCGCGCCTTTCGGGACCTCAAGGACGCTCGGCACATTGCCATTCGTCCCCAGTACCACTGGACGGATCAGAAGATCGAGGTGCATGTGTTTTGTTGTGTGCTGGCACTGATGCTGCAGACCTTGCTGTATCGGCAAATCGCCCACCAGGGACAGACGCTTTCATGTCATCAATTGCTCGATGAACTGGCCCGGATTAAAGAGCTAGGTGTAGTCTATCCGGCCACCCAGAAACAGTCAGCACCACAGATTCAAATGATGCTGTCGAGCATGTCAGAAACCCAGCAAATGCTTTACCAAACCCTTCATCTCGAACAATATCGAGCCAGTTAGGTCATACACCTCAGATTGGTCTTTTCGGTTCTGACTCTTTCATCAGAGTCGGAATATATGTCCAATAAATCAATGCGTTACATCAAGCCGAACGGCTTGATTGGACATTTTGCTTCGTTATATATTTAGTGAACTCGGTAAACTCACGCTAG
>JAPOOX010000275.1 GCA_026713185.1 Gammaproteobacteria bacterium
CCCGGCGCCAATCCGAAAAAAGAGAACTAACGACACAGTCGTCAAGCGGTACAGGTCGAGAAGACGATGATGAAACATCCACTGTTGAAGGCTGCAACCATCAAAAATCTGCCTGAAAAAGTCCATGTACATCAGTTCAATGAGAAAGCAGTACGTCATACCCGTTCCCTTGGAGACCTGCTGGGACTTTCCAGGTCCGGCATTCATCTGGTACGGGTTGAACCAGGGTTTGAAACGACCCAGTTCCATTTCCATCATCACGATGAAGAATTCATCTACATTCTGTCCGGTCGCGGAATCGCAGAGATTGGCGACGGGGAATTTGAAATAGGACCGGGTGACTTTATGGCTTTTGTACAAGGCAGTTTACCCCATGCCATGCGCAATCCATTTGACACCGATCTGACCTATCTTATGGGTGGCAATCGTAATGATATCGATATCTGTGACTATCCCCGCATCAACCGGCGAATGTACCGCGTAAACGGCATAAAAACCTATGTGAATCTCGACGATGTCCATGATGTGTAATATTCCAGCTGTTTGCACTTCACAATTGATTCTGGGAGGCTGTCCGTGAACAGGATGCAGATAGAAATGGATGAATCAATAAACGTTTATGGAAGGAAACTCGCTCCCTGCAGTACCCGGCCGGCAACCGGATTTTTCAGAGATGGATGTTGTAATACCTGTGCCGAGGATGTCGGCTTGCATACGGTATGCGTCGAAGTGACTTCCACCTTTCTGGAATACTCTCGTTTTGCCGGCAACGACCTGTCAACGCCACATCCTGAATTTTCCTTTCCCGGACTGAAAGAGGGGGACAGATGGTGCCTCTGTGCTGCCCGGTGGCTTGAGGCTTACGAAAATCAGATGGCTCCCAGAGTATTCCTGGACAATACCCACTTTCGAACACTGGAAATCATACCGTTGGCATTACTGGAAGAATTCGCGGTTACGGTAAATTAACGGTATACGTTTGAACAATTTATGAGGATATGTAAAAGGGAGTAAGACATGGGGAACCGTCTGGCAGGCAAGCGAGTGTTCATCACCCAAAGTAACGCCTACATGGGTCCAGCCATTGAGGCTCTGTTCTCCGGAGAGGGCGCCATAGTCTCTGCAAAACCTGACCAGGTCCCGTTTGGGCCGGATTTTCCAGAATTTGTGACCGGTCAGGATGACATCGACATACTGATCGCAAATCTTGCACATGATCCCTGCAATTCACCCGTCGTAGAAATTCATGACAATAGCTGGCAAAGTCTGTTTGACACCATGGTTCATCCATTGATGAATCTCATCCGACATTTTGCTCCCCGGATGGCCAGTCGGGGACATGGCAAAATTGTTGCCATTACCAGTGCCGCACCTCTTCGTGGTATCCCCGGGTCAGCCGCTTACTGTGCCGCCAGAGGGGCACAGAACGCATTTATCAGGGCCACAGGACTGGAATTTGCGCCGGCAAATGTACAGATCAATGCAGTGGCTCAGAATTACGTGAGCAATCCGGTCTACTATCCTGATGATCTCGTCGCCACAGAGCGGTTTCAGAAGCATCTACAACGAAACGTACCTGTTCAGCGTGTCGCAGAAGCTGAGGAATCAGCAGAACTCGCACTCTTTCTGGCATCCGGAAACAGCAATTTCATCGTTGGACAGGTGGTGCCGTTTTCCGGAGGCTGGGTCACTACAACCTGAATTCCCCGTCACCTCAGAAAATCAGTGACACTGTTCTTTCTTGTGAGATTATTCAAGACCCTTTAATTACCCGGAGAGGCTGCTTCCCGAAGTTGATCCCGAAAATCAGGATGGGCAATCTCAATCAACAGTTCTGCACGTTCCGCCAAAGATGCGTCCTTCAGCCGTGCAATCCCAAATTCAGTAACGACCATATCCACATCGGTACGTAACGCCGTCACCATCTCAACCCGGGGTACAATTCGGGACACCTGTCCTCTGCGCGCTGTTGCACTCATCGCAACCACTGAACGGCCATTCCTGCTCAATTTCGCAGCGCGCATAAAATCCACAGCACCGCCTGTACCGGATACCTGACGTCCCGCGGTGACTTCTGCATTGACCTGGCCGAACAGGTCAATCTCAACCGCCGAGTTGATTGAAATGAAGTTGTCAAGTTGCTGGATTACGGACAATTCGTGAGTATAGTCAGCGCTCCGCAAAACAAAATTGCCGTCTTCGGCGGCCCAATCCAGCAATGCTGCCGACCCCAGCGCCATGCCTGCAACGTGTTTGCCAGTATCGATGGATTTCCGGATACCGGTGAGATTACCGTTCTTTACCAGTTGCATCACACCATCATCAACCAGGCCACCGTGAAACCCAAGATCAGAACGATTACCAAGAGCAGCCAGTATTGCTGATGGCGCCGCACCGATACCAGTTTGGAGGCAGTTGCCATCACGCACAATACCTGCCACCAGATTACCAATCTGCCGGGAAGTTTCATCCACTCGGGTTTCCGGATACAACGGTTTGGCAGAGTCCACTTCGATCAATAAACATTGATTATCCAGATTGACCTTTGGGCTTCCCAGGGGAGCAATGAACGAGGAATTGATCTGAATGACCATACAGGACGCACTGTCTGAAACGGCTCCCACGTAATCCACGTTCGGTCCAAAGCGCAAAATTCCGTTAATATCTCTGGCAGCCTGAAGCAGAGCGATATCAATTTTGTCCCTGGCCAGGTAATCATGAATCGCCCGCATCTGCATGGGAATAAAGTCGACCCGGCCGGATGCATAACCTTCCCGCAATGCAGGTGTCATAAAGAAGGTTACCTGTCGGCAATCGTCAGCCAAAGATGATAAGTCCGTTTCATTAACAACCAATGGCTGCTGGATAAAGGTAATACCGGATATCCTTTCCGGATGCGATTTCAGGATATTGATCAACCCTGTGGGTTCGTTGGTACTGCCTCCCACATAAACCCGTTGTCCCGGGCTGAACAGACCCAGGAAAGTATTTTTATCAATCGTCTCTGGCAATACTTTATCCTTTATCAATACTGATGCAGTCAGTCTTGATCCGGGCAATCCTGCAGGTTGACTTAACCCAGCAGGCTTTCCAGCAATGAATGAGTCCTCTGGAAGGATCCCCGGCTATCGTCACCGGCTGGGTAAACACTGGCGATTATCTCGGTGGCGCCCGCGTCGAAAAAACCCTGCAATTGTGCTTCCACTTCTTTTTCATTACCGACTACCGCGATCTCTCCAGCCTCGGAAATGCCTTCCGCGTCCAACTGACGACGATAATTCGGTAACGTTCCATACCCCTTGAATATCTGTACGGATCTGGCGATTGCCTGATCCCGGTTATCATGTACACAGACAGGAAGTCCAACAATCACACGGGGAGCCGGTCTTCCGGTATTTGCGGCTGCCTTCGTAATACGTGGTACAGTATTGTTCTCAATGGTATTTCTACCGACCATCCAGGTGACCGTACCATCGGCAACCTGCCCTGCCGCCTTTAGCATCAGGGGCGCCAGAGCCGAGATGACAACCGGAAACGGTTTGGCGTCAGCGACTGCCAGTCCAGTCTTTATATGGTACATCTCGCCATCAAAGTCCACATGGCCTTCATCACCCAACGCTTTAAGAATTGTCACGTATTCACGCATGTGCAATGCAGGTTTTTCATATTTCAGTCCCAGCGAGTCTTCGATTCCCGGTTTGTGTGAAGGACCAACGCCCAACACCAATCTTCCTTCAGTCAGTGCGTTCGCAGTTGCTGCCTGCTGGGCCAGTACATTGGGGTGCCTCGGGTAAGAAGGCACAACTGCTGTACCCAATTCAATCCTGTCGGTATTACGACCGGCAAGCGCAATCATCGTCAAAGCGTCATATGATCCTGTCTGGGGAATCCAGTAACTGGTAAAACCGCGTTTTTCCAGATCGACTATCTCGTCCAGCAGTGATACAAGTGGGGCGCCACGCCGTAAATTGCCGCCGTAAATTCCTAACCGCATGATTTTCTCCTGAAATAAATTGATAAAAAAACCACAGTTTACGGATTCAACGGCGGGTTGCACACATAATGTGAATTAGTCAGCAGACACGTTTCTGTTTCTGTATCTGTTTCTGTTAAAGACTGAACTGATCCGGTAATAAGAAAGAGCCCGCCTGGCCGGAAACAGACGGACTCAGGGGAAAGAGTAAAACCTGCCTGAAATGAGCCAGACGGACTCCAGAGGGAAAGGAAGAGCCCGCCTGACCGAAGCCAGGCAGACTCAAGGGGGAACCAATGTTAATTTGAGACGAATTCCGGGTATGCCTCTACACCACACTCCGAGACATCCACTCCCTGGTATTCTTCTTCCTCGGTGACTCTGATGCCTGCTATCATCTTGATCGCCCACCAGACGAGCAGGCTGAAACCGAATACCCAGACAAATATTGTCAATGCCCCAATGATCTGTCCGCTGAGACTGACAGCGTCATTGGTTACGGGCACGAGAAGCAAACCAAGCAGACCGCAGGTACCATGCACCGAGATAGCGCCAACTGGATCGTCAATCTTCAGTTTGTCCAGTCCTATGATGGAGAACACTACCAACACACCTGCGATCACGCCGAACAATGTTGCCTGCAACGCAGTAGGCGTCGATGGCTCAGCCGTTATCGCTACCAGTCCGGCCAGGGCGCCATTGAGCATCATCGTCAGGTCAGCCCTTCCGAACATCAACCGTGATGTGATCAATGCAGCAATAGCACCACCGGCGGCGGCGGTATTGGTATTCAGGAATACCATTGCAACGGCATTCGCATTGCCGATATCACCCAATTTGAGTACGGAACCTCCGTTGAACCCAAACCAGCCCAACCAGAGTATGAAGGTACCCAGTGTTGCCAGTGGCAGGTTCGCACCGGGTAACGCGTAAATCTGGCCATCCTTGCCATACTTGCCCTTCCTTGCTCCCAGCAGGAGAACACCAGCCAAAGCAGCAGATGCACCAGCCATGTGAACAATACCTGATCCGGCAAAGTCCGAAAATCCAAGATCACCCAGAGTATACAAGCCAAATACCGATTGGCCGCCCCAGGTCCATGATCCTTCCATCGGATAGATCAATCCGGTCATAACGGCTGCGAAACCAAGAAATGCCCACAGTCTCATTCTTTCCGCAACAGCACCGGATACAATCGACATGGCAGTCGCTACAAAAACGACCTGAAAGAAAAAGTCAGATGCGTTTGAATAAACAGCGCCACCATCAAATCCGGCTTCCTTCGACTCGGCCATAACGGTCGCTGCAAGTTCATCAGCAGTCGCTGCACCATCGAGTTCGATGCCGGCCAGGAAAAATTCACCTTCATACATGAATTCATAACCGCACAACAGGTACATCAGACATGATATGGAGAACAGAGCGACATTCTTCGCCAGAATATCGGCAGTATTCTTCGACCTTACAAGACCTGCTTCCAGCATGGCGAATCCTGCTGCCATCCACATAACCAATGCACCACATATCAGAAAGTAAAATGTATCCAGTGCGTACTGAAGTTCTAATACTTGATCCACAACAACCCCTCCAGGTTAATTTCGCTACGATGGATGGTCAAAAGCAAAGTTGATGCCAGTTATCCAAACCTGGGTAGAATCTTTATCTGGAACGCCTTCAGACCACTTCACAGTGTTCCGTTGATGCTTCCATCAATGACAAATTGCACGGTTTTAATGCACTTCAAATGGAGTTGCGCCAATTTGCGGCAATATTATTATCCTTCTCATCCTGGACAGAGAGGATTTAATACACGTTGGATAATGTCGATGTATGATGAGGACAGATGAATGCCACACTCCAAGGATGTTGCAAGAATGTTTAAGCTGGAAACACAATACCGTGGCGCAACCCTGCGCCTGGAATTGGAAAACAATCAGGCCCGGTTGCTGATCAACGGTATCGTCCGTGATCGAGGAATGGTGACATCGTCACTTCGATTGTCGACAACCGTCCAGACCGATTACGAATGGCATGAATTTATTGAAGGAATAATCTCTCGGGAGGGAAAAACCCTGACTGCAGTGCTCACTGCCAGCAAGGCGGAGGTCTCAAGGAAAGACTTTGCAGTGATCGCCAGGGATGAAGTGAGCTTATGAATCCACTCGACAACATTCAGGCCGACCGTTCCCGGGCAAAAAAACTCGGTGATCCCAATGCGGACCTGTGTTTCCTGGCTCTGGCGGACAAATCCGGAAACGCCTCAGTACGTACTCTCGTTCTACGTGATATCGTCGATAACAGGTTGACACTGTTTATCAATAAAACCAGTCCCAAATGGCGCATCATCTGTAAAGGTGGAACGGCTCAACTGCTTCTCTGGTACTCATCCGTACAACGTCAATACCGGTTGACAGGTCATATCGTTGAGTTGAATCGGAATACAGTCGAGATCAACTGGCATCGCCGACCGCTGATCAGCAAGTATCTCGACCATATCTATGAGCATCTGGGTCCGCAAAGCAGCTTTGTTCCAACCAGGAAAATTCTGACCGACAGTCTTGATGGACTGAGAAAGTCAATAAAGACGGATTCTCTCAAAGCCCTGCCATCCGCGACAGGTGTTCAGATAGTCTGTAACAGCATCGAGATTCTCGATCTCAGCAGAGTTGACCAACTGCATGATCGCCAACTGTTCACCCTTGAAGGGGAAGTCTGGTCTTCGCAGATTATGATTCCCTGACTGAATTAATAATCTGTATCCTGTATCCAGAGACAAAATCTTCATTGCGATTACTCAACTCCTGCTCTAGGATTAGCGTTCTCCCAAACACAGATAAATGACATGTCAGATTACGAAACCATTCTCTATGAAGTCTCCGGCAATCGCGCCACGATAACCTTGAACAGACCGGATAGTCTTAACGGCATCATCAGTCAACTGATGCGTGAACTCCATGATTGCCTCGGCAAAGTCTCCATGGATCAGAATATTCGAGTAGTATTATTCACTGGCGCCGGCAGGGCATTCTGTCCCGGAGCTGATCTCAAGGCGCAAACCAGCGGTGTAAAGCAGGAACCCAACAGGAAAGAATACTTTCACATCTCATCGTTACTGCATGAGATGCCCAAGGTCACCGTTGCCGGTATCAACGGCGCCTGTGCCGGGGCAGGACTTGGCTGGGCGTGTGCCTGCGATCTTCGTTATGCCACAGCCCGTGCAACTTTTAATACCGCTTTCATGGGCGTCGCCATCTCCGGTGACATGGGTGGACCGTGGTTACTGCCCCGTATTATCGGTGCTGCGAGGGCAAGGGAACTTTATTTCATGTCCGAAAAATTTGACGCCGGTGAGGCAGAGCGACTCGGGTTAGTGAACAGGGTCTTTCCTGACGAGACATTCCGTGAGGATGTGGATGCAATTGTGGACAAATTATCCAAATCCGCTCCACTGGCTATTGGCGAAATGAAGAAAAATTTCGTTAATGCAGAGAATATGCCCCTCAGGGAATACATCGAACTGGAAACGGAACGACACAGCCGGACGGGTTCCAGCGCCGATACCAGGGAAGCATTCCGCGCCTTCCTGGAGAAACGTGAACCCAGATTCCAGGGACGCTAGGAGGCTGTCCGAGAACAGACATAGTACTTTACTCTTCCGACAGGACCCGACATTGACAGGTACCATTCGAAAACAGTTGATAACCATTATCCTGGGGACGATGGCTGCCTGTCCATTGATGGGTGAATCGATAGAGGATCGTGAGGACCAAAAACGCTGGCTGGCTGGAGACCATCATGTCCACAGCGAGTTCAGTGTCGGCTACGACTACGATGAGGACCCGCCAAGACCGATACTGGGTGGCGATGCGATCTACCCACTGGACACCAATGCGAAGATGGCGAAACAGCACGGTCTTTCATGGATGGTTGGAACGGATCATGGTGGACCTGAACACAGCAAGATCAGCCTGGAACAAACTTATCCGTCACTATTGGAAGCCAGAATGGAGGTACCTGAGGTAATACAGTTTGTTGGTCTGGAATTGAATTCTCCCGGCGGAGATCACAGCAGCCTGATCATTCCCCACACCACAGATGAAGCCTGGGTATTGCATAAACTGGAGTCTGGCTTTGATACACGGGAAGTATATCCCCTTGACGCATCACGGAATAAAGAAGAGAAGATGATTGAAGCGCTGGCAATGATGCGTGACCTGACAGCAAAACCAGTGGTGATCGCCAACCACCCGTCGCGGTCGTCCCGTGAATACGGCGTTTATGGCGCCTTTGATCCGGCTGAATTCCGGCGTTGGAATGATACTGCGCCAGAAGTGGCAGTCGGAATGGCAGGGGCGCCCGGACACCAGGCAAATTATCTGGATACATCGGTATTTGAAGAATTCAGGGACTGGGTCCGTGGATTTTTCCAGGACGGGAAAAAGATTAAGGTTAAAGGGGCACGAGGCGGTTATGTGGGTTTTCCCACCATGGGAGGATTCGACCAGATGACCGCCAGAACGGGGGGCTTTTGGGATTCCATGTTGGGAGAAGGCCGACGCTGGTGGATCACCGCAAATTCTGATTCACATCGACACCACTCGGAAGGAGGCAAAGATTTCTGGCCCGGTGAATACTCAAAAACCTATGTATTTGCCGAAAAAAATTATGATTCCATTCTCGAGGGCATCCGCAATGGCCATGTCTTTGTCACTACCGGTGATCTGATCAATGAACTTCATGTTGAGGTTCTTCACCACGGGCAATCTGCAGCAATTGGAGAAGAGATTACCATCCCCGGAGGCAGTGAGGTCACCATTAATATCCGCGTCAGAGACCCGGAACTGCCTAATTTTGCCAACGAAAATCCAACAGTGGAAAGAGTTGATCTAATTGCCGGTGAGGTTCTGGGCAGGAGTTCTGACCCTTCGATAAATAAAAACGACACCACAAAAGTCATTGCCCGTTTTTCGGAAACGGACTGGCGTAAAGAGGGTGAGTTTCTGTTGATGCAACACAGAATGACTCTGGACAGTGCTCATTACATCCGTGTACGGGGAACCAACACGGGAGAACTGGAACCGCAAATGGATCCCCCGGGTGAAAATCCATGGTTCGATCTCTGGTTTTATTCAAATCCGGTTTTTATCAGTATTGAATAACCGGTTTCCCAACCCTGAAAGCACTCATCTGGCGCCGGGTACGATACGCTTGACCCCGTAACCATCAATGGCCACATACAGGAAGCCGTCAGGTCCCTGACGCACATTGCGTACCCGGCCAATACCCTCCAGCAATATCTCCGAGTCGACAATCCTGTCACCTTCCACACGGCACAACACGAGATAGGCAAATTTCAATGATCCGACGAGCAGATGTCCCTGCCATTCAGGGTACAGGTCGCTGGTGACAAAGGTCATGCCGGAAGGTGCAATCGATGGGTCCCAGTATTTGATCGGAGATTCGTATCCCTCTCGTTCAGTTCCTTCCGCGAATTCAGAGCCACTGTAATTAATCCCGTGGCTCAGAATGGGCCAGCCGTAGTTCATGCCGGGTTTGACAATGTTGACCTCATCTCCGCCACGGGGACCATGTTCGTGAATCCATATCTGTCCGCTGACAGGATGTTTGGCCATTCCCTGGGGATTTCGGTGACCCCATGAATAAATTGCAGCTTTGGCCTCGGGGATTCCTGCCAGTGGATTGTCTTCCGGGATATCACCATTGTCATGCAATCGATAGATCTTTCCACCGTCCCGAGTCGTGTCCTGGGGATTCTTATCCCTGTTCCCCCTGTCACCCACAGAAAAATACAAAAAACCATCGTCGTCGAATTCCAGACGACTGCCATAATGCCTGCCGACCCTGGTATTCGGTTCAGCCTTGTACAATATTTCCTGATTGATCAGGGCATCGCCATCCAGCCTGGCACGCATGATGGCAGTATTGCTGCCGCTCCCCTCTCCTTCCCTGCTGGACCAGGCAAGATACAACCAGCCGTTTTCCTGATACTGCGGGTGCAGTTCCAGATCAAGCAGGCCACCCTGTCCATGGGCATGAACCTCAGGCACTCCAGTCAACATACCCTGCTTCCTGCCATCTCTGATGCGATAAATTTTACCCCTGCGTTCGCTCACCAGCATGTCGCCGGTGGGTAGCCAGACCATGCCCCATGGAATACTTAATTCACTGACATAGCGTTCAGCTTCCCAGGGTTCGTCACTACCCGACACCTGGGAGAACAGAGCACTCAAGCATAAAACACAAAGCAGCCTTTTCATCCATTAACCCCTTCGCTGATTAAAAACCAGATTTTTACCTGCAACCACAATAGGCTCCCATCAAACAAATTATCTCTAATCCCGGGTTTCGGGGCAGCCACCCCATACGATGCTATCAAACACACACTATTCCCGACATACAGCAGATGGCTTTGGGGTGTTCATTTGCACCAGCATAATGTCGGAGCGCCGA
>JAPOOX010000321.1 GCA_026713185.1 Gammaproteobacteria bacterium
CTGGACAATTTGGATGCTCCGGAACGGGTTGGGCATGCAATCACTGTTACCGAATCTCAAGATGGTCATGTGCTGAACGGCAGTGCCACTGCAGTTGTGGATGCGCATATTGCTGATCTGTTGCTGGTACCAGCCTTTGGCGGCGGTGGAATTTCCCTGTACAGTCTTCGCAAAGACGAGGCCAATCCCGGTGTCACTGCGGTTGAAGCCCTGGATTCCACACGGAAACTATCACGTGTGACCTTTAAAGACACGCCGGCGCAGATGATAAGCGATGGCGCTGGTGTTGATTTACACAACCTTTGGGACCAGCTCTGTGTGGTGTTGGCGCACGAGATGATCGGCGGTGCGCAGGCGTTGTTGGAAAGCACCGTGGACTACACGAAGATTCGTGTGCAGTTCGGTAAACCCATCGGTTCATTTCAGGGGTTGAAGCACCGTTGTGCCGATCTGCTGGTGGAGATAGAACTTGCCGTGGCGGCAACGCACCACGCGGCACAGTGTCTGGCAAGCGGTGAAGGCAATGCCTACGCAGCCAGTTTGGCGAAGGCATTGGCGGCGGATGCGTACATGAGTTCTGCTCGCACTGCCATCCAGTTGCGTGGAGGCATTGGCTTCACCTGGGAGAACGATACGCACTTATGGTTCAAACGGGCAAAAAGTTCCGAGGTGTTTCTCGGTACCCCGCATTGGCACCGTGAGCGGATGATGCAACTAATGACAGAGGAGAACCATGCCCACTAACGAAGAAATCAGAACTGAAGTTGCACAGTGGCTGAACGCGAACTGGTCTCCTGACCGGTCGTTGCGAGAATGGCGTGAGATATTAGTGGATGGTGGCTGGGCTGCACCCACCTGGCCCAGCTCCTGTTTCGGCCGTGAATTTACTTCCGAACAGGCGGCTGTGGCAGACGAAGTGTTTCGAGAGAAGGGCGCTCTGGGCGCCGCACAGACCGGCGTCGGCTGGCTTGCATCAGAGACCATTCTTGTGCATGGCAATGAAGATCAGAAACAGCGATACCTGCGCTCAATTCTCACGGGCGAACATGCCTGGTGTCAGCTGTTCAGCGAACCGGGCAGCGGGTCTGACCTGGCGGGCGCCTCCACCAAGGCCGAGAAAAAAGACGGCAAGTGGATCATCAATGGTCAAAAAGTGTGGAACACCAATGCACATCGCGCAGACTTTGGATTACTGCTGGCGCGCACCGACTGGGACCTGCCAAAACACCAGGGACTCAGCTACTTCTTGATTAACATGCACCAACCTGGCGTTGAGGTACGACCATTGAAGCAGATGAACGGCCACGCCTCCTTCAATGAGGTGTTCATGGCGGATGCGGAGATTCCTGAGCAGGACATGCTGGGCAAAGAGGGCGAAGGTTGGCGAATTGCCGGTACGACATTATCCAGAGAACGGCGGGGCTTTGCCGGGGATCGCACTGGTAGTAGTCTGAAAGATCTGGATGGCCCCATCTACGAGGAGTATCGCCAGGAACTTGCCAGCGCGCATGAACCCTATAACTGGTACCCGCAACGAGAGGGTCGAGTGGACCTCGTCATGCGAAGGGCCAGGGCGACAGGAGCGATCAGGGATCCTGCAATACGCCAGGAGATCGCAAAGCTCATATCAATGAAGGAGGCAGCAAATCTGGCATCCGCAGTTGCAGAGCAGACTCGCCGGACCGGATCCAACGAGATCATACCCGCAGGATCTATCGGCAAACTCGCGAAGAGCAATATCGCCCGGCAGGCCTCTCTTGTACACACCATGATTTCTGGTGCGGATGCAATGCTCAGTGGGCCTGATTCCGCTGAGGGTGGCATCGTCTCCGAGATTCTCGTCTCGGTGCCGGCTATCTCAATTGCAGGCGGTACTGACGAGATACAAAAGAACATTATTTCCGAACGGGTACTGGGTATGCCCAAAGAGCCGCGTTCGGACACGGGACCTTTCAGGGATATTCTCCGCAATGTGATCGATAACTGAAAGGTCGATTGCCTCCCATATGCCGGATGCCACATAATGAATATCCTGGGAAATATTTAATTTAGCCAATGGAGAAACTTGAATGCCTGTCATAGATATGTCAACACTAAAACCTGTGGGTGAATTTGGCTCTAAAGCCTGGGGAGAAGGTTGTTCGGAATGCGCGATCAAAATACTGGAGGCTGCCAATCTACCCTCAGATATTAACTGGGCGTTCACTGAAGATTACACACATCCACCTGCCAGACTCATGACAGGTGGTCGCACTCGTGCAGGATATTACATTATGGTCAAAAATGGTGTCGTCTCTGCGGGTGATGGTGTTCCTGATGAATCGCTTGCCCTCCCCGGTTTTCACGGGCAGGTTCCCTGGGCTGCGATTTGTAACCAGTCTGCCGCGTTATATGGCAGGGAGGGTCAGAAACAACGTTCTGTAGATCAGGGTCTGCTATTTACCGCTATCGGTGAATATGTCGGTCGGTCCAATCCTTTCAATTTTCCCATCAATGCCGCAGGCAAACCAAGCTTGATGCTGGATCCGGTAGGTCCATGGCCAAAAGAGGTCGGCGCCGCCCTGGGTGAAGGTGGAGAAGAGGGCAATGGTCTGCATAACATTGCAGCAACCCTGCAGATGGACTCACCGGAATTTGCCGATCTGCCCATAACCGATCTCCGTGTTCCCATTTTTGCTGAAATGACCGACCAGCAAAAGGCGGACTTTGTGAAGTTGTGCGGAATCAAAATTTAACGTGCATTCCACCCCCCCGGAAGTCATCGCACAACTGGCGCCAACCGGAACGTTACGGGCAGCCATCAACATGTCTAATTTTTTACTGGTTGTTGGCAAGACTGATGCGGGGGAGCCGGTCGGTCCATCACCTGGTATTGCGTTAGCCATCAGCAAGGCACTGGGTGTACCCTTGAAATTGAAACCATTCAGAACTCCCAGTGAGATAGCCAAAGCGGCGGGCACAGGTGTATGGGATATCGGGAACATCGGTGCAGAACCGCAGCGGGCTGCTGTGATGGATTTCACTTCTGCATATGCCGAAATTGAATCAACTTATCTGGTACCCGCAGGATCGCAACTCACGACAATAGCTGATGTCGACCAACCCGGTAACAGGATCTCCGTTGCTGCCGGCAGTGCATATGGATTGTGGCTCGAAAACAACATCAAGGATGCAGAACTCAGACCTGTAATTGGTCAGCAGGCTTTTGAGCAATTTGTGAACGAGAAAATGGATGCGCTGGCAGGCTTGCGAAGCCAGCTTTCCAAAGAGGTGAAAAAGTTGCCAGGCGCCCGGGTCCTCGATGGAAAATTCACCGCTGTGCAGCAAGCAGTGGGTATCAACAAAGGCAACGAAGCAGCACTACTGTGGCTTGAGCAATTTGTTGAAGAGATCAAGGCCAATGGTCTGGTAGCCCGACTGATCAAAAAATACAATGTTGAGGGCCAGCTCACAGTTGCGCCCTAGGAGTTTCAAGCAAATTCAACCGTTCAGTATGCGTCGCCTGGTTGAACAACAGCAGTAAACCCGTAGCGCCGGCAAGCAGCAAACCCATGAGGAGGAAATCCTGGGCAAAAGTGAGATCGTCGGCTACTACTGAAAAACCAAGGGAACCCACTGTGCGGCTAAGGTTCGCGAGCGACATGTAGATTGCAAATTGGGTAGCGGCTATCCGACTCCAGCAAAGATTCATAAACAATGCGATGGTGGCCACAAAGATCAGTTGCGTAAACAGATAGGCTAATCCGGCCATCGGGAAAAGGAATCCTGGCGTAGTCCAGAACATCGGCAACAAACCCGTCGCCAGGTGTGTGGCCGCACTGCCCGCAAATGCCACCAACAGGAATCGCTTGGCGCCGTGACGGTCAACCAGGAATCCCAGCATCGCCCCCAGCACCGCCGTGGTCAGGCCGACATAACCGTTGAACGCGGTGTATTCCGCTGCCGAGTATCCCAATTCCTGAACGGCAAACACCGGAAACACCGTAATCGCAATGCCGTCCCGTACTCGATTGATAAATTCCACCATGACCAATATAAGACTCATGGGAAGAAACAGGACACGAGTCAAGTCCTTTAAGATCGTCAGCATATTGCGTTTAGCCATCTCGGCTCGAACCGTAGCCTGGCCAGCGGACCACGGCATCAATTGTTCGCCAGGACGTTCGCGTACGATTGCCACAAACAGGAAAATGACAGCCAGGGTCGCTGCGCAAACCAACGCAGCTACAGGCATTCCCGCTATCGAAAGCAGGACGCCGCAAAGGGCGCCAAAGGACGCCGCGCCGGCTGCTTGTCCAAAACCCATGAAGGCATTGGCCCTGCCACGTTCGTCATGTTGCAAAACATCAATCGCCATGCCGTCCACGGCAACATCCTGCGTTGCTGCAAAAGTATTCACTACGAAACCCGCCACCATCAATGGTACCAGGGAAGCATCGGCGCTGATGCTGACAAACGACATGGCGACGAGTGACAGTGTCAAACCGCCCTGCGCCAGCAGTACCCATGGCCGGCGAAAACCCATTGACGGGAACTTGAAACGATCCATGAACGGCCCCCCGATGAGCTTGATCGCCCATGGAAATGACACCACGCCTAACACAAGCGAGATATCGCCTGCACTCACGTCAAGTTCCGCCAACCGGGCCGGAACGGCGACAAACACCAGCCCGATCGGTATACCCTGGGCGAAGTAACAGGCCGTGAACGTGAAGAAACGCAGCCAACGATGTTCGGTCAGAGCAGTTTTCACGGGTTTACGAAGGAACCTTCAGGGATCCAATACGGCCATCTGCGCTGTGGATCAAACAAGTCCTGGTGATTACACAGGCTGCTGCTTCAGTACTGCCTACCATTTAATTTCGTATCACTGTTCTGTGTTAAGCATGAGAAGAATAAACCATGTCTTCTCTGATTCTCAATAAAAATGGGGTCAGGTCCAATTTCCCACGGAAAAACCATTTCCTGATCGAAAAGTCTTCTTCTTGCCTGATAAAATGGACCTGACCCTATTTTATAATAAAATGGACCTGACCCTATTTAAAAACAGATACTAAAGAGGAGCCTTAAATGCCCACTTATTCCATGCAGCACATTCACTTATTCAGTAAAGATGCGATCGCAGCAGGAAAGTTCTATGCCAATGCCTTTGGAATAGAAACCAGAGAGGCCAAAACATGGCAGGGACTTCCCAGATGTGATATGAAACTCGGTGGACTCACTGTGCTGATATCGACAGTTAAAGGTGATCTCCAGGAAACTGCCAGCGATCGAAATGCACAGCTGGGTATTAATCACTTTGGTGTTCGCGTCGATGACATGGATCAGGCCTATACCGACCTTACGGCAAAAGGAGTGGAATTCACCAGCAAACCGCACGCGTATCGTGGTAGCAAGGTTGCCTTTATTGAGGGGCCGGATCGAGTCAGTATCGAACTTGTCGAGTACTAGCAGTGACTGGACCAGAAGCGAAATTGAAAACACACAGGAGAGAAAGACTGGCGCCGTACAGACGGCAGTGCCGGGCATATGACTATCGTTAAAATTCAGATGATTTTGTTGTTGCGCAGCGATTGGATATCTTTTGCGCTGTAACCCAGTTCAGTCAGAATCTCTGTAGTGTGCTCACCTAAATGCGGTGCTGCCTGGTGTACTACCGGCCCGTCTTCATGACTTTTAAAGGCCGCTTTCACCACAGTTATGGTCTGGTCAACCACCACGGGTGAAGGCATTGTTTCAAAAATTTCCCGGGTATCGAATTGTGGGTCAGCAGCGACATCCGGTACTGTACGGACCAGAGCAACAGGGATGCCTGCAGCAGCAAGAAGCTTCTCCCAGTGATGGGCAGAATTGGCGGCAAGTACATTCCTGACCAAATCATAAACCAGATCCGGGTTTTTGATACGCGATTCGGTGGTTGAAAATTGCGGTTGCTCAAGCGCTTCCGGTATCCCCAGCACTTCGAACAGTTTAACGACTTGTGCCTCCTGTAGTGCGGTAATTTGCAGATAACCATCTTTGGTCGGGAAGACATTCGCCGTGGGAATCCCGGTTTGCGAATTGTTGCCAATCAATCCATCCAGAGTACCCTGGACAAGGTAGTTATTGAATTGTGTCGCCTGAAGCAGTACCGCGGTATCCATCATGGCAACATCTATATATTGGCCTTGTCCGGTAGTTGCGCGACGATGTAGTGATGCGGCGATGGTAAATGCAGAATAGATACCTGTCGACATGTCGACCTGCATGAATCCTGTTCTGGTAGGTCCGGTTTCCGGATGTCCGGTTTGTGACATCATGCCTGAAGCCGCCTGAATGGCGCCATCGTATGCAGCATTTGATGCCAACGGTCCATCCTGGCCATAGCCACTCACCGAACAGTAGATGATGTCCGGTTTAATCGCTTTGACAGTCTCATAACCCAGACCCAGGCGTTCCATGGCGCCGGCTTTAAAGTTTTCTACCAGTACATCAGTTTCGGTCAGTAATAAATTGATGATGTCTTTCGAGGCTGGCTCGCGTAAGTTGAGCGTGAGACTTCTTTTATTGACATTCATTCCCAGGAAAGAGGGAGACATGTTGGCATCGGGACCGTTGTTCATTAATCGTCGCATCTGATCACCCACATCAGGCTGCTCGATTTTAATGACTTCAGCACCAAGCAGTGCCAGTTGCATAACAGCAACAGGCCCTGCAAGTACCTGCGAAAAGTCGAGTATTTTTATGCCGGTAAATGCCTGGGTCATAGATTATTCCGGTATTCCTATAGTATATAATGGGATTTAATATTTAAATATACTTAAATATTCACTTTATACGGGTTTAATACTTCATTTATGGATAAATTATGATATAAATATGGGTTTAATACATTAAATTTAGTAAATAAGCTAAATATTGATATATAGATTAATAAAACACTAAAGATGGCGTAATAAAGTTAATTTTATCGATATTATGCTCATATTTTACCTTAGTATCCCATATTTAAAGCCTTTTAATACCTATTTGGTGGTGACTTGTTGTTTATCTGATGTGCATGCCACTTTTATCTCATCAATCTACCAGTCGTCCTGGAAAGGTGCACTATACATTTGGGGATTATATCCAATAGTCACAAATTAGTGTTAGCAACAGCGGATGCTTGCAATGTTGACATATATGTATAGATTGTGGACTATGTCCACATCGAACAACCGAGTGATGCGTGATGACCATGGA
>JAPOOX010000138.1 GCA_026713185.1 Gammaproteobacteria bacterium
CAGTTATTCCGCTGATTGTCATGATATTCAGCAGTTACACCGCGAGATTTCCACATGGATATCAACAGATACCTGAATGTGGCGGAAATACTGGAGAGCAAATCCTGTTTCCTGTTCGGCCCCCGTCAAACCGGGAAGTCGACGCTCATTCGGCATCAGCTGAAAGGCTACCCGGTGTACAACCTGCTGGACCAGTCACTGTTTTTACGCCTGTCGCGCAACCCGAGTCTCATCCGGCAAAGTCTCACTCCGGATACATCTCTGGTCATCATTGACGAAATACAGCTGATGCCAGCGTTGCTGAATGAGGTTCAATTAATGATAGAAGAGCATGCCCTGCGCTTTCTGCTCACCGGTTCCAGTGCCCGAAGTCTACGCCGCAAAGGGGTCAATCTTCTCGGTGGACGGGCCCGCTCACGTAACCTGCATCCATTCGTTGCCAGGGAACTGGGGGATTTGTTCGATCTGAATCGGGTGCTGGAGTACGGGCTGATTCCATCGATCTATTTTTCGGATTCGCCTTCAGAGGACCTGACTGCCTATGCAGGTGACTATCTGAAAGAAGAAATCGCTGCTGAAGCGGCGGTTCGAAATGTGGGCGCCTTCAGCCGTTTTCTCGAGGTCGCTGCGCTGGCGCACGGAGAAATGATCAACTTTTCCAACATGGCAAACGACTCTCAGGTGTCGGCATCAACCGTACGCGGATACTACCAGATATTGAAAGACACTTTTCTCGCCCACGAAGTTCCCGCGTACACTGAGACTCGGAAACGCAAGGCTATATCCACCTCGAAATATTACCTTTTCGACATTGGCCTTGCGCGAAACCTGCAGCAGCGACAGGGGCTTGCACCCGGGACTGCGGAGTACGGCAGCGCCTTCGAAACTTACATCTACCAGGAAATCAAAGCCTACTGCGACTACCATCTGCTGCCCACACCGCGTTACTGGCGATCAAAATCTCAATTCGAAGTTGATTTTGTCTTCGAAGAGTTAGCGGTTGAGGTAAAGGCCAAGCAACACATCGGTCCAAATGACCTGAAAGGTCTCAAGGCGTTCCGGGAGGAAGGGCTGGTGCGCCATAGCGTCGTTGTCTGCATGGAACCCATGCTGCGGCATCTGGACGGTATCGACATTATGCCCTGGCAACAATTCCTCAAGATGTTGTGGGATTTGTGACTGATCTGATTCAGCTATACTCTCTACATTAATTACCAGTTGGAGCCTGCAATGCCGATGGACACAAAAACCTACGAGACATTGGGCCTTCACCTACCCTTACAACGCACAAAGAAACCTGCTCCGTGGTCATGGACGGAGCCAGATGGAGACCGACAATATAACCCTTGTAGTGAAGCCTACCCAAGCGACGACGTGCCACGAGGTGACGTTGTGCATATCAAGAACTTCTCGGAAAGTCAGATATTTGCGGATACCACCAGAGACATCTATATCTACACGCCACATAACCTGGATAAGTCGAGCGAGCCACCCTCCCTCGCGTTCTTCAACGATGGCGCGGGTTACATCTCGCCAGACGGTCCGGTACGCGCCGGGCAGGTATTCGATAGTCTGATCCACTCAGGGGAGATTTCACCGACAGTTGGTGTCTTTGTGAATCCGGGTCAACTGATAAACAAAGAGGCAAAGGTCATTGTGAGCGACCAACGGAGTTACGAGTACGATTCGATTACACCCGATTTTCTTAACTTCATCAATGAAGAAATACTGCCCCTGGTCGAGAGTCACCTGGGTCGCGCCTTACATACGGACCCGGCGCGTCGTTTAATCGGAGGTATTTCGAGTGGCGGCATCTGCGCATTTAACGCAGCATGGCATTCTCCGGAGAGTTTCGGACGGGTGTTATCTCACTGCGGCTCCTTTACCAACATTCGTGGCGGTCATAACTTTCCCTATCTTGTGCGCAGTACCGACCCCAAGCAGATCAAGGTTTTCCTGCAGAGCGGTGAGCAGGATCTGAATATAGTCCCTGGCAGCTGGTCCATCGCCAATCAGGACATGGCAGCGGCGCTCGAGTTCTCCGGGTACGATTACAAGTTCGTCTATGGCGAAGGCGCCCATAGTTTACGACATGGCGGTGCGATATTTGCTGATTCCATCCGTTGGCTGTTCTCTCATAAAACATGACGAAGAAAATCCAGGTAAGCCAGCCTGTACAATACTAAAAAATAAGTACGGCATCCGACACACAGCAGATGGTTTTGGGGTGTTCGTTTGCACCAGCATAATGTCGCAGCGCCGAGTTGGAGGAGCATGACTACAGGCATGCGGGGGAAGCTCGGGAATCCGGGAGGGACGCGCAGACGCTGGTGCAAATGAATGCCCCAAAGCCATCTGCGAACAGCCTCGTTAACAAAACGATCTACAAAACAAGTACAACATCCGACAAACAACAAATGGCTTGCGGGTATATCCGGAATTCAATTCGAACTATTTTTTATTGATTGCGTTGAGGAATCCCCTGAGGATGCTGATTTCCATCTTGTCAGGACGAATGCGATTGAACATGCGTACCAACCGGGTCATCAAACGCCTTGGATTCTCCAGATCATGAAATCCCACCTGAACCAGAGTTTCCTCAAGGTGAACGAAAAAGTGCTGCATATCTTCCGCGGTGGCAAAGTCCATATCCCATTCAACCTCGTCATCTTGACCCGCCTGCCTTGCCAGTAGAATTTCATAACAGATGATCTGCACAGCCATGGCAAGATTCAATGAACTATAGGCTTGTTCTGTGGGGATGTTGATGTGGTAGTGGCAAAGATGCAGTTCTTCGTTACTGAGGCCGTGAGATTCCCTCCCGAACAATATGGCAATCTTCTGCCCGGCCGCCTGTGCACTCAGGATTTTCTCACCGCAGGATTTCGGATTCAACATCGGCCATGGAATACGCCGGTTGCGCGCTGACGTGCCCATTACCAATTGACAGTCTGCAATCGCCGACTCAATACTGTCTACCACCCTGGCGCCGTTAACAACATCTGCAGCCGAGGCAGAACGGAATATCGCCGTATTGCTGGGAAAC
>JAPOOX010000271.1 GCA_026713185.1 Gammaproteobacteria bacterium
GACAAGGGTACGACCTTCGGATTGCGCAAGCGGTACTTCTGTAGACTGCTCGACTCCACCGCCCATACGGCCACAGCATCGAACAGGAATGAGAATCCCATCACAATAGCGAGTCCGATAATCAAGCTGTCGGTCACGGTTCAATTCCGTTCAAATTCACAATTATACGCCATTGGGTCGCGCCGTACTCTATTGACCAGGCTGCCACTATCTATGGCAGGGTCAGTATAACCCTGATGACCAGTCTGTCAAAGAAGTGCTGAGTAGCGATCTGACCATTCACGGGCACTGGTGAGTTCATTCCGCAGGGCCTGGTATACACCTGCCGCCATTTCACTCTGCAGCGGCTCATCTTTTCTGGAATCATCAACGGCTTTTATCCATCTGTCAGGAATTGCAGAAATACCGTTCAGGGCACCTGCTATTGCACCGGTAATCGTGGCGATACTGTCAGTATCCCGACCAAAATTCACTGCATTCAGAGTGGATTCCTCAAACTTGCCGTCACCGAGTAGCAGGCCTGCTACCGCTACAGCGACCACTTCACCAGGATCGAGAAAATGAATCAGCAACTTCTCATGGAAAGCTTCACGAAACGTTGGCATGTCAGCGGATTTATCCACCAGTTCCAGGGTGGCTTCCAGCAACGCTTTTGCACTTTGCGGCGCATATTCCATCATGGTGTCAGCTATGCTTCGGGCATTGGTGTCCGGGATGAGAGCGGCAGCAACACCGGATGCAACTACCCCGGCCATGTCTGCTGAATAGCCCTGCTGGATGGCACAGGCTATCTCATAACCCGCCAGGTAAGCCTCATGAGGCTGGCCAGGATAGAGCATACCCACTGGTGATATCATCATGACCGCACCGTTGGCAGGCGGTAGACCCTTGCCACCGTGATGGGCGGCTGTATCGACAACGGGCATATGAGACTGACCGTATCCATCTGCAGTATAGTTATGGCGTAGCAAGTGCAACTTTATCAATCCCATGCGCATAATCAGATAAGCGAACTTGTCGTCAAGAGTGAGTTCATTGGCAAAGTCCTCTGCATCCACGCGACCACCTTTCTTCTTGATGGCCTGGCACAGCAGGTTCTTGAAATGGGTATCGTCTGTGGTTTTCCCAGGTTGAGCTTTTACCTTGGGTTTTCCATTTTCGTCCTTGATCACATAGGGCAGCATATCTGTAACCTCACGAATTCCGTGAAGTTCTTCAATCAGGTCCCGAGGCCTGCCCTCAACAGGTCCACCCACGGCATCTCCTATCGCTCCGCCATACATTGCCCCTTCGATTCTTGATTTAAGCCAGCCTGCATCCATAACTATTTCTCAATCTATGTCGAGTCTGCATTTTGCAGGAAAGCAGATATCTTGCCAACCGGGTGACGAGAAAAACGATTTGGCATAGAAATAGAACCTGGGTTCAGTTTACATTGGCGGGCGCCTGGCCATGTAACAGGTGTTTAATTCTTCTTGTCCATTCAGAAGATTAAAGGGATTCCAGTCATCCAGCGGTGGATAACAACGAAAAACAGCACATATATGCCCAGACCTGCCAGGACGGCAATGAGGTCGTTGTAAGGCGCTGCAGGCAACCCCATCACAGGACGTTGCTTACGATGCTTCATCGAGATACGCCCGGCGACAGCCCATGCCAGAAAACAGCCGAACAACAGCACATCGGCATGGGTGCCGTTAACGAGCAAATGGGCGAAGGCCCAGATTTTGATTGCCGTAAAAGTGGGGTGTTTTACTGTTGACTTGATCTTTCCCGGTATATAGGTGGCAATAAATAACGTAAAGACAGGCAGCATCAATAAATAGTTGACATAGTGTAACCAGGGAGGTGTGGTGTACAGAATAACGGGGTTGCTTCTTGCCATGCCGTAACCCCAAATCAGTAATACCAGA
>JAPOOX010000273.1 GCA_026713185.1 Gammaproteobacteria bacterium
TCCGCGACAGCGGCAGGGAGAGTTACTGGCCCGCTGAAGGCTCTATGGACTGGATTACAGAAGACGGTTGAAAATTATTCCGGCGCTGTGGATGACTTTTTTTCCTTCTCTTGTCTTCTTTTGAGCCTGCGTTTTTTATTTCTTGCCAATCTGGCTTTTTCAGCAGCCTTCTGCTTCTTTTCCCATTCCTTCTCAAATGCCGCGAGTGCCTTTGCCCTGGCAACCAGTTTTTTATCAAATGGTTTTGCAGAAGTAAGCTCTTCCTTCTGAGTTTTCATAATCGCACTGGCTTCACTCAGAGAGTCCCGTAACAATACCGCGACAGCTCTTGCTTTTTTTAACTGGATGATGGCTTCTTTGGCGCCACTTTCGCGTAATTCCTCAACCTCTTTTGTTACCTTGCTGGTGGCTGTTTCCAGATTCTCTTTTTGCCGTTGCCAGGCTTCGTGCGCTATCTCAAAATCTTTCTGATGTGCTGTAAGGTAATTGTCTTTTGCAGTCAGTATTTTTTTCTGAATGTTGTTGAATTGTTCATCCAGTTCATTCAGCAGATCTTTTTTTCGTGACATTTTCAACTCTCATTTGTTTTCAATCGTGCTACCTGATTCGCAACCATCGTTGGATCAGAGTGATTTTCATCTGACTGTATTTGGGATACTCCAGGTTGTCAATTGTCACCTAAGGGCAAGCTGTGATCATGGACAGCCAAAGACATTGTTCTTTATGATGCTGCAATACTTCCTTCATCACTGCCAACATATGCACATCGATAGTCAAAGTGAGTGTTTTGTTACATTGGATGATCACACTGACCCTTTTGAAGTTGGCGGCTCTGCTGCCAATGACGTCGTCCCTGTACCTGTTGCCATTACAATGGGTGATGCGTCTGGCGTGGGTCCGGAGATCGTGCTGCGACGCCATGAAGCAGGTCTGCTTGGCGATGATGTTGTAGTCTATGGCGATGCCGAAATACTGAGGACGGGCGCACAGTTGCTGGGTATCAATACTGACCTGAATGTTGCGTATAACGTTACAGACTGTGTCGCGAAGATCGCATCAGGTCACCTCAATGTGGTTGATCTGGCATCGTTGACCAGGGATGATCTGACACCAGGTCAACTCAACGAACGCTCGGGCATGGCGGCACGCGGTTATGTAGAGCGGGCCACCCTGGATGCGATGGCTGGTCTGGTTGCAGCCGTGGTCACAATGCCGATGAACAAGGAGGCAACCAGGGACGGCGATCCCTCTTTTGTCGGACATACGGAGTTTATTGCCCAACTTTGTGGTATCGATAATTTTTCGATGATGCTGACTACGAAAGATGTAGCGGTTTCCCACGTCAGCACTCATGTACCACTGACCAGGGCGATACAACTGGTTACCCGGGGTCGGGTCCGCAACGTCATAGAACTCACCCATAATGCACTCAACAATTTTATCGACCATCCGAGAATTGCCGTTTGTGGCCTGAATCCCCATGCCGGCGAAAATGGTCTATTCGGCGAAGAAGACAAGATCCATATTAAACCGGCGATAGACGGGGCGCGTAACGATGGGCTGGAAGTTACCGGTCCCCATCCGGCGGACACCGTTTTTTACCAGGCGATTCATAACGATCAGTATGACGCCATTGTCTGCATGTACCATGATCAGGGACATGCCCCAATGAAACTCGTGGGTTTTGAGTCGGCGGTTAACGTCACCATCGGGCTGCCCATAATCCGAACTTCTGTCGATCATGGCACGGCGTTTGATATTGCCTGGCAGGGCAAAGCATTCACCAGTTCCCTTGGTCATGCTTTGGACTATGCGCGCAAAATGGCGGGATTGTAGTCAAATCTTCAGTTTATTGGACAAAATAAATCTTTTTCATGATATAAAGCGGATAGTTACTGACTAAAGATAAAAGGAGGCGCCAGATGGCAAAACTCAGTGATCTCCTGGCTAAGAAGGGGCACGAAGTCTGGTCTATTGGTCCGGCAAGCTCCGTTTACCAGGCAATTGAAATGATGGCTCTGAAAGGAGTCGGTGCGTTGACTGTTTTGTCCGACAGTGGCCAGTTAACTGGCATCATCTCTGAACGTGATTATGCACGGAAAGTGATCCTTCAGGGTAAATCATCAAAGGAGACTTCAGTAGAGGAAATTATGACCAGGGATGTGGTCTACGTGCATGAAGACCTCAGTATTGAAGAATGCATGGCTCTGATGACGGCAAAGAGAATCAGACACCTGCCGGTGTTAACTGATGGTACGCTTACCGGCATGATTTCTGTAGGCGACCTGGTGAAGTCCATTATCGATGAACAGTCTTTTGTGATTTCACAGCTTGAAAGATACATCAGAGGTGAGACCCCCGGCGTAAATTTTTGAAAAATTTGCTGGGCTCCTATCTAACGTGACGAAGAAAATCCAGGAAAGCCATCTGCGAACACACTCGTTAATGTTCATGCCATCTCTGAAGGCGCCGGTTCCAACTCCAATGGCGCCAGCCCCAGACCTGCTCTGTGTGTATTGTGATAGTGGTGCAGCGCTGGTTCATTACGGCCAAAAGTGAAATGAGTCTGGGCTCCTGAGGACGCACCCACCTGGGTAGATGCCGCCATGACATAGTCTTCCTGGACAACCACGCGGTTAAATCCGGTTAAACGGCTTTCTTCCGGTTCATTGTTACCCTTTTCCTCGGCCCGTCGCTTCAGGTGTTCGCGCATTTCACGACCCAGATAGAAACGGTGGTGTGTTCGTGACTTACCCGGGTTATTTTCATCAGGATACATCCTCAACAGGTCAATACCCTGCCGGTCAACCAGGAAAATAACGTTCGGGTACAGAAAATAGACGCCAAGTGTAATCCAGCGAAAAGGCCATTCTTCCATAGGCATGTTCTTTTCATGAACGTAATTGAAACCACTTTTTAAGGCAAACACCATACGATAGTTTCTGCCGAATACATCGCTGGTCTGCAGGTTGCCAAAAATTTCTGGCGCCAGTGTCTCTTTATGTAATACATCAAAGTGGTAGTTTTCACCAAAGGTATCGATTGCAAGCTTCCAGTTAATATCGGCTTTAAGGGTCTGTTCCTCATTGAATTCAATGTCATGCAGGTCCCAGCTGTCCATCTCTGTTGCAAGGCCACCCAGAATTTCATCCACATCAAATTGTCTGCCCGGTGTTGGCAATACCCACAGCATGCCGTATTTTTCCTGTGCCGGTATCTCAACAAGACTTTGCCGGTTTTTATCGACACAGCCAAAACTCTGCTCCTTGTTGACTGCCAGCAACTTACCGGAATTACTATAGGTCCAGGCATGAAACGGACAGGCGAATCGATCTCGATTACCCCGACCTTCCAGTACTACCTGTGCTCCCCGATGACGACATACGTTGAAAAATGCGTGGAATTCACCGTTTTTATCACGTGTCATCAGAATCGGAACACCGGTTTCATTCGTGGCCAGATAGCTGCCTTTCCCTGGCAGGTCCACCGACATACCGAGTAATAGTGGCGACTCCCTGAAGAATATCTGCTGTTCTTTTTGCAACAGGTCAGGGCAGGTAAAATCGGTCACGGGTGCTTTCAGAATGCCCCCAGCGTCCGCAGTGATCCCGTTGTCAATGCCATTCTGCAACTCTTGCAGGATTCTTTGTCTTTCTTCTCTGACCATCTCAATACCTTCAGTTTTTACGTACTACCCGATCATGTAAGATTCTGTAACGGGTAAGTTACCGGTTAATATTTTCTTGTCTACTTGCAATTTCCATAAATAGGCATAATATGGCGTTCCAATCAATATCGATTGTTTGCCGATGACCAATAAAACCCAAATTTCTCTTTGCAACCAAGCGCGCGCAGGCGAAGTGCGCCTGTTGGAAGCTGATTACGGCATACCCATGACCTGACGTATTGAAAATTATACGGAAGGTTTGACATTAATGCCTTCCGGAACAGATCACAAAACCCCGGTAGGCAATGCCTGTCGGGGTTTTTTTTGTTCAGGACAAACAAGTATCAGTACAGGAAAGTCTCAGAACAAAAATAGTCTCAGGACAAAAATAGTCTCTGAAGGCGATTAAGGATAGTAACAAATGAGTACACAGATGTTAGAGCCAGTGGATGTGCAGATAGCCGGGCGCATCAACGAAGTACTCGATGATGACGAGGAGGTCCTGATACGCGCCACTACCGACCTGGATGAGAACCGGCGGTTCGGCAGGCAGTGTGTTGTCGTGACCAATCGACGACTGTGGGTGCTGCCGGAGTCGGATGGACAGATATTCCAGGTTCCTGTCGAACAGATTGTGAAGTGCCGTACTGAACCGCTGGTCGGCGGCGGACATCTGGAAGTTGAACGCCGGGGAGAGCCGATGCTGTACATTGGCTATACAGATTCACAGGCAGTCAAGTTTTCGGAGATCACCCGCGGATTGGAACAACTGCGACAGGGAAATCCCTTCCTGATCAATCCACAGCTCGATAAATTGCGATGCGACAACTGTGGGCGCCTGCTGCCGGAAAAAAACAGTATCTGTCCCGCCTGCATCAGAAAACGAGAGACACTGAAGCGTATTGCCGTCTACCTGCTGCCATACAAGTTAAAGGCAGCAGTTATAGCTCTGGCTTTTGCCGCCATGGCCGGCACACAGTTGTTGCCACCGCTTGTGACCAGACATCTGGTTGACGATGTTCTGGTACCTGTTGATGGGACTGCATCAATGGATGACCGGGTCAGTCTGCTCGGTTTGCTCGTCTTGGCTCTGATTGGTTTGCGCCTGTTGAACTGGAGCGCAGAATGGGTTCACGGCTGGACAGCGGCCTGGCTGGGCGCCCAGGTAGTGGCTGATATTCGCGGTCATTTGTACCGCTGCCTTGAGATGTTGTCGATGCAGTTTTACGACAAGAGGGAAGTCGGCACACTGTTATCCCGCGCCTCGCGCGATGTCGGATTGCTGCATGATTTTCTGATTGACGGCCTGCCGTACATCATCATCAACGGCCTGCTGGTGTTCGGCATACTCGGTTTTCTCCTGTGGATGAGTGTCCCTCTTACCCTTTATGTGCTGATCCCGGTGCCATTTCTGATTGCCTGGGGATTCATCTTCTGGCCGCGTATGCGCACCTTTTTCAGCAAGTGGAGCCAGGTCTGGGCATCGCTGACGGATCGTACGGTGGAAACTCTGACCGGTATCCGTGTCGTTAAAGCCTTCGCCCAGGAAAAACGCGAGATGTCCAACTTTGCCAGACCCAACCTCCGGTTACGTGAGGTGGCGCAGCAGACGGAAATCAAAAGTGGTGTTTTCATTGCGACGATTACTTTTTTGACTGGTCTCGGCATGTTGATCGTTTGGCTGCTGGGCGGACAACAGGTTCTGGATGGCCGGATAACGCTGGGAACACTGCTGGCTTTCTATGCCTATATGTGGCTGCTCTATGGTCCGCTCGTGAGGTTCGGACAGATATATGTCGAGATGACCCGGGCTTTTGCCAGCGCAGAGCGCATTTTTGAAGTGATCGACACCGAGTCTGAATCCTTCGAGGCTCCCGATGCAGTACGGCTGCCTCAAATGCAGGGCCACATTCGATTTCGCGATGTGACTTTCGGTTACGACAAAAGCAAACCTGTGCTGCATGGCATAAACCTGGATGTGAAGCCGGGTGAGATGATCGGGCTGGTGGGTAAATCCGGTGTCGGCAAAACGACGACCATTAATCTGATTGCACGATTTTACGATCCGGACCAAGGGACCATCGAGATCGACGATGTCGATGTCAACCGGCTCAATCTGCATGATCTACGTTCACAGATTGGTATTGTACTGCAGGAGCCGATGCTGTTCTCGGGCACGATTGCCGAAAACATAAGCTATGGTCGGCATGATGCAACTTTTGCGCAGATAGTGGACGCGGCACGGTCGGCCAATGCACACAACTTTATTCTGGGCAAGGACGACGGCTATGACACAAGCGTAGGTGAGAAGGGCGCTGGTCTGTCGGTCGGTGAGTGCCAGCGTATCTCCATTGCACGCGCTCTGCTGCACAATCCACGCATTCTGATTCTGGACGAAGCTACCGCATCCGTAGACGTTGCGACTGAGCAACAGATTCAGCAGGCACTTGGCAAGCTGACAGAAGGCCGCACGACTATCGCGATTGCCCATAGACTCTCGACCCTGCGAAACGCAGACCGGCTGGTTGTTCTGGACCAGGGCCGTATCGTCGAACAGGGCACACATACCGAACTGATGTCGAAACGAGGCGTGTTTTACGATCTGGTGCAACTACAACAGGCGATGGATGCAATCATCGCTACCAGGGAATAACTGATGTCACAGTTCAACGAAAGTAAGTCACATTTTATCGAACAGTTGCCGGAGACAGTTCTCGACAAGGTTGGTAAGGCCATAGGTCCGTTTGAGGAAGTGACCATCCAGGTAACGACGGACATGGTCGATACACACCGGTATGGCAGTCGATGGCTTGTCGTCACCAACCATCGTCTGTTGGTATTGGCGCCTGATGACAGCACTCCTGAAGATATGCAAATTTCCATGCAATCTCTCAAAACCGTTCACATGGAACCGATGGTTGGTGGAGGACGTCTGATGCTTGTACCTTACGACGGCGAGTCAGTCTGCCTGTTCTATTCCAACTCGCTGTCACTCAAATTTGCCGAGGTGGCCGAAGGTATCAAACGGCTCATCGACGGTGACGAACCAAACCTGCCACTCGAGATGGACCAGACCCGATGCCATAAATGCAATCGACTGCTGCCGGAGAAAGGCGGCATCTGCCCGGCCTGTATCAAAAAGACCGACACACTGTTTCGACTGCTTGGTTTTATCATGCCCTATAAAACCCAGGCTTTATTGCTGGTCATCCTGACCCTGTTCACGGCCATGTTACAGCTCGCGCCACCCTACATCATCAAATTCATCATAGACGATGTATTGACGACGGGTCAGAGTGCGGATCAGCTCTATTTTTATGTTGGTTTGTTGTTCGGACTCAGCGTCATCCTGTGGGTTAGCGAAATTGTGCGCCGCTGGCTCAATACCTGGGTGGGTTTCCGTGCAATTGAAGATCTGCGCACCGGACTGTTTGGCGCACTTCAGCTCCTGCCACTGCGATTTTACGACAAGCGCAAAATCGGTTCGCTGATTTCCCGCATGAATAACGATTCTGAACTGGTCGAGGATTATATGATCTTCGACGCACCCTTTATTCTATCCAATGCGGTGTTGGTGATTGGCATCATTATTCTCCTTTTCACCATGAACTGGGAGTTGGCTTTGTTCGTACTCCTGCCAGTGCCGCCAATTATCATTGTCGCCAGTCTGGTGTGGGATTATCTTGAAGACTATTGGCGCCGCTGGTCGATTCAGTGGAGTCGGCTCACGACCCATATCAGTGAGTCGATTAACGGTATTCGTGTGATCAAAGCCTTCTCCCAGGAAGCATATGAGGGTGAGCGCTTTGAGGAACACAACCAGTCACTGCGCAAGGCCAGCGTCAGTTCAGAGCGTTCCTGGCTTGTGTTCTTTCTGATGACCAACTTCTTCATGAGTTTTGGCGCGTTTTTTGTCTGGTATTTTGGAGGGTTGCAGATACTCGATAACAAACTGCAACTGGGTGAACTGATGGCGTTTATCGCTTATATATGGATGCTGTACACCCCGTTACAATGGTTTTCGGACTACTACAGTTTCATTGTGCGCGCCTTTGCCGGCGCCGAACGTATCTTTGAGGTCATCGACGCCAACAGCGAACCATTCGATCAGACTGACGCCGTGCCAATGCCCTTGATCAAAGGCCATGTGAACTTCAGGAAAGCCGCATTCGCGTACGATCCCGGGAAAAATGTATTGCGTGATATTGACCTCGAAGTGCGACCCAATGAGATGATTGGTCTGGTCGGAGAATCAGGTGTTGGCAAGAGCACACTGATCAATCTGATTACCAGATTCTATGATGCCAGCAGAGGCAGTATTGAGATTGATGGAGTCGATATCCGCGATATTCGTCTGGCGGACCTGCGCTCGCAGATCGGTCTGGTGGCACAGCAGTCATTTCTGTTCAACGGCACCATTGCGGAAAACATCGCCTACAGCAAACAGGATGCTTCCTTCGAGGAAATCCTGCGCGCTTCATATGCTGCCAATGCTCACGAATTCATCATAAAAAAACCCGATGGTTACGACATGCTTGTTGGCGAACAGGGTCGCCGGCTGGCGGGTGGCGAAAAGCAACGTATCGCTATTGCCCGAGCTATTTTGCACGACCCGAAGATTCTCATTCTGGACGAAGCGACATCGTCTCTGGATACGGCAACGGAAAAAAAGATCCAGGAAGCCATCGCCAGACTGGTGGCGGGACGAACGACATTTGCCATCGCCCACAGGCTCTCAACCTTGCGCGCCGCTAACCGCCTGGTCGTACTGGATGCAGGCAGGATCGCCGAGACAGGAAGTCACACGGAATTAATGGCGCGCAAGGGAATATTCTATCGATTGGTTAAAACGCAGCAGGAATCATCAGCCATCATGGCCGTAAAAGGATAAGCACTATGACATCATCTATTTCTAAAATCAGTGACCGGACCGAACAACCCCCGGTGATCATATCCCACCCCGGGGATGTAGCAGGGAGCCAGTTGCGACTTACGCGCGACCTGAAACAGATACTGCATCTGACCATCGACAGTGACCGTACCTGGTCGCGCGTCAAGGTAGTGCGTGCGGCGCCTCTTACGCATCCTGATCGATACATTTCTTTCCTTGATGAAAAGGGAGTGGAGATTTGCATGATCGATGACCCTGGATCATTTAATGAGGAAACGCTCAACATTATCAACGAGGAACTGGATAGGCGATATCTCACCTCGACGATACTGAGTGTCCGCTCAATTCGTAATGAATTTGGTACTTCTTACTGGGACGTTGAGACAGATCGTGGCGAACGGGAATTCGTGGTGCAGAACGCGGAAGAACACGTCCGCAGGCTGGGCAGTCACCGGCTGTTGATCCTGGATGTCGATGGTAACCGTTTTGAAATCCCCCGGCTGGAGAAACTGGACAGGAAGAGTCTGGGCATGATTGAGCGGACGCTGTAGCCAATCCCGGTCTCAGTTATCATCAGGAGATCGTAACGTTAGTACTATGGTCAGAGCGCTTTCGCTACTTTATGATGATCAAAATCATTAAAGGAAAATCCCTATGGCATTCTATGAGTTAAGACAGTACCGGATCCTGCCCGGCAAAATGGACGATTGGGTGCAGTTCATGGAGGAGGTCATCATCCCGTTTCAGGTTGCACAGGGGATGGTTATCACCGGCAGCTTCCGTGATGAAGAGGACGACACGGCATATTTCTGGACCCGACGGTTTGAAAATGAAGACGAGCGCAAGGAACTCTACACTGCGGTGTATAAAAGCGAAACCTGGACCAACGAGATCGCGCCAATAATTCCGGACATGATGGATACGAGCGGTATCAACGTCACCAGGATTCTACCTACTCCAAGGAGTGCCACGCAGTAGGTCTGGATGTCCGGTTGACTGCCGGATTGTCCAGAAACTCATACCCGGCTTCCTCAGTAGGTCATAACGCCCCCTGAACTAAAAAAATAACCAGGTTGTACGGTGGGATTGAAACGATGTACCGATGAATTGGCATTTCCCTGTCGTAGTTGATCAGCCTGTTCCTTTGTCAAATCAAGTTTGTCCACGATGTCTTCAATCTCATCAGATTTCATTGCCAGCATCATAGCGGCAAGCGTCAATCGTGCAGACGAAGATCTTTCATCTGACATCATGTCCATCATGTCGATGGCGCTGTCAATGTCATTCCTCCATATTTGAAACATCACTGATTCTGCAGCCTGGCCAGCGATTTCTCCTTCCGGTAAGGATCGAACCCAGGAAATCGCTGCATCAGGATTTCGTTGCGCCCAGCCCTGGGCTACACTGCTGAATAATTCCTGGTAGTCGCTGTCTTCCTGATGTATTTTCAGAGTATCAGCTGCACTCTCGGGGTCATGTCGCGCCCATTCTCTAATGACGTTTGTAAGGGCATTGTGATAGCCGGGTTCATCATGAAATTTCGCCAGCCACTGGTAGGCTACTTCGGGGTCTGCACGTGCCTTCATAAATGAGATACTCACTAGCAGACTGTGGGTATGCTGCGGATCATCCAATCGATTCATCAGGTTTTCCGCCATGGAAATATCAATATTTGGCAGAAATTGAATGACTTGATCAAGAACTTCCCTGTTATCGAGAGACATCGCCCAGCGCAAGCCTTCATCCGGATTACTGTGGATATAACCGCTGGCAATGCCATTCAGAAAAGCCTGACGGTGTTGGTTATCCAGGGTATTGGCATAGTCTATGGCTGCATGGGGATCAGACCGGGACCAATTGGAGGCGAGGTTTTGCAGTAAATGTGTTTCCCCGGTGCGTTCAACAAAGGCATTGATGTAGGGTAAAGCCTGCTGAACGTCTCTTCCGGTCATCGCCATCAGTACCATTCGCTCCATGTCCATATCCTGGGGGTAATAGTTGCGTACCATCTCCAGTGCGGCAACAGGATCCTCCCGACTCTGTGTCTGTATCAGCATTTGCATTATATTTTTCTTTTCCACGGCATTGTCCATATCCAATACCCGGGCCAATACGGCTTCCGGGTCCTCCATGTACCATCTGGCTACCGCATTCCACATGCCCATTTGTCGATCACTGCCTCGCAATAACAATGCCTCTTCAAATGCTGCTTCCGGGTCTTTCTGGCGTAAATTCGCCGATTGCATGATCATCTGACCATATTGACCAAGAACCTGTTCCAGTTTTGATTGTAACCCCGTATTGCCCAGCGTTGGATCACTGAGCAGTCTGGCGCCGATCATGTTTTTCAGTTGAAAGGAGTCAATATTCCGAACGTAATCGATAGCAGCCTCCGGATCATGGCGTATCCAACTGGAAACAATGTCGCTGAGAAAACGGTAAATCCGTTCCCGGCTGATATCAGCATTCTCGATGTAGTGAATCGACTCCATGACATCCAGATCGATGAGTCGTTCAAGAAAAACATTGGCAATGTTGTAGTGGAAGAATGGATCATCATCATGAATCAGATTGTCCAAATGACTTTTTAATGTCGGGACATCGCTTGAGGCCGCCAGTTGATAAGCGATATACAACTGGCGAAACAGTGTTGGCTGACGACCTATATCTGCAAAACGGGGCAGGGGTGCTGCCGATTTATCGGAATCAGATTGCAGAATGGTGGCTGGAACGGCGCCGGACTGGATGTTGCTGGACACAATCAACCCTGGCTCTGGAGGGTGACTGATTTGAACACCCACAAATACTGCGGCTACTGCAACAACCAGATATGACAAACCAATTAACAGATATCGCATCTCGTCCTCCTGATTGGGCGCCTAACCCTGTCTTCCCCGGGTCTGGGCCCGCATCCTCTTGCGCTTGACAATCCCATCCTCAATGTTAGACATATCGGTGATGATGTCCAGGTTGTCTACTAAACTCTCATAAGTGGCATCAACACCCAGTTGAGCCCCATCATTAGTGTACATGGCAGCCGTTGAAAAATTGCCTCCGGATGCCTGGATGACTTTTCCCGTGGGAGCATCTTCGCTGCACATATAGATGACAGCAGGTGTCACCAGCGATGTTGCACGCTCCGGTGGAGGATCATCGAGATCCACGGGTTCACGTCCCGGAACTGTAGCAGTCATGCGTGTGGCGGCGCCAGGCGCCAGGCAATTCACCCTGATGTTGTGTGCTGCGCCTTCAAGGGCGAGTACATTCATGAGACCCAGCATGGCCATCTTGGCGGCGCCATAATTTGATTGGCCAAAATTCCCCCAGATCCCGGACCCTGAGGATGTCAACACGATCCGGCCATAGTTGTTCTGGTACATGATAGGCCAGGCTGCATGGGTCACATAAGCAGTGCCGTTGATATGGACATCTATGACCTGGTCCCACTCGTCCAGAGTCATATTCCTGAAGGATTTGTCTCGCAGAATACCGGCATTATTCACCAGTATGTCGATTGTACCGTAGGCGTCCACTGTATCGGTGATGATATTCATTGCATCTTCGTGATTGGACACCGAGGATTTGTTGGCAATTGCCTCACCTCCGGCTGCCTTGATCTCATGAACTACCTGATCTGCCATATCACTGCTGTCATCACCATGAACGGAACAACCCAGGTCGTTAACCACAACACGGGCTCCCCGTTTCGCAAACTCTAGGGCGTGTGCTTTCCCCAGTCCGCCCCCTGCGCCGGTAATCACTACAACTTTGCCTTCAAATTCACTCATTATGATCTCCGCTGGTATTTATTCTATTTTGATAACCATATCTTCAGCTTTCACAGACCCGGTCATGGATGACTTGAGCGATGCAGGCAGTGAGTTTCTTTGCCATTGGGATATGAAGAAACTCGTTTGGGCCGTGGGCATTGGAGTGTGGACCCAGAACACCGGTTACCATGAATTGGGCATCGGTAAGTTTTTGCGCCAGAAATTCCATAAACGGAATGCTGCCGCCACAACCCATCGACATTGCCGGTGCGCCAAAAAACGCTGTGGAAGCCTTTTGGAAGGACTGTTCCAGTGAATCCTCGGTCAATGGGGCATGCCAACCCGGATTGGGTACCTCCAGTTCAAATGTTACCTTGCTGCCATAAGGCGGACTATGGGTCAGAAGGCGGGTGAGTTCGTGTGCAGCGGTTTCAGCATTGGTAGTGGGGGGAATTCGTAATGCCAGTTTTACCGCTGTAGATGGACGCAAAACGTTGCCTGCATTCTGTAATGAAGGGATGCCATCTACACCGGTGACTTCCAGAGAAGCACGCCATGAGTTATTGAGGACCAGTTCTGTGGGGTCATCGTTTATCGGCTGGCAGTCTCCATCGTAGGTGAACATCGTTGAAAATGTCTTCGCCAGAACCTTACCTGCAGCGGCTGCTTCTTCGTACCGCATCAGTGGAATCTGTACATTGAGAAATGGCGGCGTAATGGCGCCAGTGTTTGCATCTTCGAGTCTGGAAATAAGATGCCGCAGTATCTGGAAACTCGATGGTACGATACCGCCGGCAGCGCCGGAATGAGCCCCCTGTTCAAGGACACTCACCGTCAACTCACCCAGAAGCATCCCCCTTAGTGAAGTGGTCATCCAGAGTTGATCATAGTTCCCACAGGAGGAGTCCAGGGCGATAACCAGGCTGGTTCCAGCTATGTCCTGCTCCAGGGCATCCATGTAGTAGAGCAGGTCCGGACTGCCGCTTTCTTCGGAACATTCTATGATGATGGCGATGCGGGGCATGTCCAGGTTTTGTGCCTGAAGAGCCTTGATCGCCGCGATCGCGGAATAAATCGCATAGCCGTCATCAGCACCACCTCTGCCGTAGAGCCTGTCCTGTTTCAGTACCGGCGTCCAGGGGTCGAGATCATCGTACCAGCCCGTGAATTCCGGCTGCTTGTCCAGATGTCCGTAGATCAGGACAGTGTCATCACCTGTTCCCGGCAACGTCAGATACAGGACTGGTGTGCGCCCCTCCAACTGATGCCGGGACATCCGCAATCCTGGTGCCTGTGCATCGACCCACCGCATAACGTGCTGTACAGCGTCGTCCATATACCCGTGACGCTGCCACTCCGGATCAAACATCGGTGATTTGTTGGGGATTCGAATGTATTCCTGGAGACTGGGTAGAATTTCCTTATCCCAGAAACCGGATACGAAATCAAAAACAGCCTGTTGTTGCATGTTTCCCTTTTGCAAGATTATTCATGAAGCAATAATAAGATCATACTGGAAAAAGTTTCAGTCAGAAAAGTAATTTGCTGCAGGAGGAGAAGTAACTTACCGGTTCAGGGTGAATAAGCATACCCGGCTTGATATTCTTACGGTTCAGTCGCTATTGCAGGACATTGGATCAGGATGAATACAGAAGAGAGTTATGCACTCCGTGCGGAGCCATATTATTTACCACTGGCGGATGAGGCGGACATTTTTCTGGCCGCTTATCAGGAACGTTTGCCAGTGTTGTTAAAGGGACCTACCGGTTGTGGCAAGACTCGATTTATCGAGTACATGGCTTATCTGCTGTATCGCGGAGATTACAGCAGCCCGCGTCGACAAACCCTGGGGAACCCGTTGCAGACAGTTGCCTGTCACGAAGATCTGTCTGCCACCGACCTGGTGGGTCGTTACCTGCTGCGCGGTGATGAAACGATATGGCAGGATGGACCGCTGACACGGTCTGTCAGGGAAGGGACGGTCTGCTATCTTGATGAAATCGTGGAGGCCAGGAAAGATTCAACTGTATTGATACATTCACTGACAGATCATCGCAGAATCCTGCCGGTTGAGAAGCAGGGGATCATTCTTGACGCCCATGAAGATTTTCTGCTGGTAATCTCCTACAACCCCGGATATCAGAATGTACTGAAAGATTTGAAACCCAGTACCCGCCAGCGTTTTATCGCTATCGACTTTGGGTATCCATCTGAGGAACAGGAGGCTGAAATCATCAGCCATGAAAGCGGGGTGGTGAAATCAATTGCGTTGGAACTCGCACTTCTGGGTGCACGCATCCGGAACCTTCGACAGCACGGGTTTGATGAAGGTGTCAGTACCCGATTACTGGTTTATGCCGGTCAGTTGATTGCCCGTGAAGTCCATCCTGTAAGGGCTTGCGAGGCGGCAATCTGCAGGGCGGTTTCCGACGATGTGGATGTTCAGAAAGCAATTATTGAACTGGTCAGTACGGTTTTCCCGGTAGATTAGCTGTCATCATGGATATCGCAGTAGCCGGTGAGAAACTGTCTGGATTGAATACCGGTGTTCGCCAGCGGTTTATTGAAACCGCGGCGACACTGACTGGCCTGACAGACGATGCTGTCTTGTCCGACTGGGCGGATGTTTGTGTCGATATTACTGAAGCTGGCTGGCATGGTTCCGAAGCAACACTGGCTTATCTGGCACTGTCAGAATCCCTTATTCAGCTGGGAACAGCTAGATTGCTGGCAGTAGGGCGCTTTGGCTGCTCACTCTGCCAATATTCCACAGAACCCGGGAAAATATATTTTGAGGGGTATCAGTCACTGATTAATGTCGGGCGTACGGATGTCTTTCATGAGATGGAAACTTCAGGTTGGGAAATCCATGAAAAGTATAGCCAGGCATCATCCCTGATTGGTGATTACTTCAAGCTGGCGACACACATCGCCAGCAACAGAACGTTAAAAGATATCCTGGCCTGGACTGCCCTGGTAAAACAAATGATCAGAAATGATCGGGGAATCCTTACCCGCTTCATTGATTTGAGCAGATCATCGGAAAGTATACCGTGGACATTCCTGGAACAACTTCAGCAGGAATCCATATCAGGATGCATGACGTGTCTTGAGTACTATGCGAATCTTGAACGAGCCTGCCCAGCTGAACTTCTTATTGACCTGCAACCGGCCATGCTCAGGTATGCCCGGGGAACTCATGGTTTAACAGGATTCTACAAGGCTTTGACAGCGCAGCGTTTTACCGGCGCCCAGGGTCGGGAACTGGTGAGATCACTGCTGGATATTGACGATGTACGCCTGGCGACCTGTCTTGTGAACAGCAGCCAGGAGTTGCCTTTGGAAGAACGGTCAGTGATGCAGTCATGGATAACCGAGGGGATGATTGCAGCCAATAACAGAATCGAAGCAGGGGAAGCGTTCTTCAATCTTGAGTCGGCGCGGTCCCGCGAAGTGTTATCCGCCCTGAAGGGTCAGGTTCATTTGGTGGATTGCAAGCGTATCCTGCAATTGTATACGGAGGCATTCTGCGGCAGGCGTCTCGATATAGAAGCAGTTTCATCCGAAACTGACGGGGAAGCCGTGGATGTGCTCCGTGAACTGCCCGGTACGGATGGACGGGTTGTTTACCTGCCGGAATCAGCCTCGTATTTTCCTGATCAGACGCAGAATTTTATCTTTTACAAGATTGCATTGCTGCATCAGCTGGCATTCTTTGAGTTTGGTACATTTGCCGGTATCCGTGAATCCAATCGTGCAATTCGGTCCTTCCAGCAGGTTGGTCTGGCCCGTCAAATATTCCGAACCCTGGAGGATGCTCGTGTCGACTGGCAGTTGGAGCACAAGTTCCGGGGCGCTGCGACGGCAATCAAGTCGCAAAAGGCGTTTGCACTGGTGAACAGGCAAAAAATACCGGTAACCCGGCAGGGGCAACTGCTGGAAATCCTGACGCAGGCATCGCTGGGAGGTGGAGTTCCTTCATGGGTTAGTGTGCAGTGGCGTCAGGCCGCAAAGTCACTGAACTCCCTTACCAACCGTTTGTCGATCGTCGAAGCGACAGTTCAGGATACCATTGCCTTGATAGAACCGTGTTTTGAACTGCTGACGGCGGGAGTTGACCTGACCACCAACGATATCGAGGCAGAGATATTTCCGGAACCGGTGATTTTCCGGGGCGAATCCGATACTGATCAGATCATGATCAATCTTGCCCTGATGGACCTGGAAGAGACGTTACAGATCACCGGAGATGAAGAGGAAATGTTGTCCATTGCAACACTCATTGATCCAAAGAATGCTGAAGTTGCCGAGATCAGGAAGGGAGACCTGCAGGACGCCGTGGGCATGTTGATGACGGACCTGGATTTGGACGGTGTCGAAAAGATTGAAGGAGAAGAGGGTGAGGAACTGCGACGTAAATTCAACGAAGGTTTAAAGGGTCTTGCAAATCAGGGACGCCAGAACCTGGAGTATCGATATGACGAATGGGATTACCTGATCGAAGATTATCGACGGCGCTGGTGTACTTTACATGAGATCCGTGAATCGGATGAAGACCCGGATTTTGTCATCGAAACACTCCGGCAACAGAAGCATCTGATAATGGGTATCCGCCAACAACTCAATATGCTGAAGCCCGAATTATTGAGGAAAATCAAAGGGGTGCTGGATGGTGATGATATCGATCTGGAGCGAACCGTAGAAGTCATTGTAGAGCGGAAATCAGGTTTCACACCGGATGAACGCATCTATGTGCAGCGGCAGCGTAAAGACAGGGATGTTGCCGCACTGTTTCTCCTGGATATGAGCGCATCAACGGATGACGTCATAGAAAATCCAGACCAGACTGCTAAGGAGCAGCCTGACCCGGATGATGAGGATGACTTTCTGTCCGGGTTCCATGGCGAGGTCAGTGACGATCCAACGGGTAAAAAGATCATTGATCTGGAGAAGGAAAGCGTAATTCTGATGAGCGAAGCCCTGGAAGAACTGGGCGATAATTTTTCGGTGTGCGGATTTTCCGGCTATGGCAGGGAGCAGGTCGAATATTATCTTTGCAAGGACTTTGAAGAACCGTTAAACCATAGAACCAGAGGCCGTATTGGAGGTATAAAACCCTGCCGGAGTACGCGCATGGGACCAGCGATCCGGCATGCCACCAGAAGCCTGATGAAGACGGAATGCCGGGTCCAGGTCCTGATTATCATCAGCGATGGATATCCTCAGGATTTTGACTATGGTAAAGACCGGAACAGCCGGGAGTACGGCATTATGGACACCATGAAGGCATTGACGGAATCCCGGCAGCAGGGTGTGCAATCCTTTTGCCTGACGGTGGACCCTTCCGGCAATGATTATCTTCGATCCATGTGTCCCGATGCCCAATACATGGTCATTCAGGACATTCGGCAACTTCCTGACGAATTATCAAAGGTGTACAGGAGTCTCACTGGATGAGAGCCCTCAGCGGGTTTCCAAAAAGAGCCTTCAGCGGGTTTCCAAAAAGAGCCTTCAGCGGGTTTCCAAAAAGAGCCTGCTTCAATAACGAGTGTGTTCGCAGATGGCTTTGGGGCATTCATTTGCACCAGCGTCTGCGCGTCCCTCCCGGATTCCCGAGCTTCCCCCGCATGCCTGTAGTCATGCTCCTCCAACTCGGCGCTCCGACATTATGCTGGTGCAAATGAACACCCCAAA
>JAPOOX010000274.1 GCA_026713185.1 Gammaproteobacteria bacterium
CGAGATGATCAAAGACATGGGCGCGGTTACGGACTTATCTCCATCAGATTGCTGCCATCTGGTCTGCATGGATGTGGAATCCTTGCCGACGGGAATACATATTCCGAGTTGAGGACACAGATTCAATCCAATCGCCTCTACTGTCTTATAAAGCTTTGCATCTTCACCAGGATGATCTACCGCCGCCATCCAATTCGCCGATAATTTGATGTTTTCAATTTGTCCGGTAAGCGCTGCCGCCATATTGCAGATGGATTCCGCCACTGCCATCCGACCTGACGCCGGGGCATCCAGCAATGCTATTGGAGCCCGTTCGCCCATGGACATGGCTTCTCCGGTGATCGAGTGATAGTCAGTTGAAGTGACCGCAACATCAGCTACCGGTGTCTGCCAGGGGCCCACCATCTGATCACGGGCAACCTGGCCACCCACCGTTCGGTCACCGATCGTGACAAGAAAGCTTTTGCTGGCTACAGTAGGATGACCAAGCACCCGATGAATGGCCGTTTCAAGATCCGGCATACTGCTGATTAATCCAGCCAGTGTTCGTGTCTGTGCATCCCTGTGCATAACCGGTGACTTGCCAAACAGGACACTCATCGGTAAATCCACGGGTTTATCTGCAAAAAAATCGTCAGTAACCGTCAAGTGAGTATCGTTGACTGCCTTGCCAACCACCGCAAAAGGACAGCGTTCCCGAGCGCAGATTTGCGTAAAACGATCCAGGTCTTCCCCGGCCACCGCAAGCACATAACGTTCCTGGGCTTCATTACACCAGATTTCCATCGGTGTCATGCCGGGTTCATCGCTGGGGATATTTCTCAACTCCATCCACCCGCCGACACCACCATCATGTACCAGTTCCGGCAGAGCATTGGACAATCCACCGGCGCCTACATCGTGGATGAACTGTATTGGATTGTCCTCACCCAATTGCCAGCACTGGTCTATAACTTCCTGACAACGATGCTGAATCTCGGGATTTCCCCTTTGTACACTGGCAAAATCCAGATCAGCTTCGCTGGCCCCGGATGCCATTGATGAAGCGGCGCCACCGCCCAAACCAATCAGCATGGCAGGTCCACCCAACACAATTAACGATGCGCCGGCGCTGATATTCTGCATGGAAATGTGTTCCTGACGGATATTGCCAAGCCCGCCGGCAATCATAATGGGTTTGTGATATCCACGAATCTCTCCGCCGGCCAGAAGTTCATAACTTCGGAAGTAGCCGCAGATATTGGGGCGTCCAAATTCATTATTGAAAGCAGCACCACCGATGGGAGCATGGATCATGATATCGAGTGCTGATGAAATATGGTCGGGTTTGCCGTTATCCACTTCCCAGGATTCTTCTGCACCGGGTATCCGGAGGTTGGAAACGGAATATCCTGTCAGACCCGCCTTTGGCTTTGAACCACGTCCCACTGCACCTTCATCCCTTATTTCACCACCGGCGCCAGTTGCCGCACCAGGCAAAGGGGCAATTGCCGTGGGGTGGTTATGAGTTTCGACTTTCATCAAAATGTGGACGTCTTCAACAGCATAACCATATTCGCGGGTCACCGGATCAGGATAAAAACGCTTGCCGGTGTTTCCTTCAATGACTGATGCATTGTCCTGGTAAGCGCTCAACACCTTGTATCCATTAATCTGTTGGTGACTGTTCCGAATCATTTCCATCAGGCTGTAGCGCTGCGGTACGCCATCTATTGTCCACCTTGCGTTAAAGGTCTTGTGCCGGCAGTGTTCCGAGTTGGCCTGTGCAAACATCATCAATTCTGTATCGGTAGGGTCCCGGCCGAGTGCCGTAAAAGCATCGACCAGATAGATCATCTCATCCCGGGTCAGCGCCATTCCCATTTTCTGATTGGCTTTTTCCAGGACTTCTATCCCTGCAGGCAACAGCGGTATGGCGCCAGGTGTTTGAGGGTCCGCTTCCGCAAAGAGGATACTGGCGTCCATAGTCGATAATACCGATTCCGTCATGCGATCATGTATGCAGGCGTCAGCTGTCGCTATCTGCTCAATGGACAACGGAGAGTCTGAATTCAGGCGCCAGGCGATACCACGTTCTATCCTTCGAACCTTTGCCAGTCCACAGATCTTCAATATGTCGGTTGCCTTGGAACTCCAGGGTGAGATGGTCCCCGTACGCGGTACTACCAGCCGTAATACACCGGGCACTTCATTGATATCAGGCATGGATGATGTGGCGGGACCATAGGTCAAAATACGATTGATGACAGCCAGTTCGTCATCATCGAGGTCATCCTCAAGATCGACAAAATGGATGAAGCGGGTGACGATCTCCAACTCCGGCAGGATTCCTGACAGGTCTGAACGCAACTTCTGGAGTCTAAATTCCGAGAGTGCGGGTGCACCCGGTAATACCAGCATAAAATTACCTGATCAGATAAAGGGATATTCTGACATATTCGTGGGGTAAGAGTCAGGGGTCAGAGTAAAGATTGGGTCAGAATAATGACCATTCTGACCTCATTCTCCGGCGCGTTTCCTGCGGAAAAAACCGGAAATCAGTTGTGTACAGATATCTGCACACAATCCCTCTTCGTATTGCACACAATGATTGAGTGATTCGTTGTCGAGTGCATGGATGGTGGAAACAATTGCGCCTCCGCGCGGCTCTTGAGCAGCGAAATAAAGCTTCGCAATTCTTGCATGGACCAGGGCGCCGGCACACATTGTGCACGGTTCGATCGTGACATAGATATCTGCATCCGTTAATCGATGGTTACCGGTCCGATCAGCCGCGTCGCGCAAGGCAATTATTTCAGCATGAGCTGTTGGATCATTATTCACAAGGGTACGGTTGAAGCCACGACCAATCACTTCTCCGCCGCGAACCACCACGGCGCCAACAGGTACTTCACCTGATTTTTCCGCTATCAGAGCCTGCTCGTATGCCGCATACATAAACTCTTTGCCGGATACCATTACCACTGTTTGCTCTCATTAAACATGCCGAAAATAATCCAGGTAAGCCGGACTGTTTGCTCCGCAACAGCGGCAGGGCGAGTTTTGGCTCGCTGAAGGCTCTCAAAAAGACCTGGGTCAAAAGACCCCATACTGTACCATGGAAAGTCTGATAAGCTTCTGCTTCACTTTGAAAAAAGAGGTTTACCATGTACCCGTCCATTCGCACTGCTGCCGTCTTTGCTCTTACACTGGGCTTAATCTCTTCGCCTGCAATCAGCCAGGATGAGACCGTTCTTCCGACGTATACCTCTGTTTATGAGGTCTCTCCCAGTCCTGGCCACGCACTCAGGTTCGAAGAAGCTCTGGAGCAGCACATGGAATGGGCCAGACAGCAAAATTCCAACTGGGGTTGGGATGTGTTTGAGATTCTGGCCGGGAAACGGGTGGGCAACTATCTCCTGGTGAGCAGAAATCATACGTGGGAAGACTTTGACGAGAACCGGGAATTTGCAACAAGTGAGATGGCCATGTGGCGCGCCAAAGTGTCTGAGCATGTCGAGTCCTTTGAGGGAGGCATTTATAAGATGATGCCTGATTTCAGTCGCATACCGGATAATGTCGAAGCTTATCCGTTTTCGAAGGTGAGCTTTTTTTCAATGCTGCCAACTTCTACAAGGTCCTACAGGAGCAATCTCCGCAAGATTAATGACGCATTGAAGACACAGGAGTCGGCGCCACCGGCATTGTGGTACCAACAGGTCGGCGGTGGAGACCAGGGTACATTCCTGCTCATGAACCCCTTCAAAAATTGGGTAGACTGGCCAAATGAAAAGTCTTCTCAGGCCATGGCCAGGGCGATGGACCCGGAAAAGACCATGGCGATCGTCGATGAGCTCGCTAAAGTCATTCTGGGCGAAGAGACCAGTGTCATTGCCTTGCGGCCAGACTTGAGCTATAGACCATGAGGGAACTCACACCGCGAGCGGCGCGCTGTCGCGCAGCATAGCCGATTTCTGCAGAGGGCTGACTCGCCCGGGTGAGTCCGGATAGCTTGAAGCAACACTAATACCCCTCAACTGGCACCTCTGCAACCATTGGTATGTTACGTTTCCAAGGTATATTTACATTTTCCCCTAGGTTATGTAACATTACGATATTATGGTTACCAAAACGACAAAGACAGATAAAATCCTGGAACTGGTCAGGAAGGCTGGTGTCCTGCGCCCGCGAGAACTGGACTCTTATAATATCCCCAGGACCTACCTCAGCCGTCTATGTAGTGCCGGCAATCTGCAACGGATAGGCCGGGGGCTGTATGTCCTGCCCGGAAGCGGCGCCACCGAGCATCATTCGCTGGCCGAGGCAGGCAAACGCGTACCCAAGGGTGTGGTGTGTCTACTGTCCGCCCTAAGCTTTCACGAACTCACGACTCAGGCGCCGTTTGAGGTCTGGCTGGCCATCGGCGAAAAAGCATGGCGGCCGCGTCTCGAATACCCGCCGCTACGTATCGTTTACTTCTCCCAGGCAGCGCTTAATGCCGGCGTCGAGGAGCACAAGCTCGAGGGAGTGACCGTTCACGTGTACTCCCCCGCCAAGACCGTCGCCGATTGTTTCAAATACCGCAACAAAATCGGCCTGGATGTGGCCATTGAGGCACTCAGAGAGTGCCGACGGGCTCGGTACTGCACAATGGACGACCTTTGGCGCTATGCAGCTATTTGCCGAGTCCGAAACGTCATGCGGCCCTACCTGGAATCGCTAGTGGTATGAATGATAAACGCGGAAAGAATTTGGCAGCTTCCGTACGTGACCGATTGCTGGCATTGGCAAGGGTACGGGGTGAAGACTTTCACCTATAAGTGGGAACCAGGCGGTCCTTGGGTTTGACTGCATAGAACTCAGATTAACTGTGGCAAATGCTGAACATCCCTGGCAGATAATTCAATCGGGAAATGTGACTCACCCTGTATTCAAATCTTCAATTCAGCATCCCACCACTTCGAAATCTGGCTTTCCGAAACAAATTCCTGACCTACAGCTAGTTCCCGGCAAAGGACTGCTAATGGCTGGATATCATCTCCATATGAATTGGGCACCTGCCCTACCTTCCCCACCGCCTTACAATAGGGATGCCCCCACCTTCGCGTAAATAATCCACCATCGGCTGATATAGTCCACTCAGGGCTATTTCATGCAATATTCGGGTTAGGCCACCTTCCGTGCTTTGACTTCCAGGTGTATGCCCTCCTGCTCCTGCAGGTAATGGATCACCGCGAACAGGTTGCTCGCCTGAGGGTTCCCTTTCGGTCCGAACATGCGCATTAGACTCTTGCTCGATTTGTCGAAGACCCGGGACAGCTCCTCGAACCCGATGGTCGCGTTGATATAGTCGCGCAGCACCGCCTTGCCTGTATCGACATCATCGGCGAGTAGGCATTCGACCCCTTCTTGTAACAGGGCCTTGCGAAACTCTGGATCCCGTTGGGCGCGTGCCTGTATGGTGTCCTTAAAATCTTTTGTCAAAGCCATCATGTCACTCACTGTCGAAGTATTCTCTAACCTCTATCACGTGACGCACATGGTAGCATATATGTTACCTTTATCAATACCCAAGCAAATATCCATCCTATGTCACGGGGGAATTATCGTTCCCGCAGTCGGGCATTCTTGACCGTAAAGCCTGGCGCACAAACTGTCTCGCCCCATTGTCGTTCGCCTCAACGAGTTGCCTAATCTGCTCAGTGACGACGTCAGCCCTATTCAACCTGGTGGCAACGTCCATTGCCCGGTCATAGGCCTCCATCACATCGACGTGGGTCACCTCGTAACCCCACCCCTCACTCAACCAGCGCAATGCGGTCAGGGCAGAACCCAAGGCAAACTCCGGTGAAGAATCGAGGTAATACCTGGCTGCCCTGGTCAGTGTTTTTGGATCACAGGGACTCCGGTTCGCAAGGTCCAAGGCGAGATCGTATAGTTCGAGTTCCTTTGCGGTCGCGAACCATTTGCCCTCTTCTCCGGGGGTCGTGGCGATGAGGTCGGTAAGAATCGCTGACGCATCCTTCATGGGATAGCGTTTTGCCACAGATCGAAACCGCGCGAGATACGAATTGCCCTGGGCCGCCCTCAGCCCATAGCGCCGATATGCCTCGCCATGCAGGCCAGAGGAAATCAGGATTTCTTCGCAGGCATGATCAATCTCCGAATCCGGTTGATTCAAGCCTCTGGATGCCTCTGCGTATTGTAGCGCTTCCGACTTTTTGCCCATCGCCAATAACGCTTCAACGCCGTAGCGACGATAGTGCCAGAAGGGTATTCGGTCCAGGGCCAGAAGGTCGAGCATTTCTTCATGGCGCCCCGTCATCAGCAGGCAGGACAGGCAGGCCGTTGCGCCATGAAAATAGTTACCTGGATTCGGATTGGTCCAATACGACCTCAGCGTCGGCATCAATTCTTCCGCCCACTGATTGGCTGCTTCCACCGAACCGCATACCTCTCCCCAGCGGTCGCCCACCGGCCCCAGGTAGTCGACACCATCATCCTCTATGGCATGCCATAAGCGTTCGAGCCATTTTTGGCGTGTATTGGCATCCGCCGGTGCGTTAATGATGACGGGAAGCAGTTGGTCGAGTGTTTTGTTCACCGCAGAACCCAAGGCGCCGCTGGAGCTGTCCACATGCTCCAGCGCAGGCCAGAGCTTTTCGATCAGGCGAACGGCGCCTTCTGCAGCCAGATCAGGTTCTTTCTTCGCCACCTTTTTTATTTCGGAAACAGCTTCGCGAAGTCGCTGGCACGCTAATCTGGAGGATTTCCAGCCATAGGTTCCTGCACGGAAGCGTGCAGGGAAGATCCATTTGTGAGCGCTCCGGGTGCTCAATGGGAACCTAACCTTCGTCCACGGCTCGTTCGATAGCGCTCACCCTGCTACACCCTGGCCCAAATATTTGGCTTCTGCCGCCGGGCCTGGTCTTGCACAATGTCTTCGTCGATGTGGCCCATTTTGGCTTCGGCCAGTATTTCGGGCTGGAACTGCCTCTCGGCTGGCGATACCACACCAATGCGGGTGTAGCGGTTCATGTCCATGAAGCGCAATGCACAGAAGCGGTTGAACCAGATGTAGGCGACCTTCTCGATCACCTGCTCTTTGTCATTTGCCTTGACCTGCTCTTCGAGTTTTTTAACCGCCTCCGCACTCTCACGCCGCACCGCACTGTCAACGGCCAGCACCAGCTTCAACTTGGTCGAGACCTGATCAATCAGGCTGCGACGGGCAAACTGGGCGAATTTTTTTAGTTTGGCTGTTTCCATTCAAGAATCCTTTGAATCACGAATGGACGCGAATCCACACGAATAATCTTTAACCACGGAAGGGGCGCTTTCTATACACGCATTTATGCGCGGACGCATAAATGGGCGCATATATTTACGCCGAGCGCATAAATTAACGCTTGCGCTCATAAACAGCCCCTTTCCTATCGCCAATCTGAACAATCTCGCCCCGCTTCTTCAGGCGCAAGAGAAGTTTATACGCCTGGTCCTGGGTGACATGACATAAATCCATGACATCCGCACGTTTTATGCTGCCGTGCTTATCGATGTAGTAGAGCACAATCTGCTCTCGGACTCCGGTTGATGGGTTCCCCAACGGCTACTATACGGCCATCGACGTCTTTGTGCGACTTATGAAAGTGGCTCACGCCGCAGAGGGAACAGCGACCGGAGTTCATTTAACCTTGGTAAAGCGGAGCATCACATGTCTTGTTGGTCTGAAGCAAGGTCACGGCCAATTCTATTATCATCAAATTGATGATGTCAAGATATCATATTGACTCTTACATGATTTATTTATTATCATAACTGGCAATGACGGGTACGAATGCGGCGAAAATAGGTGATCACATGCCAGCTATGCGGCTAGAGGATATTAACCAGACGCAGAAGGAACGCTTGTCTCACATCGATTTCAAGGTCTGCTTTCTGGGCACCATCGGCCGAAACGACCTAGTAAGCCGATTTGGCATCAAGGAAGCGGCAGCGACCAGGGACATCACCTTGTATAAGGAACTGGCCCCGAAGAATCTGGAATACGACACCAAGGCCAAAATCTACACACGCTCGTACGCTTTTAAACCGCTTTTCGACTACTCCTCTAGCCAGGCTCTGGCAGCCCTTGCATACGGATTCGGTGATGACTTCGTTGGTACGCACAAGGGCTTCATTGCGTGCGAGAAGCCCGCACAACTGAACAGGCCCTCCCTATCGACGCTGTCTGTTTTAACCCGCGCGATCCATCAAGAAAAGGCGGTAAATATCGGCTACCGCTCCCTGAGCAGCGGCCGAACTACACGTGAAATTGTGCCATTTGTACTGGTAGATAATGGTCTGCGCTGGCATGTCCGCGGCTACGACCGACGGCAATCCAGATTCTCAGATTTCGTAATCACGCGCATCATTGACCCGACGATCACCGACAGCATGATCAAAGAACATGAGACTCGTGAATCAGATATCCAGTGGAATCGAATCGTAGAACTGGAAATCGTGCCACATCCAAGTCTCAAGCATCCGAAAACAATAGAAACCGACTACGCCATGGAACACGGCGTGTTGAATGTTAATATTCGAGCCGCCGTCGCGGGTTACGTACTTCGCCGGTGGAATGTGGACTGCTCCGAAGACCATAGTCTGGAAGGACCGGAGTACCATCTCTGGCTCAAGAACCGGCAGGCGCTCTATGGCGTGGAAAACCTCGTCATTGCACCGGGCTACAACAAGAACGAAGAGGAGTAACCAAGGAAGGCTCATGCTCAAACTCGAAGACATCAAGAAAGACGCCCAAATCCGCGGCATCCAGGCCGATGAGATCGTGCGGGTGGTACAGGTGGAACCGGTCGGCGATAGCGCGCTGACTGTCTACTACAAGGACAGCCAGGGCCGCCTAAGCGAGCAGATGCTGTTCCGCTCGGATGAAAGGCGTCTCGATCTGGCCGAGGCAGGTCGACCCTGGGCCTTCGATGCCCCGGGTGAAGACTTCAAGCTGGGCCTGGAAGCCTACCGCATCACCCAGGCTGCATTATTCGACCCAATGATGGCCGTCCATACCTCCAATGTAGAACCACTTCCTCATCAAATCTCCGCCGTCTATGAGGCCATGCTGCCTCGCCAGCCTCTCCGTTATGTTCTGGCTGATGATCCAGGTGCCGGAAAGACCATCATGGCCGGCCTGCTCATCCGAGAACTGCTGATGCGCGCTGACGCCAAGCGCATCCTGGTCGTCTCACCGGGATCCCTCACCGAGCAGTGGCAGGACGAGTTGATGGAAAAGTTCGGTGTCCAGTTCGAGATCTTCAGTCGTGAGAAGCAGGAACAGTGTGCCTCCGGCAACTACTTCGATGAGCAGAACCAACTCATCTGCCGCCTCGACCAGCTCTCGCGCAACGAGGAGTACCAGGAGAAGCTCAAGAACACCGAGTGGGATCTAATCATCGTTGACGAGGCCCACAAACTCTCCGCCAACTACTTCGGCAGCAAGGTCAACAAGACCAAACGCTTCCTGCTGGGAGAACTACTCGGTTCCATCACTCGTCACTTCCTGCTGATGACAGCCACCCCGCACAACGGAAAGGAAGAGGACTTCCAGATCTGGCTCTCGCTGCTGGATGGCGACCGCTTCTACGGCAAGTTCCGCGAGGGCGCCCACAAGGTGGATGTCTCCGACATGATGCGCCGCATGGTGAAGGAGGAGCTACTCAAGTTCGACGGAACTCCACTGTTCCCTGAGAGACGTGCCTACAGCGCAAACTATGAGCTGTCGGATGCCGAGGCAGCGCTCTATGCGATGGTTACCGATTACGTCCGCAACGAGATGAACCGGGCCGATCAACTGATCGATGGTAAACGCAAGGGAACTGTCGGATTCGCACTGACACAGCTCCAACGCCGACTCGCCTCCAGCCCGGAAGCCATCTATCAGTCACTGAAACGCAGACGCAAGCGCCTTGAATCCCGCTTGGAGGAGATGAAACTACTCGCTCGAGGTCAGCGCTTCCAACAGAACGGTATGGCCGAAACTCTGGGCGAGTACGCGGTCAAAAAGCAGATCGAACTACCGGAAGACATCGACGAGCTGGATGACGCACTGAGTGCCGAGGAATTCGAGCTCTACGCGGACCAGGTCGTTGATCAGGCCACGGCCGCAGAAACCATCCCCGAGTTGGAAGCCGAGATCCTGATCCTCAAGGACCTGGAGCACCAGGCCCTTGGCGTCGTGCAGTCGGGTAACGACAAGAAATGGGAGGAACTCTCTCACCTCCTGCAGGATCGACCGGAGATGTATACCGCCGGTGGCAACCGCCGCAAGCTGATCATCTTTACCGAGCACAAAGACACTCTCAATTACCTCGTCGGTCGCATTGGCGGCATGCTGGGCAATCCGGAAGCGGTCATCACCATCCACGGTGGCGTGAACCGGGATGACCGGCGCAAGGCCCAGGAGGAGTTCCGGAACAACCCCGACGTGTTGGTACTGGTCGCCACGGATGCTGCAGGCGAAGGCGTGAACCTGCAAAACGCCAACCTGATGGTCAATTACGACCTGCCCTGGAACCCGAATCGTCTGGAACAGCGCTTTGGCCGTATCCACCGTATTGGCCAGACCGAAGTCTGCCATCTCTGGAACCTGATCGCCAAGGAGACCCGCGAAGGCGATGTCTTTCAGAAGCTCTTCGACAAACTGGAAGTCGAAAAGCAGGCCCTGGGCGGCAAGGTATTCGACATTCTCGGCGAGGCCTTTGAGAACCGTTCCCTCAAGGAACTGCTTATCGAAGCGATCCGCTACGGTGAATCGCCAGAGGTTCAGGACAGACTCAACCAGGTCATCGATGGTGCATTGGATACCGAGCACTTGAAGGAAATCCTGCGCCGCAACGCCCTCGTTGAACAGCACATGAGCCTGGAAGACCTCTATGCCGTCAAAGAGGAGATGGAAAAGGCCGAGGCCCGCAAGCTCCAGCCCTATTTCATCCGCGCCTTTTTCACCGAGGCCTTCCAGAACCTCAGCGGCGAGATGCGCCCCCGCGAGCCCGGTCGCTTCGAGGTTCGCCATGTACCGGCCGCCATTCGTGAACGCGATCGCGTCATTGGCGAGAGCCGTACCCCGGTATTGAAAAAGTACGAACGCATCTGCTTCGAGAAGGAGTTTGTTCGCGTCCATGGCAAACCCATGGCCGACCTGATTCATCCCGGCCACCCTTTAATGCACGCTGCCACCGACCTGGTCCTCTCAGCCCACCGCAGCAAGCTCAAGCAAGGCACGGTACTGGTGGATCCGAACGATGATGGTGTTGAACAACGCATCCTGTTCATGGTGGACCACAGCGTTCGAGAGGCAAACAGTGATCAGCCCAGAGTGGCATCCCGGCGCCTGCAGTTCGTGGAGATTGACCAACACGGTAAAGCATTCCACGCTGGCTGGGCGCCGCATCTCGACCTCCAGCCTATCGACGACTATGACCTGAAGCTGGTCAAGGACGTACTCAACGCCCCTTGGATCAGCACCAATCTGGAAGGCCAGGCGCTCAATCACGCTTCTCAGCATCTGGTGCCTGAGCACTACCAGGAAGTGAAAGCCCGGCGCGAGCGCCAGGGTGACAAGGTGCTCGCTGCCGTCAATGAACGCCTGGTCAAAGAGATCAACTACTGGTCCGACCGTTACATCAAGTTGAGCGATGATGTCTCCGCAGGAAAGCAACCCCGCATGCAGCCGGAGATGGCACGCCGCAGGGTGGATGAACTGACCGAGCGATTGAATCAGCGCAAGCGCGAACTGGAAGCCATGAAGGCTGTAGTTTCCAGCACCCCCGTAGTAATTGGCGGAGCGCTGGTAATTCCACAGGGCTTGCTGGCCCAGCGTAAGGGAGAGACCACTTTCTGCGCCGATGCCGCAGCCCGCTCTCGTATCGAAATGGTCGCCATGAACGCAGTCATGGACGTGGAGCGCGGCTTTGGCTACGAGGTAAAGGACGTTTCTGCCGAAAAATGCGGCTGGGATGTCACGGCCAGGCCACCGGCCAACCCGGATGGCTCCCTCAAGCCGGATCGCCACATCGAAGTGAAGGGCCGAGTCAAGAGCCAGAGCACCATCACGGTCAGTCGCAACGAAATCATCTATGCGCTGAACCAGACGGATAAGTTCCTGCTCGCTATCGTGATTGTCGATGGCGATAGCCACGAAGGGCCGCACTACATCCGCAACCCATTCACCAGCGAGCCCGACTTTGGCGTCGCCAGCATCAATTATGACCTCGGGGACCTGCTGTCCAAGGCTATAGTGCCGGAGGCAACCCTATGACTTCAAATGAAATTTATCGAGCGCAGGGCTTTCAAGACCCAGAAATAGAGACGCCACCGCGAGGGTGGCGTCGGGCCGAGGATGCTATCCCCGGTGGGGTTAATGCCCGGAACTATAGGTTCACAACCTCCCATTGTCAAGGGTTGCCACGCGAGGGGCAAGGATTGTGAACCGCGTCATCAGCTATATCGACGGCTTCAATTTTTGCTTTGGCCTGCGTGCCAAAGGCTGGCGACAGTACTACTGGCTGGATCTGGCGGCCATGACCCGATCCTTCCTGAAGCCCGGACAGCAGTTTGAGCACTGTCACTACTTTACCGCCCGGATTCGCCAGCAACCTAATGGCCAAAGCACCAAACGTCAGTCCCTGTGGCTGGACGCGCTGGCCACACGGGGAGAGATTACCTGCCACTTTGGCCACTATCTGCCAAAAGATCAGCAATGCCGAACCTGTGGCGCCAAGTGGGTCAGTCACGAGGAAAAAATGACCGACGTCAACATCGCCACCCAGCTGCTGGTCGATGCCTACGACGACCACTATGACACTGCCATCATTGTGTCGGGTGATAGCGACCTGACCACACCGGTCAGGCAAATCAGAAACCACTTCCCGAACAAGCGGCTGATTATCGCCTTCCCGCCCACCCGACGTTCGGCGAAACTCAAAAAAGCGGCTCACGGGCATTTCGTCATTGGCGCGGACAAACTGCGACAAAACCTTTTACCCAACGAGATTACGACACCCCGCGGCTATGTGCTCAAACGCCCGGCTCGCTGGTACTGAAAGACCTGATATGACAAAGATAAAAACCCCCAAAAAACTGATTGAGGTTGCACTTCCGCTGGATGACATCAACGCAGCGGCAGCGCGAGAAAAGTCCATTCGGCACGGTCATCCCTCAACCTTACATCTGTGGTGGGCGCGCCGACCTTTGGCTGCAGCGAGAGCCGTGTTGTTTGCACAAATGGTCAACGATCCCGGATACCAGCAAGGAGAAGGATTCAAGTATGGTGTTAACAAGAAAGAGGCCGAGATCAAACGCGAGAAGCTCTTTCAGATAATCCGTGATTTGGTGAAGTGGGAAAACACCAATAATGAGGAGGTGCTGAATCGGGCACGTGAGGTGATCTGGGAAAGCTGGCATGAAACTTGTTATCTAAACCGCAATCATCCCCAAGCAGCAGAACTTTTCAATCCAGATAAACTCCCGGCCTTTCATGATCCATTTGCGGGCGGAGGGGCGATCCCACTGGAGGCGCAGCGACTGGGATTAGAAAGTTATGCCAGTGACTTGAATCCAGTGGCGGTGATGATCAACAAAGCCATGATCGAGATTCCACCGAAGTTTTCCGGGCAATGGCCAGTAGGTCCTCTGCCCCAAGGCGAGAAACAACGAAGGCTGATGGATGACTGGTCTGGCGCCAGAGGAATGGCCGAGGATGTGCGTCGTTACGGCCACTGGATGCGGGAGGAAGCCTTCAAGCGTATCGGCCACTTCTACCCCAAGATCAAGATAACTCCTGAGATGGTCAACGAACGCCCCGACCTGAAAGCCTATGAAGGCGTAGAGCTGACTGTGATTGCCTGGCTGTGGGCCAGAACGGTGAAAAGTCCCAACCCGGCTTTCAGTGATGTGGATGTCCCCTTGGTGCGCTCCTTTGTACTGTCCTCCAAAAAAGGCAAAGAGGCATGGGTAGAGCCGGTGATCGAGGGTAGCAGCTATCGCTTTGAAGTCAGGATGGGCAAACAGCCTACTGATGCCATTGCAGGTACGGTCGAACGTACTGGTGCCACTTGCATCATGTCGCAAACGGCGATGCCATTTAAATATGTACGTGAGGAAGGCAAAGCTGGTCGAATGGGCGAGCGGCTAATGGCAATCGTTGCCGAGGGTACTCGAGGTCGAGTATACCTCTCCCCCACGGAAGAAATGATACAAGTAGCTCGGTCGGCACAGCCGGAATGGAAGCCAGAACATGCGCTGCCCGAAAATCCGAGGGACTTCAAAACACCGAATTATGGGCTCAATACCTTCGGCGACCTCTTCACCCCCCGCCAGCTTGTGGCCTTGACTACCTTCTCAGATCTGGTTCAGGATGCCCGCAACAAAGCCATCGCTGATGCCAAAACCGCCGGCCTGCCGGATGATGGTGAGGGTCTGGCCCAAGACGGCTCAGGGGCTACGGCTTACGGGGATGCGGTGGCGGTTTATTTGGGGTTCATCTCAGACAAAGTATCCGATTACTGGTCGTCAATCTGTAGCTGGCACTCATCTGGCGAGAAGATGAGAAACACTTTTGGGAGACAAGCTATCCCCATGGTTTGGGATTATGCAGAAGCTAACCCCTTTTGTACGTCTTCCGGAAACTGGATGGCTATGACAGATTGGACCTGGAAAGCTTTGGCCCACACTCCAGCAAACCGATCTGGCCATGCAAAACAGGATGATGCTGCAATACAGTCGTTTAGCCAAAACAAGTTGATTTCAACTGACCCACCCTATTACGACAATATTGGCTATGCTGACCTGTCAGACTTTTTCTATGTTTGGATGCGTCGCTCACTGCGGAATATCTACCCCACATTGTTCGGCACCATGGCGGTACCAAAAGCTGAGGAGTTGGTAGCAACGCCATATCGCCATGGGAGCAAAGAAAAAGCCGAAACCTTCTTTATGGGTGGCATGACCCATGCGATCCAAAACCTGGCGGTTCAAGCACATCCTGCTTTTCCGGTATCCATCTACTACGCCTTCAAACAGGCGGAGACCAAGGAAGGCAGCACCACCAGCACCGGTTGGGTGACCTTCCTGGAAGCGGTGATCCAGGCTGGATTCTCCATTGATGGCACTTGGCCCATGCGTACCGAGATGGCCAATCGCATGATCGGCTCCGGCACCAACGCCCTGGCCTCCTCCATCGTCCTGGTCTGCCGCAAACGCGAACCGAACGCCGACTCCATCTCCCGCCGCGACTTCCAGCGTCAGTTACGCGAGGAGATACCCGAGGCGCTGGAAACCATGATCGGTGGCGAGACCGGCCAGACACCCATTGCGCCTGTGGACCTGGCCCAGGCCGCCATCGGCCCCGGCATGGCGATCTTCTCCAAGTACGCCGCCGTGCTGAACCAGGACGGTTCCAAAATGCGCGTGCACGACGCCTTGGTATTGATCAACCGCGCCATCACCGATTACCTGAGCCCGGAATCCGGCAACTTCGACGCCGATACCCAATTCTGCTCCAGCTGGTTCGACCAGTATGGATGGAGTACAGGCCCTTTTGGTGAAGCAGACACTTTAGCCCGCGCCAAAGGCACCAGCGTAGACGGTGTACGCGAGGCTGGCGTTGTGGAATCTGGTGGCGGCAAGGTACGGCTCCTTAAATGGAGCGAATACGAAGCGGATTGGGATCCCACCCAAGACAACCGCACGCCCATCTGGGAAGCCTGCCATCAGATGATCCGCCGTCTCAACAAACAGGGTGAATCAGCCGCTGGCGAATTACTGGCCAAGATGCCAGAGAAAGGCGAATCCATCCGCCAGCTCGCCTATCACCTCTACACCCTCTGCGAACGCAAAAAGTGGGCGGAAGAAGCCCGTGCCTATAACGAATTGATCGGGTCCTGGCATGCCATCGTCGCCGCCTCTCACGAGGTCGGCCATCGTGGCACGCAGACAGAACTCGAACTGGACCTTTGAGGAGTAAACCATGAGCTTGAAACCCTGGCGAGAGATCGCCCGCCCGCACAAGGACGTACTGGAAGGTACTTTCAAACAGTCCGAGTTTGCGGCTGACATCACCCAGGTAGCCAACGGTACCGCAACCGACGAATATCAGGATGCCGAGAAATTTTTCTCCCGGACCTATATCACTGAGGGTATGCGGCTGCTACTGATCTCGGTAGCTCAACGCCTGGCCAGCCATGGGGGTGACCCGGTCATCCAGCTACAAACCGCTTTTGGTGGTGGTAAGACCCATACTCTTTTGGCGGTTTATCACCTGGCTTCACTAGAGGTAGGCACAGACAAACTCGCCGGTATTCCGCCTGTACTGGATGAGGCGGGCATCCAGAGCCTGCCACATGCCAAGGTCGCTGTGATTGACGGTATCAATCTATCGCCCAGTCAACCCAGGCAATACGGTGGCGTTACCGTCAACACCCTCTGGGGTGAGCTGGCCTGGCAACTACTCGGCGAGGAAGGCTATCAGATGGTCGCCGACAGCGATGCCTATGGCACATCACCCGGCAAAGAGGTACTGACCGTCCTCGTCCATAAGGCTGCGCCCTGCGTGATCCTGATCGATGAGTTGGTGGCCTTTATCCGCCAGCTGGAATTAGGCAAACGGTTCAAGGCAGGCACCTTCGACAGCAATATGAGCTTTATCCAGGCTCTAACTGAGGCGATGAAAGCCGTACCAAATGCCATTATGTTGGCGTCATTGCCAGCATCAGAACTGGAAGCTGGCGGCACCATGGGGAAGCAAGCGCTTGAATCGATAGAGAAGTATTTTGCCCGCATAGAGAACGTTTGGAAGCCGGTTGGTACGGAAGAGGCCTTTGAGATTGTGCGTCGTCGCCTGTTTGAGACCCCCGGTGAGCGCGCCGAGGTAGAGGGTATCTGCCGCCAGTTCTCCGACTTCTATCGCCACAATGCGGAGATGTTTCCGGTCGAGACCCAATCCAACGAATATTTCGAGCGCCTGTGCCGCTCCTACCCGATCCATCCGGAGATTTTCGACCGCCTGTACGAGGACTGGTCCACGCTGGAGAAATTCCAGCGCACCCGTGGTGTGCTGCAGTACATGGCCATCGTCATCCATCGCCTGTGGAACTCGGATAACAAGGATGCACTGATCATGCCCGGCTCATTGCCACTGGAAGACAGCAATGTCCGCAACAAGAGCATCCACTACCTGCCGCAGGGTTGGGAACCAGTGATCGAGCGCGAAGTGGATGGTACTCGCTCTGCCCCCTATGACATTGATGGTCATCACACGCTGTTCGGCGGGGTGCAAGCCGCACGCCGCACAGCTCGGACCATCTTCCTGGGCAGCGCACCTTCGACACGGGAACAGATGATCCGTGGCATCCAGGTCGAACGCGTCCTCATGGGGACGGTACAGCCCGGACAAACCATCGGCGTCTTCGAAGATGTGCTCAAGCGTCTGCGTGATCGCCTGCACTACCTCTATTCCGACAAGGACCGTTATTGGCTGGATACCATGCCTAACCTGCGCCGGGAGATGGAGAGCCGCAAGCAGAACATCAACGAGCGAGAAGAACTGCTACCGCTGTTGAAGACCCGCGTCACCGGGGTGTTTGGACGCATTCACCAGTTTGGTGGCGTCCATGTCTTCACACCGTCTGCCGACGTGCCCGATGACTATGCAACGGGACCACGACTCGTCGTACTGCCAACCAATGGCGCCTACAGCCGCAGCGAGACCAACCAGGCATTCGCTGCTGCGGAAGAGATCCTGCGTAACCGTGGCGATCAACCCCGGCAGAAACAGAACCGTCTGATCTTCCTGGCACCCGATTACGATGTGGTCAGCCGCCTCAAGGAACAGGGCCGAATTTTCCTGGCTTGGCAATCCATCGTAGCTGATATTGAGAGCGGCACCCTGAACCAGGACTTCTCGCACCTGAATCAGGCCAAACGCAATCGCTATGGCGCTGATCAATCCCTTTCCCAACTGGTACGTGAAACCTACAAGTGGTTGATCGCGCCGATCGAAGAATTCGTCAAAGGCAAACCGACACTGAATTGGGAAGTGGTTTCAGTTTCGCCCACCGCTCCGAATCTGATCCATGCCATCGAGGAAAAACTGCGTGAGGAGGAATGGCTGATCTACGAGTGGTCGCCCATTCACCTGCGCAACGTGCTGAACCAGTGGTATCTGAAAGATGGTGTGGAAGATGTCAGCGCCCTCAAGGTCTGGCAGGACAGCTGTCACTACCTTTACCTGCCACGCCTTGTCAATGACAATGTTTTCCGCAATGCCATCAACCAGGGTGTCGAGAGTGAAGACTTCTTTGCCTTTGCCTCTGGCAAGGAAGGCGACCGTTACCTCGGCTTTAACTTTGGGCGTGGTTCCTTCGCTAACTTGGATGAATCATCGCTGCTGATAGATCGCGAGGCTGCGGTAGCCTACCGCGAGCGCACACAGCAGCCATCCCAGCCCGGCCCGGAGCCCGGCGATGTGGGGACACCAATCCCAACGCCCGGCGACACCGGGGAAACCGACACGACCACACCTGCCGCAACCAGGAAACAGTTCTACGGCACTATCTCGCTCGACCCGGTTAAAGCCAAGATAGATTTCGCCACCATCATGGACGAAGTGGTCCAGCATTTCACCGCCAAGCTTGGAGTCGATGTAACGATCTCGGTGGAGATCGAAGCAAAAAGCAATGTAGGCTTTGATGAAGGACTTCAGCGTACCGTAAGGGAAAACTGCAACGTGCTGCGCTTCAGCAATGCGGAGTTTGAAGAGGAATAATCATGCCAGGCAAAACCTCAAATAATTTCATGCGGATTCTCCGTGCTGCATGGACCTTGCTTATCGCAATGGTGCGCTTTCTGGCTCGTATCGTGGACTTGCTGGCAGAAGGCGCCAAGGCGCCTGACACAAACGACGCCACCGATCACGCTGTTCGTGGCGGTGTATTGAACTACCGTACCGGTAAACTGAGAGATGCGCTCACCCAAAATCCGCCAGATGACCTCATTATCCTGCAAAACGACCGGGAAATCGCCGCGTGTTAAACATGGGTTAGCTCTGTCGAGCTTGTGAAACTGCATTCCAGGGTTTGCTGGATTCAATTGCAGATCGAATGCTGTTGTCTTGACCTGTTTTTGTTCCTCACCAGTGAGTTTGGCGATACTGTAGGTGAAGGTGTCTGCGATACGGAAATTCATTGGATCAGACCTCTACCGCAATCGTGATTTGGTTTTCTATCGCGGTATAGAGCTCTACATCGACCTCTGGTACACGGATGGAGACAAGTAGCGAATACTCCGCGCGCTGATCGTAGCGTTCTAGCTTGGGGCGTGTCTTCCACCAACCACTAACTGGAAACACCGCCAGCATGCCCCGGCTGGCCAGGTCCGCTGCTGGCCCCCTCCAGATATCGGAGTGCAAACTGCCCCTGTGGCGGTTACGCGTTCCCAACAGCCATCTTGGATCGTCCCCACTACTGGTACTACTGCCTTCCTCTGCATCTCTTGCCGCCGAGTTGATCCGCTGACGAAATTCATCGTCAGATTCATGTGGCCGTTTCACGTCAAAACGCAAACCATGAGACTCATAGCGATAGCGGGATTTGACCCCTCTGGTTGACGGATTGGGCTCAATAAAGTAGGAAACTGTTACCCGCATCTCAACTTCCGTCTCGCCCAATGCCTCTAGCTCTTGCAAAGGCCAGGGCAAGCGGTGCAGATTCATGTCTCTCAGGGTAGGCGCTTTACTGCCTTCTTTGGTAAAGGGATGAAGACTGTCTTCGCAAACCAAGGTTAGGGAATTCTCGACGCTCCACAAAGCACTCTCCAGATCAGGCTGACCAAAACCACAATGACGCACCAGACTAGCCACGTCTCCCTTGTTTGGATTCGATGGATCGGTAAGAAACTGGCCGCGCATCTCTGGTGTCCATTGTGCAGAATGAACCATCAATCCACGAATGGTTTCCATACGCAGATCGGGATATTCAGCCATTAGGCGGGCGGCCATCCCTGCAGCCAATGCTGTCGCCGCACTGGTGGCATTACTTGTTGTAAACAACCGATCAGCGATGTCCGCATTGGTAGAAAGCAAACTAAGGCTTGGCATCCATACCGAACCGGTTGCATCTTTTGCCGCATTCCCACCCTCAAAAAGCACATCTGGCTTCAACGGCCAATGCACCTGCCATGTTTGAGAGGTGGAACTGAACGGACTCAACCCACCTGCTGGTGCAATGGGTTGGTAATCATCTGTATCAGGTTCCGTTATGTGAACCAGTTCAGTGGTCGCACCCACAGTCAATGCGTTCCACGCCTGACCGGGATCATGGATACCATCGGTACTGTTGCTGTGAGGATATTGCGACCAGGCATTGGGATCATCAACATTACCGGCAGACAGAATGAACAACCGATGCGTCTCTCCCTGGTTTTCATAATCCACGGCAAGCCGATCAACCGTAGCCGACCAGGCGGAAGGACGACCCCGATCCCGGGCATCCCGAGCAGTAACCGCCATGCTGAAGACACGCTGGCGATCTGGCGCGGTAATCTCCGGATAGCTGACCGCCTGTATAGTCAGATAACCATGATACTCGGGATCACCACTGTTGGAATGGTTACGATCCAGCAATTTAACGGATTCAAGTCTGTGATAAATCGATACCGGTTCATTAGAGACGACCACCGGCGACAGATCGCCCAACAATGCAAGACCTGCCATTTCAGTGCCATGACCCTGATTGTCATTTGTTCCCCAACCCGGTTCGATGGTGTGTAAATCACGACTACCCAATGCCGATGTGAGCAAAGGATGACCACGATTGACCCCGGTATCCAGTACGCACACATGGGGTGCATCTTCATCTTCGACAGGAATATTCAGACGCTGTAATAAGTCATCATTCCATTCGGATTGATCTTCAAGTGGAAGAGAATCGAAGAAATCCGCCGTTTCTTTTGCCCGCCGTAACTCTGCAATACTGTTCAGCGTCATCATGGAACGCTGCATCTGCTCACGCGAACCATATATCAGCAACACGGTTCGCTCCGGGAACTCGATCTGCCCCGGCGCTAATCGAAAGTCGAGACTTTCCGCCAGCTGTGTAAAGCGCTGCACCTCAGCGATGCGATCCCCTCTGACCGGTAGCCATACTTCCCACCAGAGGGCTTCCTCATCAGACTGAGGAAAGACTTCAAGATCATCCGTCCATAAGTCTTTCAGTCTGGCAACACGAATATTTCTTATGGCATCCAGCAGCTTTTGGTTTCTAGGTTTTCTAGTACCCTTCTTCTCATTTATTTTGTCCTTGCTCTCATCCAGATAGGCAGCTACAAGATTTTCCAGAATATGCAGCTTTCCGTCAGGAACAAAAATTGTGGCCATTGTCTGACTTTCTTCATGCCGCACTTTGAGCAACTCAATGCCAGAACGTTCCTTAGCCAGCGACTCAAATGCCAATTCAATATCCGGGAAGCTCTCGAACTCCACTTGTAGCCCGAAACCCTCATTCATACCTGCTGATTCTTGTTGGAAACGTGCCTGCTCGATTTCAGGCCTTAGTGCCCCCAACTGCTGTAACAATCGGCCGCCATGCTGCTGACGGTCACGTGTAGGAACCTCTTTCGAACCGCCACGACCGCGGGTCCGAAATGACTCAGCAGTGACTGTATTTTTCAGGATAAAATGCGGCTTGTGTTGATCCCCGTCATTGGCCATAAGAGCATCGTTCCGTGATTATCATATGTTATTCCTGAAGCGGGTAGCCATCTGGCATCTATCCAGAATCGCCTGGCGAATATCGGCTTCTGAAATGGTCTTTCGCTCACCCATCAACGCTTCCTTCAAAGTTTCATTACAGGCACGGACCAACTCAGCGTAACTGAGACCCTTTGCCTTGCTGGCCGAACGTTTCCAGGAAACTCCTTTAACCGTCTTCCCGCCAAGCCTTGATTTCAAAACGGCCGCAATATGCTCCTCATCCGGCAACTCATAATGCAAGATATCGTCGAACCGGCGTAATAACGCATGATCGAGAATCTCCGGATGATTGGTCGCCGCAACAATGAGGCTGTGCGACTCATCTTGCTCGATCATCTGTAAAAAACTGTTCAGGATGCGCCGAACTTCACCCACATCATTCGCTACTCCTCGCTGAGACCCAATTGCGTCAAATTCATCAAAAAAATAGACACCTCTGGTACGATCCGTAGCATCGAACACCTGGCGCAGTTTGGCGGCGGTTTCACCCATGTACTTGGTAATCAGCCCGTCCAGCCGCACCAGAAACAGTGGTAATCCGAGTTCACCGGCCAATATCGAAGCCGTCATAGTCTTACCGGTACCGGGCGGCCCCATCAACAACAGCTTGCGTCTGGGTGACAACCCATGGGAAAGGAGTCTGGTAGCCTGCCTCTGTTCCCGGATGATGCGCTTGAACTGATAGGCCAAAGATTCATCCAGCACCATTTCATCAAGACGGTTTTTTGGATAATCGACGCTAAGAAGTCCTGCCAGCTCACCTCGTGGTCGTCCGATGGGAACCGTCTTGGCAGCGTCTTTTGGCGGAAGACCACGTCGAGCCTTGGCCTGATCCACCAGATTGCGCAGATCTTCGGCCAATTTGCCATGACCGATTTTTGCTTCATGGGCAGCAAGCTGCATTGCAATAGAATAGAACCGCTCATCATCCCCATCGGCATGAGACTTTAGTAATGCTTTCAACTGGTCAGCGATAGCCATGATCATATCCTCTGGTAATCATCATACCTTGAACACCTTCATCACTTCATCACTAAGGATGACCTTAACCGAAATGTGGCCTGACGTCGATTTTCTGAAAGGTCGCGAGGTATCACTGTTCAGTGTGGCCCTTGCATCCTCGTTGATCTCGGCTTTGAGGGTAGTTTTAAGTGACTTGTATGGGTCGCTCGCACCGAGGAAATAGGTGTGGCGGACAAAGAAGCTTTCCTCGTTGTTATCGGTATCGATGAACCAGCAGGCGATCCCTTCTGCACCATCGCTGCGAACTTCGCCGGTATTTGGGTGGAACACATCCACGCCTTTGACCTTGACTTGGATCTGTCCGCCATCTGTATTGATGATATCGATGTCCGGCTCTCCAAAGATGACGAAAAGGTTCCCAATTCCGGTGTTTTTCAGATCCTCAGCCATGTGCAGGTCTGCATTCATTCTAGCCTTGAGCATAATGTTGAAGATCACCGGCAGCAGGGAACCCGACTCTATCGAGTACGGCTGTAACAATACAGTATCGACAGGCTCACATACTGTATGATTACAGGCAATGAGCGCCACGCACGGACTCCTGAACGCCATCCTTGCTTTTACGGATAAATTCCGTATCACTCTCTCTTGTTACGGATTTATTCCGTAGAGAATTTTCGGAGATGACCATGCCTAAAGTCATACGTTATGAAATTCAGTGGGATGAAGAAACCTATGCACTGGCAGAGCGCGCGGCACATGCGTCAGGCTTAACCAGTATCAAGGCCTATATTACCCAGCTAGTGAAGCAAAATGCGCCCGAGGTCCTGGAAGCCTACAGCAGTATTCAACTGACCAACGCGCAGTTCGACGCTTTTTGCGAGGCGTGTGACAATCCGCCTGCGCCAACAGCCAGGCTTCGTAAGGCAGCACAAGAACTTGATCAAGAGGGCTTCGTGCTGAATGCCGACCGTTGAGTTTTTGCCACTGGATCCACGCGCGATCAATGTCAGGACATTTGAATGCGGCAAGGAAGCCATCAACGTGTATCTTCGCCGCTATGCGGTGAAGAACATGGCGCTGAACCTGTCTGATCCGAAATCACAGATACTTTTTGAAGGTACTGGCTGTGATGGTCACAGCAACACCATGCCGATCCATTCAATCAGAACGGAAAATATCAGTGAGAGAAACAGCCAGACGTATGACTATTCCCACTCGATAGTCGCCGGTGGTTTACCGGAAATATCATAGGTGACACGGGAAATCCCTTGAACCTCATTGATAATCCTGGTGGATACGGTATCGAGTAATTCATAAGGCAACTGGGCCCAGTTTGCCGTCATGAAATCAACAGTCTCAACAGCCCGCAGAGCAATCACGTACTCATAACGACGTGCGTCTCCGGTAACGCCAACAGATCTCACCGGCAGAAAGACTGCAAACGCCTGGCTGACCTTGTCGTACCAGCCGGACTTACGCAATTCACCGATAAAGATATCGTCCGCCAGTCGCAGCATATCGGCATATTCCCTTCTGAATTCGCCCAGAATACGGACACCCAGACCAGGTCCGGGGAAGGGATGCCGGAACACAATTTCTCTGGAGAGCCCCAGTTCCAGACCAATACGTCGGACTTCATCCTTGAACAATTCCCGTAACGGTTCAATGAGATCCAACTTTATCCTTTCAGGCAGACCACCCACATTATGGTGCGATTTGATGACATGGGCCTTGCTTCCCTTGTTACCGGCAGACTCAATGACATCCGGGTAGATAGTTCCCTGGGCCAGGTAGCGGATATCCGGATATTTGTTTGCTTCCCTTTCGAAGATATCGATAAACGTATTGCCGATGATTTTACGTTTGTCTTCGGGGTCTTCGGTGTGCCCCAGGTTACTGATGAATTCCTCACTGGCATCAACCGCAACGACCTTCATTTTGGACGTATCAAACATCGACATGACCAGGTCAGCTTCATTCAGGCGAAGGAGACCATTATCAACAAAGACACAGATCAACTGATCTCCGATAGCCCGAGTCAACAGAGCGGCAACTACCGATGAATCCACACCACCGGACAATCCCAGCAAGACCTGGTCGCTCCCGACCTTGCCGCGGACATCGGCAATAATCTCTTCGATGATATTGGCCGGCGTCCACAATCCGGCACAGCCACAGATATCCAGTACAAACCGTCTGAGGATGGGTAGCCCCTGCCAGGTGTGATTCACTTCCGGATGAAACTGTAAACCATAAAAGCGGCGCCGATCATCACCCATGGCCGCAATTGCGGTGTTGTCGGTACTTGCCAGACACTGGAATCCTTCGGGAACATCAACCACTGCGTCACTGTGGCTCATCCAGACATTAAGCCGCCGATGTCCCTCTTCCACAGAATCTTCGATACCGTCCAGCAAGGCACTGCACCCGGTCACTTCTACCTGGGCATAACCAAATTCATGTATTCCCGATTTATCCACTCGTCCACCGAGTTGTTCCGCCATGGATTGCATTCCATAGCAGATACCCAGTACCGGTATTTCCATACCGAATACAAATTCCGGCGCCTGCAGCGTACTGGCATCAGTAACCGACTCCGGACCACCGGAAAGAATGATCCCACGTGGAGCGAAATCGACAAGCGATTGCTGTTGGGTATCGCAGGGATGAATTTCACAATAAACGCCTGTCTCACGGACACGACGGGCAATCAACTGTGTGTACTGGCTACCGAAATCCAGTATGAGGATTCTATCCTGATGGATATCCTGTGATCTGGTCTGATTCATATTGACCTGTGATTTCCCTGACCCGCCAATGGATTCGGCCTGAATATGCAGCAACTACTCACTATGTGTCAGGTGGCAGTTCCCGGACAGCCTCCCTGACGCTGTTATAGCCGACATAATGTCATAGAATAACGTACTTGTAAGACCTGTCGTCAATTCTATGCCTGAATTAGAACAATATTCACAGAAACAAGCCCCTGGGTTAAACAGAGAAGTCCTCACGGTTTCGGACCTGAATCGTAGTGTTCGACGTCTGCTGGAGGGAGAATTCCCAACAGTCTGGGTAGAGGGTGAGATTTCCAACTTTGCACGGCCTTCGTCCGGACATTGGTATTTCACCCTGAAAGACTCGAAGGCACAATTGCGTTGCGCCATGTTCCGCAACCGGAACCAGTTACTGAGGTTTACACCGGAAAACGGGACACAGGTCACCATCCGGGGCCGGATAAGCCTGTATGAGGGGCGCGGTGAGTTTCAACTGATTGCGGAACACCTTGAAGAAACCGGAGACGGGGCACTTCGCCGCGCAATTGAAGAATTGCGACTGAAACTACAGAAAGAAGGCCTGTTCGACGAAGCCCGTAAACGTAAACTGCCGGCAGTACCACGCCATGTCGGCATCATTACATCACCCACCGGAGCCGCCATCCAGGACATACTCAATATTCTTGAACGCCGATTCCCTGCTATTGAAATCTCCATTCTGCCGGTGCAGGTTCAGGGGGCAGACTCGGTTTCCGGTATTGTGAACCAGATCGAATTCGCCAACCGCTATGAGGACAATCCCTTTGATCTATTGCTGCTCACCCGGGGTGGCGGGTCCCTTGAGGATATGATGTCCTTCAATGCTGAAACCGTCATCCTGGCGATTGCCAAGAGCAAAATTCCCATGGTCTGTGCAGTTGGCCATGAATCCGATGTCACCATTGCCGATTTTGCAGCCGACCTGCGTGCCCCAACCCCCTCTGCCGCTGCGGAACTGATCAGTCCGGACATGAGGGAATTGCTGGAAAGCACTGTCAAGTCACAGCAACAACTCCTCAGCCAGTTCACATCTCTTTTAGCACGCAGACGACATCACCTTGATCATCTGTCGCATCGATTGGGACAACCCAGCCGAAGATTGCAGGATTTCAATCAGCAGATTGACCATATGGAGCTCAGACTCCAGCAAGGTTTTCAACGTCAGTGGGGGAAATATGCAGTCGATGATGTTGCACAACGTCTGCATTCCCTGATGCAGCAATGTCTGGAAAAATCCCGGGTCCAGTTACAACTCAACACGGCGCGACTGGCAAATCCACTGCCTCGTATCCAGCAGACACTCCAGCGAACTTCATTTCTGCTGGGGCAATTCAACCGGGCCGTGGAAAACTCACTGAATACCGATAAGGGTAAACTACACATGCTGGGGCAAAAATTGAACGCCCTGAGCCCGCTGGCGACTCTTGAGCGGGGTTATGCTATTGTCCGGGACCAGTCGGACCGGGTGGTCACCCACTCTGACACAGTTACCGAAGGTGAATCGCTCAAAGTTCGCCTGCAACAGGGGCAATTAACAGTGGAGGTGAAAGATAAACAAGATTAAAGATATCAGATTACTCATCTGCGGGAGTATTTTGTCCAGTCTTCTGCTGGTCAACCCTGGAGCATCTGCACTGCCGGAGCATCAGGCCGTACCTGGCGGCGTTGCCGTCATCCCGATCGGGATCATCGAAAAAACCTTCTACAATGGGGCTCCGGTGATGACCGTGACCCATGAGGATGAAGCATATGCCCTGGTGGGTATACCCCTGAACGCCACTACAGGTGAACATGAGATCATAGTGGGTGCAAGACAGATTGCCTTCATCGTAGAACCTCTTGAATACGAAACCCAGCATCTCACTATCAAAAATCGCCGCCAGGTTAATCCTCTTCCAGAGGACCTGGAGCGCATCAGCCGGGATAGACAGGAAATGGATGCCGCTTTTAACCATTTTAATACTTCCATCAACCCACAGACGGTGTTCATAAAACCTACCCGGGGACCGATGTCCAGTTCCTTCGGGCTTCGTCGAATACTCAATGGTGAACCCCGTAATCCGCACAGTGGGCTCGACATCGCGGCGCCGGAAGGCACTCCTATCGTGGCTCCCGCTACAGGTGAAATCGTCGCCGTGGGAGACTATTTCTTTAACGGCAATACCGTTTTAATTGACCACGGACAGGGTCTCATTACGATGTATTGTCACATGAGCAGAATCGATGTGAGTCTTGGTGACAAGGTCAATGCCGGAGATGAAATCGGCGCTGTCGGTCAGACCGGCCGGGTAACGGGTGCTCATCTCCACTGGGGTGTCAGTTTGAATAACGCAAGGGTCAACCCTGAGCTTTTCCTGCCAACGGGGGAATAACGGGTTCAGCCTCTGCGTTTACGCTGTCTTTTCTGCTTGCGAACATGATCCATAAGGCGACGCCTCTTGTTGACCTGCCTTCTGTTCAATTCATTGGAGTGACCTTTGTACGGGTTGTCTGATGTGCGGAATTCAAGACGAACCGGCGTACCCTCCATTTTGAAGGCCTTGATAAAACGATGCTCCAGATACCTCCGATAGGCATCTGGAACGAACTCTGTCTGGTTGCCGTGAACGACAATGACAGGTGGATTGCTTCCACCAAGATGAGCATAGCGAAGTTTTATGCGTCTGCCCCGGACAAGCGGCGGTTGATGTTCATCTACCGCCCGTTCAAGAACCCGGTTCAATTCCGAAGTCTTGATCTCCAGGGTAGCTGAATCATAAGCTCTGTGAATAGAACCATACAGGCTTTTTATACCGGTCCCGTGTAGCGCCGAAATAAAATGTATTTTGGCAAAGTCGATAAATGTCAATCGACGCTCCAACTCCAGACGGACGGTTTTTTTTGTCTCCCGTACCAGACCATCCCATTTATTGACGGCAATAACCAGTGCACGTCCAGCATCCAGAACATGCCCGAGCAGATGCAAATCCTGTTCAACGATGCCGTCTTTGGCGTCGATAATCAGGATTACCACATGCGCATTCTCAATAGCCTCCAGCGCCTTGACCACGGAAAATTTTTCCACGGACTCATATACCCTGCCGCGACGGCGAATACCCGCGGTGTCAATGATGGTATAAGCCTTGCCATCGTGCTCAAAGGGTATGTATATACTATCCCGCGTTGTGCCTGCCTCGTCGAAGACGACAACTCTCTCTTCACCCAGCATCCGGTTAACGAGAGTGGATTTGCCGGTATTGGGTCTGCCGATAACAGCGATCCTGATACCAGTATCGGCCAATCCATAGGACTCTACCCCGGGATTTGCCAGAAAAGCCGAGACATGCACATCGATGAATTGTTGAATACCGTGTCCATTGGTGGCCGAGACACAAACCGGTTCGCCCAATCCAAGGGTATGAAATTCCCCGCTGACAATATCCGGATTAATTCCATCTATCTTGTTGATGGTCAGAAGTACGGGAACCTGCTGATTTTTGTCCTCCTGCCAGTCCTGCCGCCGAAGAACCCCGGCGATGTTTTCATCACCAACCACTCTACCGTCTCTGGCATCAACCATGAACACAACCAGGTCCGCTTCATCTATGGCCTGCATGGCCTGTTCAGCCATCGGACCATTGATGCCATCCTCATCACCCGTCAGGCCCCCGGTATCGACAACGATAAAGTCACCCCGGGCACTTCTACCATACTGACGGTCTCTGGTAAGACCGGGAAAACTGGCCACCAGCGCGCTTCTTGTCCGGGTCAGTCGATTGAATAAAGTGGATTTTCCTACGTTAGGGCGCCCCACCAACGCAATTACGGGAAGCACTGTAAGTCCAGTTCACCGCAATTCGAACAAAGAAAGTGTACCGCTGTTATCCATGATATACACCCGGTTCCCATCAGTGACAGCTGGTGAATAAATTCCACCGCCACCGATATTCTCACGTCCCACAAATCGGCCGTCAGACTGTGCAATGACGTGCAGATAACCCTTGAAATCGCCAACGACAATGTAACTTCCCGCTGCAACCGGTGTCGTAATGCTACGGTGCAGCAATGCATCCGTTTCCCACACATCCTTGCCGTCGTCCACATCAACGGCGGCTAGTCGACTGTCTGAATAGGCGACATAAATATTGCCAAATCCTGAACCGAGTCCAACCACACTGGAGGCATCCCGATTCCATTCCATGATGCCGTTGGTGGTGTTGTATGCAATCAGACTACCCTGGTAACCAATCAAGAACAGGTGGTTACCTATCAAGATCATGTTACCGTCAATGTCCACAAGTCTCTCCAGGTCAGAACGACCCTGGGCAACACCCGCCATCCGTTCAAGTCCGGCAAGGCCCCTTGTCCTGTCTATCAATGCAAATCGGCCACTGCTGAACCCGGCCACGACAAAATCATTGGTAATGATCGGGGTAGCTGTACCACGCAGGGTCAGGCTGGGTATGGTAGTGGAATACAACCATTTTCGATCCCCGTTTCCGGTATCGTAAGCTGCAACTTTACCATCAATGGTATGTACCACGACGATATCCCTGTCAATCTGGGGCGGTGCGAGTAACTCACTGGTGGTACGGCTGCGCCATGCGATTGTTCCATCACTCTTGTTCAGTGCAAGTATCTCTCCGGCGGCAGTGCCCATGGCCAGCAGGTCACTGCCAACACCTACTCCGCCGGTGACGATGTCCACTTCATCACTGAAGGCATTCCTGATATCTTCATCACTGTAAAAATCCTCTACCCGAGCTCGCCAGATTTCTCTGCCGTCACTGGTACGCAATGCGGCAATATTGCCGTTTGCAGATACGGCAAATACTCTGTCGTCAGACAATGCCGGGACCAGTCTGATCGCTTTATCCTTGGTACCCTTACCAATACTCCTGCTCCAGATTTTCCTGACGTCAATTTCCGTCTGGATAGACTGTAGTTCCTTCGGTTTGGCTTTCTCGGATTTATCACCCAGTGATAACCAGGCGCAACCGGAGAACACAGGAAGAATGATTAACAGAAAGGTAAAAAGTTTCATCAGGCAGCATCCGATTCGACTGCAACAATGACCGGTGACAGGTCATCAAGCTTCATCTTTAACAAAGCTCTTGGCTGATCCTGGTCAAGCACATCAAACGCCTTCTGATAGGCCTGTCTTGCTTTTCCGTTATCGCCAGACTGATAGTAGAGATCGCCCCGTACTTCTTCCCAGGAAGACTGGAAGTTACCCGGATCAATATCACTGGACAGTACCAGCAACGCTTCATTAACGCGATCCTGTGCGGCCAATACCCTCGCAAGACGCATACGCGTAATAATCTCCAGCCCCTCGTCTACATCATTATCCAACACCCAGCGTAATTCTGTTTCGGCCCTTTCATACTCCTTCATTTCCATGGCGAGTCTGGCCATAAACAAGGCGCCGAATTGAGCATAGGCGGTATTTCCATACTCGATTTTAAGTTTGTCACCCAGTGACCTGGCTGATGCCAGAGCTTCACCTGGTAACTCAGTGGCAGGTATATTGGCGATGGAACCTTTCAAATCTTCGTACATGGATGAAGCAGATTCAGTTGATTCTATAACACTGTTATCCCATGCGCGGTAACCGAAGGTTACGGCCAGAACCACTACGACACCGATAATCAGAGAATTCCCATTCTCATCCCACCAGTTCTTGAGCATTTCCAGCTGTTCGTCCTCTGATTCTGCAGCAAAAAATGCTCTCCTGGACTTTCTATCCTGGACTCTTTTCTTTTGAACTCTTTTCACGTGGTGTCTTTTTCCCTGGGCTCTTTTTTTCTGGGCTTTTTTTCCGGGCTATTTTTTCTGGGCTCTTCAGCTGGTCAAGACTTGCCTGAGATAATCTGGTACCTGTGTTATCTCAACTGACCGTTGTTCACCTGTGGCAAGCAGTTTAACGGTTACCTCGTTCCGGGAAACCTCATTTTCACCGATAATCAGCGCCACTCTGGCATCACTGGCATCGGCCTTCTTCATCTGACGCTTCAGTTTACCTTCTGAGCAGTGGACGACAACCCGGCATTCTACCATTTCATCCCGAATATCTTCCGCCAGCATCAACGCACAGTCACGAGCGGCGTTTCCAACCGAAGCAATATAGACATCAGCGTACGCCGTTGATTCAAAGTTGTCGTCCAGCATCATGGCCAGTCTGTCGATCCCGATGGCAAAACCCAATCCTGGGACAGACCTTCCACCGAGTTGTTCCACCAGACTATCATACCTGCCACCACCACACACAGTACCCTGGGCTCCCAGTGAATCTGTAATCCATTCGAACACTGTTTTACTGTAGTAATCGAGTCCCCGGACGATCCTGGGATTGACCCTGTAAGGCTGTTGTTTCCTGTCCAGTACTCTTCTCAGATGATCAAAGTGAACACTGGATTCATGGTCCAGAAAGTCAGTCAACAGCGGTGCATCCGCCAGCAGTGCCTGTGTCTGTTCCACTTTGCTGTCAAGAATTCGCAGTGGATTGGTCTCAAGACGTCGCTGACTGTCGCCGTCCAATTCGGCTTGTACACCCCTGAGATACGTTACCAATGCCTGACGATAAGCGCTTCTGGAAGCTGCGTTACCCAGAGAATTCAACTCAAGATGGATTTTCCCATCGATGCCCAGCGCCTGCCACATTCTCCGGGACATCAGTAACAGTTCCGCATCGATATCCGCGTCCGCCATGCCAAAACATTCGACACCAATCTGCTCAAATTGCCGGTATCGACCTTTTTGGGGTCGCTCGTACCGGAACATGGGACCGGCATACCAGAATCGTTGAACCTGGTTGAAGATCAACCCGTTCTCCTGCGCCAGACGGGCACAACCGACGGTACCTTCAGGACGCAATGTCAGACTGTCGCCATTCCGGTCATCAAAGGTATACATTTCTTTTTCAACGATATCCGTATTTTCACCAACCAGACGACTGAAAAGATTCGTAAATTCGATGAGCGGTAATCCAATTTCACGGTACCCATAAGCAGCAAGGACATCCCGGAGGGTATCCTCGATATGACGATATATTTCCTTTTGTCTGGGCAATAAATCCTGCATGCCCCGTACGGCCTGGATTTTCACGGTGAAATTCTCAGTCTGTCTTGATGATGAGTTTTTGTTCGTGCTGTTGCTTCTCGGCAACCCGTTGCCGGATCATCCGTTCGAGATCGTCCAGTAATTCTTCATTGGAAATTTTATGCTCAGGTTTTCCATCGACATATACCAGGTTTGAAGGTGAGGCGCCGGTCAGTCCAAGGTCTGCTTCCCTGGCCTCTCCCGGGCCATTCACTATGCAACCAATTACCGCAACATCAAGGGGTGTGGTGATGTCCTCGATTCGTCGTTCCAGTTCGTTAACTACACCAATAACGTCAAAGTTCTGTCTGGCGCAACTGGGGCAGGCTACCAGATTGATGCCCTGACTGCGAATATTAAGGCTCTTTAACAGTTCAAAGCCGACTTTGACTTCTTCTACCGGGTCTGCTGCCAGAGATATCCGGATGGTATCACCAAGACCTTCCATCAAGAGAAGACCCAGTCCTGCAGCGCTTTTTACAGTCCCCGATCGCAAGCCACCAGCTTCGGTAATTCCAAGATGCAAAGGCTGATCAATCTGGGTTGCTATTGCCCTGTAGGCTTCAATGGCCATGAACACATCCGAGGACTTCATGCTGATTTTGTAGTCTTGATAGTCTTCCTGATCAAGTAGATCAATGTTACGTAACGCCGACTCCACCATGGCCGTTGCGTTGGGTTCCCTGTATTTTCGCAGCAGATCCCTGCCAAGTGACCCGGCGTTGATTCCTATGCGTATTGGAATTCCCTTGTCCCGGGCACTGGAGACTACTGCCTTGACTCGATTTTTATTACCTATATTACCTGGATTGATGCGCAGGCAGTCCACGCCCAATTCGGCGACACGAAGCGCAATTCTGTAATCGAAGTGAATGTCCGATACCAGCGGCACTCGAACACTGGACCGGATAACGCCAAACGCCTCTGCGGCGTCCATCGTCGGTACCGAAACCCTGACGATATCCGCACCGGCTGTTTCCAGGCGTCTGATTTGCGCTACAGTCGCTTCCACGTCTGTGGTTTCCGTATTGGTCATGCTTTGTACGGATACAGGTGCATCACCGCCCACGGGAACATCCCCCACCATTATCTGGCGGGTTTTTCGACGTTTAATAAAGGATTCCTGCCGCATCTTTCCTCCGGCGTTATTCGCCGATATTTATCCGGGCTGTGCCGTCTCTGGCCTCATACTCCATCAGATCAACTTCTTTCTGATTGAATTTCAGTTCCACTGACGATGGATGACCCAGGAGAATCTTGAACGGTTGGACACCATAAACCGTCAGGATATCTCCATCACGTTGCAGGTCAAAATAGAATTCTTCGGTTCCTGCTGCGTCCTCGATTTCCACCCAGCATTCACCGGTGAAAGTAAACTCAAGCAGATCAAAGCCACCTGCATCCACGTTGATATAGTTGAAATCACCACTTTCAGTTCTTTCTATACTGACGTCCCTTGCCGGTTCCTGCTCCAGTTCTTCGGTCAATTCCTGATCTTCAACTGCATCAGGAAACTCCTGTATCGATTGATCAATAACTGTTTCAGTTCCGGTCTGATCCTGGTCTGACACTTCATCAGGGGACTCCTGTATCGAAGCATCGCCAATTATCTCTGCCCCGGCCTGATCCTGGTCTGTAACGCCATCAAGTAACTCTTGCACAGAAGTATCGACAATTGTCACTACCCGGGTCGAATCCTGATCTTCAATACCGTCAGTCAATGCCGGTACTGATTGGTCGGCATCAGACTCTGCCGTTGTATCCTGGTCTATTTCATCCGGTTCCGCTTCTGCTTCTATCGCCTGAACAAACGGATCAACCTGCTCAGTCACTGCCTGCGATTCCGACTTGATGGTGACTATCGGTTTCGATTCTTCCCCTGTAGAGAAAATCCAGACCACTGCAATGACCAGCACAACCAATAATAATCCAATGATACCAGTCTGCCATTCAAGACCTGCAGAACTGTTAACATTTTCTACTGTAAATTCCCTTGGTGGTTCAGGTTCCTCATTATCCGCTACGTATATTGCAATCATCTCGTCACCTTGCAACTGTACGAGTTTTGCATAAGACCGGATATATCCCTTGACGAAGGCTGGTCTCGGAAGCTTGTCAAATTGTCCTTCATCCAGGAATCGAACAAAGGATTCGGTCAGATTCAATGCTTTTGCAATTTCCTTCTGGCTGAGACCCATTGCTTCACGTGCTGCCGAAAGGCATTGTGAAACTGTCTTATTATCCGACCGGTCTACTTTATACTCTTCCACCGGAGGTTCATTCATCAGTCGTACCTCCCATATTCATTCCGTTTTTCCCATAACGGGTCCTGAACTGACGATACTCCTCAGTAGCGGGAAAAATATTTCTCAGCGCCAGGGAACAACTTGCCTGTTCATCTTTGCTTGAGAAACGTTCAGCCAGTTGCACACACAACCAGAGACTGCGAGCCGACCGATGCGATAACCCGGCGTGCTGCCGATACAGGTCCCACGATTCCACATAGACTTTTTGATTAAAACGAATTTCCGCCAGTTCAAGCAACGCCCTGGCCTGGTCAGGATTTAATTCAATTGCCTTGACGAATGCCTGCTCTGCCCTGGCAGGCTCATTAACCCTCAAATAGGCACGCCCAAGATTCTCAAAGACAGCAGGACGGGTCTGGTAAAAGTGATCTCTCGAAGCAATTGATAATTGTTCAATCGATTCTCCGTAACGTTCTTGTGCATACAGAAAAGCACCGTAGTTATTTCTCGCCTGGGAAAACTCCGGGGCATAACGAATTGCCTTCCTGAAGTGTTCCTCTGCCAGTTCAATCTCACCTTCCCTCTGGAATAACACACCGAACGTGGTATGAGCCAATGCAGATTCAGGCTTGATTGTTAACGCTTTGTTCAGGTTTTCCTTGGCTCGGTGATAGTCTTCAAGTCGCAGATATCCTATCCCTAATTCAATCTGTTTCTGAACCACATTTTCCGGGTCTGTAAACACGGTTTGATCTGACTCGGTAACGCAGCCGGTCAGGGCGCACATTGTGATAATTATCCACGGAATGTTGAAAGGTTTCTGCACCATCCGTTACCCTCCTGCTATCTTCCGGTATCGTTCCTGACGATTTGTTCTGTCAGCAACATTACCCACCAGTTGGCCACAGGCTGCATCAATGTCATCTCCCCGGGTCGTCCGTACCATCGCCCCGTACCCCGCACGAATCAGTCTGTCCTGAAATGCACTGACCCTGAAGGGGGCCGGACGCCGATACTCCGAACCAGGAAAACTGTTGAAGGGTATCAGATTGATTTTACAAGGCAGGTCTTTCAGAACCCGGGCCAGTTCAGCGGCGTGAGCGGGCTGATCGTTAACACCTTCAAGTAATGTGTATTCCACAGTAATGGTTCGTTTCCCTCCCAATCGTCCGGCATATTCCTGACAGGCGCTGAGTAATGATTCGATGGGGTATTTGCGATTGATCGGTACCAACTGATTACGTAACTCGTTGTTGGGTGCGTGCAGAGAGATGGCCAGCGAAGCATCGGTATGATCCGCCAGCTTGCGGATACCGGGTACCACACCCGCTGTGGAAATGGTGACTTTGCGTTTGGATATCCCATAACCCAGATCATCCATCATGATTTGGGTAGCTGCCAATACATTATCGAAGTTGAGAAGTGGCTCTCCCATTCCCATGAAAACCACATTGGTCACCACACGATTACGGTCCGGGTAGGCTGCTGCCAAGGATTTCACCGCAATCCGCAATTGACCCACTATTTCACCCGCGGTGAGATCACTGTTGAATCCCTGCTTGCCGGTACTGCAGAAACTGCAATCCAGTGCACAACCGACTTGTGAGGACACACAGAGGGTTCCCCGATTCTCTTCAGGTATAAACACCATCTCGACCGCACCACCTGACCTGGACTTGATGAGCCACTTGCGAGTGCCGTCTGCAGATTGCTGCTCAAGCAATACTTCCGGTTCATGGATTTCTGCAATCTCCGAGAAACTGGACCGCAACACTTTGCTGATATCAGTCATCTCTTCAAAATCAGTCGCAAACCGATGATGAAGCCACTTGAGCACCTGCACCGCCCGCCAAGGTTTCTCACCCAGCTCTACGAGCAGTGATTCAAGTTCAGGCCGGGTATAACCCAGCAGATCCTGTTGCGTGTTCCTCATTTCCCGCCGCTGATTTCACCCTCTCTGAAAAAATATATGATTTCACGTATCGCGGATGCCGGCGAATCGGAACCATGCACTGCGTTTGCGTCAATGGATTGTGCAAAGTCTGCTCTGATGGTACCGGGGTCCGCTTCTTTCGGGTTAGTAGCACCCATCAATTGTCGATTCAGCTCAATGGCATTTTCCCCTTCAAGAACCTGCACCACACAGGGACCGGACGTCATGTAAGCCACCAGGTCATCAAAGAACGATTTCCCGGTATGTTCCGCATAAAAATCCCTGGCTTTGTCCAACGTCAACTGTTCCATGCGCATTGCCGCGACCCGTAATCCTGCTTTTTCAAACCTGGATATGATGTCACCAATGACGTTTTTAGCTACAGCATCCGGCTTGATGATCGACAGTGTTCTTTCCTTTGGCATGTTAATCCTGCTCCAATGACAACAAAGTGGACTATTATATGGGAATAAGCAGTTTCCTACACTTCATTCCATACTGGCAGTCGATATGGGAATAAGCAGTCTCCTACACTTTATTCCATACTGGCAATCGATATGGGAATAAGCAGTCTCCTACACTTCATTCCATCCCGGCAATCGATATGGGAATAAACAGTGACCTACACTTCTTCCATCCAGGCCATCTGAATGGCTTCCAGTATACGTTCACCACAGTGCCCGGGATCATCTTCAAACCTGTCAAGAGCCATGACCCATTGCATCAGATCAGTAAAGCGCACTGACATAGGGTCCGTGTCCGGATAGGCCTCGACGAGTTCGATAGCAATTTCGTTTATGTCAGTCCATTTAAGAGCAGAACTCATTTCAGTGTTTCTCCGATACCTGATTAATTGTATATCTGGGGATTTCTATCACCAGGTCTTCATCGCCTATGAGAACCTGACAACTCAGGCGGGAATCAGGTTCCAGGCCCCATGCCTTGTCCAGCAAATCATCCTCGGTTTCATCCGACTCTTCAAGTGAATCAAAGCCCTCTCTGAGAACAACATGGCAGGTTGTACATGCGCAAGCCATCTCACAGGCATGCTCAATATTCACCCCGTTGTCCAATGCAACCTCAATCAGGTTATCACCTGGTTCAGCATCCACTACCGCGCCATCCGGACATCTTTCTTCATGTGGCAGAAATATAATCTGCGGCATCAGCCGATATCCTCTTCCAACTGATCGATCCGGCGCCCTGCCAGAACTTCACGGACAGCCGCATCCATGCGTAAAGAGGCAAATTCCTCGCTGGCTTTACCCAGAATCTCTACACCCTCCTTAATCTGTTCAATATTTTCCAATGACAGGGTCTCCTGAAGTTTATCGATAGCCTGATTCAGTAATACCATCTGCCCTGGCGCCAGCAATTTTTCACCATCGAGTTCCAGCGCCCCCAGCAGCGCATCGATCATCCTTCTCGCCTCAACCTTTGCTTCTGACAATGATCTTGACGCGATGTCTTCCTGTGCATGATCAAACGATGCTTTCAACATGGAAGTGACCTCTGCATCACTCAGCCCATAAGAAGGTTTCACTTCTACGCTGGCTGACACACCGGTTGTTGTTTCCCGGGCGGATACGGACAAGAGACCGTCCGCATCCACCTGGAAGAGCACTTCAATTCTGGCTGCTCCTGCAACCATCTGCGGTATGTCATGAAGCTCAAATCTTGCCAGCGACCGACAATCATTCACCAACTCCCGCTCACCCTGCACAACATGGATCAACATCGCGGTCTGCCCGTCCTTGAAAGTTGTAAATTCCTGCGCCTTTGAAACCGGGATCGTTGTATTGCGGTCAATGACTTTCTCTACAAGACTGCCAACCGTTTCCAGACCCAGTGACAATGGCAATACATCCAGCAGCAGCATTTCATCATCAGGTTTGTTGCCCACCAGAATGTCAGCCTGAACTGCCGCCCCTATCGCAACAACCCGGTCGGGATCGATATCTCCCAATGGTTCCCGCCCAAAAAACTCTGCAACTGCCGACCTCACTGCAGGCACCCGGGTTGAGCCACCAACCAGCACTATACTCTTGACTTCATCAATACCAGCGTCCCGCATGGTCCGACGGCAGGCTTTGATGGATTGATTGATCAGGTCCGCAATCATTTCCTCAAATACGGATCTTGAGAGCGTGCCATTGAATTTCAGATCATCCACATCAATAGATATGCCGGATCTGTCACAGGTGCTCAATGTTTCCTTGATATCTCTAGCCTGCATCATCAGTGTGCGAAGTTGACGGGGATTGACGTCTTTGTCATAACCCGACTGATCGATGATCCATTCTGCTATGCGACGATCAAAGTCATCACCGCCAAGAGCGGAATCACCACCGGTTGCCACGACCTCAAAGATACCCTGGTTCAGTTTCAGCAGCGAAATGTCAAAGGTGCCACCGCCGAGATCATATACAGCGACAATGCCTTCGGCACCGGTATCGAGCCCGTAGGCTACAGCAGCAGCAGTGGGTTCATTCAACAGACGTAATACATTAAGGCCAGCCAGTCGGGCCGCATCCCTGGTTGCCTGCCGCTGGGCATCGTCAAAATAGGAGGGAACCGTTATCACAACACCATGTAACTCACCGGCCAGTTTTTCGGTACTGCGATTGACCAGACTTTTCAGGATTTCCGCTGACGCCTCAACAGGACTGATATCGCCCACACGGGTTCTGATCTTTACCATCCCGCCTTCACTGGCGGAAAAGTCATATGGAAGTTGTCCGCTGAGCCTTTTCAGATCATCAATGCCCCGACCCATCATTCGCTTTACCGAGACAATTGTATTCAAGGGGTCCTGTTTTGCGGATTCCACGGCTAATCTACCGACCACCGGTCCATTGTCGGTATATCGAACCACAGAGGGCAAAAGATGTTCACCATCTTGATCCGCCAGGGTCTGAATCATACCCTCACGGACACTTGCGATAAGAGAATTTGTCGTTCCCAGGTCGATTCCCGCAGCTCTTTTGCGCTGATGAGGGTCTGCAGCCTGACCTGGTTCTGTAATCTGAAGTAATGCCATGGTATCCGGTTCTTGTTAAAGAACTATCCTTCGTGTCTGTGACTTGTCATTTTCAGTCAGTAATCCAGCATTTTTTCTTCCAGTTTGTCTGCTTCAAGCAACAACTTGTTGATGAATTGCATTTTATACACCGTTATTTCTGCAGCCCTGAGTTCAGTCCCGTACTGCACTGCAAAATCTTTCTCAAGATCATGCAGCTCAATCTTTATCTTTTCTTTAAAGGCATCAAGTTCATGCAATGCCTCACTATCATCATGAGGATCGACCAGTCGTCCCGCTGCAGTCGCAGAAATGTCCTCCAACTGCTCCCTTAACTCGATTTGATCCATCAGGAATCCCGGGTCCAGTTGAGGATTGTCTTCTATGGATATGCCAGCCAGTTCAAGCAGGTAGATTGCCTTGTCCAAACCCGATACAAGCACATTGTAGGCGGCGTTGATTTGTGTTGCCCATTGAAGAGACAAACGTTTTTCCTGGTCCGATGCATCAACAAACCTGTCGGGGTGCACACTCGACTGTAATTGACGATACCTTGCGGCTAACTGGTCAGGGTCCTGATCGAATGCAACGGGGAGTTGAAAGATCTCAAAATAGTTTTTGTTGAAGTCCACTGTTGATGTGATTCACACGGTAAAGGACTCGCCACAGCCGCACTCACTCTGAACATTGGGATTTTTGAATTCGAATCCTTCATTGAGACCCTGTTTTACATAGTCCATTTCTGTACCTTCTATGTACACAAGACTCTTCGGGTCTACATAGACTTCAACGCCTTTACTGTTGAATCTGAGATCTTCCGGTTGAGGTTCATCCACGGGCTCAAGCACATACATCAGGCCTGAACAACCTGTTGTCTTGACGGCAAGACGTATACCGATGCCGCTACCCCGTTCCTCCAGATATCTGGTGACGTGAAGTGCTGCTGTTTCTGTAAGATTGACACCCATTAACCGGCAGCCATCTCTGTTTTGTGCTTGTTACGGTAATCCTCAATGGCCGCCTTGATGGCATCTTCTGCCAGTACCGAGCAATGAATCTTGACCGGAGGTAATGCCAGCTCCTCTGCAATTTCCGTATTCCTGATATTCCCGGCATCTTCAAGGGAACGCCCCTTGACCCATTCTGTAAGGAGTGAGCTTGAGGCGATTGCGGAACCACAGCCATAAGTCTTGAAACGGGCATCCTCTATTACCCCATCTTCACCGACCTTGATCTGCAGGCGCATGACATCCCCACATGCAGGCGCTCCTACCATACCCGTACCCACATCGTCACTCCCGGCATCCATCTTGCCGACATTTCTTGGGTTTTCGTAGTGGTCCAACACTTTTTTACTATATGCCATAGTATCCTCTCCTTTCTAAATCAGGCGGCCTGACAAACCGTTCAGTGTACCGCCCATTCAATTTTATCCATATCAACGCCATCTTTATACATATCCCACAGCGGTGACAACTCCCTTAATTTTTCTACTGCAACCCTGACCTGCCTGATTGCCTGATCAATGTCCTCTTCTGTTGTGAACCGTCCTATGGAGAAACGCAGTGAACTGTGAGCCAGTTCATCGTTCATTCCAAGCGCCCGCAAAACATAGGATGGTTCAAGGCTGGCTGAAGTACAGGCTGACCCGGAAGACACAGCAAGTTCCGGCAAAGACATGATCAATGATTCACCTTCAACGTAATTAAAGCTCATATTGATGATACCGGGTATGCGATGATTCAGGTGACCACTGACATACACTTCTTCCATGTCTTTCAGGCCGTCCCAGAGACGTTTTCTAAGGGCCATTATACGTCTGCCCTCTGCATGCATCTCTTCTTTGGCAATGCGGAATGCCTCACCCATGCCAACAATCTGATGGGTTGCAAGCGTACCGGAACGCATCCCGCGTTCATGACCCCCCCCATGTATCTGTGCTTCCAGCCTCACGCGGGGCTTTCGGCTGACAAACAGGGCGCCCATGCCTTTGGGGCCATATATCTTGTGCGCCGAGAACGACATCAAGTCCACATTCATTTCACCCAGATCAATATCTATTTTGCCGGCACTTTGTGCTGCATCCACATGAAAAAAGACTTTATGTGCCCGGGTGACCTCACCGATGGCGGCAATGTCGTTAACGACACCAATTTCGTTATTGACATGCATGATGGAAACCAGAATCGTGTCATCGCGAATCGCATCCCTGACTCGTTCCGGGGTAATCAGGCCATCTTGACCCGGGTCCAGCCAGGTTACTTCAAAGCCTTCACGTTCCATCTGCCGGCAGGTATCCAGCACGGCTTTATGTTCAATTTTGGAGGTGATGATGTGATTGCCTCTGTTTTTGTAAAATCGAGCCACTCCCTTGATAGCAAGATTGTCAGATTCTGTGGCGCCGGAGGTCCATACAATTTCCCGTGGGTCGCAATTAACCAGGTCTGCAACCTGCCGTCTTGCAATCTCTACCGCTTCTTCTGCTTCCCAGCCAAATTTGTGGGAACGGCTTGCCGGATTGCCAAAATTCCCCTCCGCCACCAGACAATCGCTCATTTTCCGGGCAACCCGAGGGTCCACTGGCGTAGTAGCGGCATAATCAAAATATATCGGATGTTTCATCATTCGCTCCTCTTCTTCCAAACTACCACTGCTCTTCACACTTCCTGGGCGTACAGCCGCATGACATCGCCAGCCATCGCATCCTGGCGCGCCACTACCATCTGTACCTCACGTTTTTCAATCAGACTCGCAAGGCTTATATCGCTTAAAAACCGGTGAATCTGATCACTTAGATCCGACCACAGTTCATGGGTCAGACAGGTCTCTCCATGCTGACAATCGGAACGTCCGGAGCATCTGGTTGCATCTACACTTTCATCCACTGAGTCAACGATTGAAGCAATTGAGATTTCTGCAGGCTTATAATTCAACCGATAACCACCGCCTGGCCCACGCACACTCTTCACCAGATCATGACGTCGCAATTTGGCAAACAACTGCTCCAGATAGGACAGGCTGATGCCCTGTCGCTGTGAAATGTCCAAAAGGCTGACGGGGTCATCCTGCTCATGGACCGCAATATCCAGCATTGCC
>JAPOOX010000036.1 GCA_026713185.1 Gammaproteobacteria bacterium
CAATAACAGCGGAATACGGGAAACGCCGACAAGATATGGATTTCGACCATTCGCAAAATCCACCGGCATCGTTACCAATGACGTCATCAATCAGCTGCGTGGAAAGACGGGTGACTAGTACGCGCCCTGCTGCGCGTGTGCACACTATGATCACGGGATCGGATACCGTATCTTTTAAGACGTACTGAAGAATTAAGGGAATATCATGAACAGATTCAAAGACAAAAGTGTAGTCGTGACAGGTGCTGCCTCGGGATTTGGTGCTGCCATCGCGAGGAAATTTGCTGGAGAAGGCGCCAGTGTACTGCTTGCTGATATCGATCTTGAGGGTGCGGAAAAAGTGGCTTCAAAGCTAACAGGCGCTGTTGCAGTGAAGGTTGACGTTGCTGATGAGTCTGATAACAAAGCGATGGTCCAGGCAGCTCTCGACAACTTCGGCAAGGTCGATGTGATGTGTTGCAACGCCGGCATTCCACATCGTGGCTCTTATATGACGCGGATGAAGGTAGAGGACTTTGATCGTATGTGGGCAGTTAATGTACGCAGCATTTTCCTTGCAACCAAGTACTGCGTTGAACACATGCCGGCTGGCAGCAGCATCATCAGCACGGCATCTATCGCAGGTAAACGTCCACGAAAAGGACTGACTCCCTACAATGCCTCCAAGGGTGCGGTCATTACGCTGACCAAGAGTATGGCGTTGGAACTCGCGCCCAATATAAGGGTCAACTGTGTCTGCCCCGTTTCCTCACCGACAAAGTTCGATTTGACATCAACCGGAAAAGAAAAGTTGTCAGACGACATGGAGAAAATGGTGATTGACGGCATACCCATGGGGCGCCGGGCAACACCGGAAGATGTGGCGGATTCCTTTGTTTTTCTCGCATCCGACGAAGCAAAGTTTTTAACGGGTGTTGCCCTCGACGTCGATGGCGGTCGGGCTATCTCTTAATAAAATGGGGTCGGAGTAAAGTGCCAGAGTAAATCTTTACATCTGACCTGATCGTGCAGTTATGGGTAGTTTTACTCTGGCACTTTACTCCGACCCCATTTTAGTGATAATTATGCAACTCACACTCAATCTGGAGGAAAGATGGTCAAGTTTCTGTTTCGAACAAAATATACCCAGGCGGGCGTATCGGGTTTACTCAAGGAGGGCGGAACCAGACGAAAGGAAGCTCTCAGGAAAACCATAGAAGGGGTAGGTGGTACTCTTGAAGGCTTTTATTACGCTTTTGGAGACGATGACCTACTGCTCATTGCCGACCTTCCCGACGAAGAGTCCGCAGTGGCGATCTCAATGTTTATCAGTGCCGCAGGCGCCCTGAAGGTCACCACTACGGTGTTGGTGGCGCCGGAGACCATAGATGGTGCGGTGAATAAGAATGTAACTTACCGGACGCCAGGTTCCTGAACTGCGGTATTGGAGCCTTCAGCGGGCCAAAAACTCGCCCTGCCGCTGTAGCGGAGTAACAGGCCAGCTTACCTGGATTTTCTTCGTCATTTCGACGACCCGATACCGTATTGGCGCAGTGTGCGTTCAGTTGACGGTCGAAAGAGACGTACACGCTCATCATTCAACAGGTAAGAGAACACAAAACCGAGCCAGAGAATAAGAACCCCGATCAGGAAACAATAGATGACCGCACGGTCGTTATATTGGTCCTTGAGATAGCCGACATAGATCGGTCCAAAGATCCCCGCAGCCGCCCAGGCCGTCAGGATTGCACCGTACATGACGGACATTCTTTTGGCTCCGAATACATCGACAATGAATGACGGCATCGTCGCAAATCCGCCGCCGAAGCACAGCAGTATGTAGCAAACAAGGGCGGAGAAAATCCAGGGATTGCTTTCGGTCATAAGAATACCGAAAACGACCATTTGACTCGCAAGGAGGATACGGAAAACCCGGACACGGCCGATATGGTCCGACAGTATGCCCCAAAACAACCGTCCAGCACCGTTACAAAGTGAACTGATGGCAATCAGTGTCGCTCCGTACTCCGCCAGTTTTTCCGGGCCAATAGAAGGATCGGCAATTCCCCACACATCCTGGAGTAGCGATGACTGAAAACTGATGACTGAGATTCCAGCGGCAATGTTGAAGAAGAAGACCAGCCACATGGTGACGAATTCGCGTGAGCGAAGACATTCCTTCACCGATCCTGTGTCATCGGCTTCCTGTAATTCCGAAACCGTGTCGGCGGTTTCCATCCTGAAACCAACCGGCGGGTCACGCAAAAGAAGGCTGGACGGGATCAGGATACAGGCAAAGATAACACCGAGCCAGATAAAGACAAATGGCAGATCGCCTGCTGTGTTTACGATCAGAACGGGCGCCAATAACTTGCTCAGCAGGAAGGCGCCAACGCCAAAACCCATGACCACAATGCCGGTCGCCAGTCCCTTGCGATCTGGAAACCATTTCGCGGCCGTTGCCACCGGGGTTACGTAGCCAAGCCCAATCCCGGCGCCGCCGATCACACCATAGCCAAGATAAAAGAGGAGAAGATTATCGATTTGCAGGGCCAGACCAGCTATGAGATAACCGACTGCGAACATCAGACTGCCAATCACCGCCAGCTTTCGTGGACCGAGTCTCGGTAAGGCCGCACCGGCCCAGGCTGCCGACATACCGAGTGAGAATATGGTAATACTGAAGGCGACGGCGGTATCGGTAAACGTCCAGCCAAGTTGCCTGACCAGAAGCGACTGAAAGAAACTCCACGCATAGACAGTGCCAAAACAGATCTGCAGCACGGTGCATATCAGCAATGTAACAACGCGGGGTATCATCTTCAAAGGTACCGCAGTATCCGTTGTTTATCCGGGTCAGGCATGGGTATCTGGCAAAGAATGCCCCGGTTTGGGGATATCCGACACTCCGGCGACATACTGAAACAAACGGGCAACCTGCCCGGCTTCGTCATCGCGAACCAGGAGTTCGGCATCCGGAGCAGTGCCTTCATCGCGCGCCACTTCCACGGCATAAGCAAGAAGCCTTTCAACCGGTTTTGCCGCAAGGTTTACCAGCCAGATCGCAGCAATAACGCCGAAGACGAAAATGGTCGAGATGAGATAAATCTGCTGGCCAATTGCCCGTTGAATCTTCAGCGCAATCAGTCCTGTATCCATTCCTATATGGACCGTGCCGGCAATGCCGGCAAGTATCGGGTTTCCTACTTCGACGTAGTCCCCCATTCCCGGCAAACTGCGTTGCACTGTTGCCGTGCTGCGCCAGTCGCTCTCCATTATTTCAACGGGAATCCCCGGCACAAAGGTATGGGCGAGAAACTCTCCGGAATCGCTGGTAATATAAATATAGCTGATACTCTGGATCTCAACGAACTGATCAATCAATGACTGAAGTGCCGACAATTCACGGTTCAGTATGATGTCGACGCTGGCATCGGCAATGGTCTTGGCAATACCCTTGCTGTTGGTCTCGTATTCTTCTGATAATTGCGTATCGACAGTATAAATACAAAGCACTGAAGTCGATACACCGATCACACCAAACAACAAAAAGATCCCGAACAGGGTCTTCTGAAATAGCCTTTGAATCTTCATTTTAGGAAAACCTCCCTTTCCAGTCTGCCAGGGTTACAAAGCGACCTTCGTCTACAACGGTATAGTAGACACGGTTCAGACCCTGCCGGCGATTGAGGGAAAAAGAGACCGGCTCACCGACGCCAAGATCGAAATCCTTAATGGATAACACCGCGCTTTTCAACTTCCCGCGTTCCGGCTTGTTATCGAGGCGCTGCAGGATCTCGACCATCAGCTTTGCGTTAAAAAACCCCTCAAGGCTGGCAAAGCTATGCGAAAAGGGCGTATAAGCCTCTTTAATCAATTCGCGAGGGGGCTGCGGATTGTAACGCTGTATCAGATCGCGATACTCCCTGACACCTGGATTCGAGACATCCTCGTAACTCGGTACGACCTGCGAGTTGACCAGGAGATCTGTGTAGCGCCTGCTGTCATCCTGTCCCTCAATGATCAGTTTTAGCAGGTTCTCGCTTCCCACGAACGATAGATTCGCAATCGGAACACGAAGACCCAGATTTACGGCATCACGCAGGAAAGCCGCGCAGGCGGCATAGGCGCCGATGCAGATGATCGCCTCGGGCTTGACCGCCTTCAGGATATCGACCTGCCGTTGCATGCTTTCTGTAAACTTCGTTCCGCGCCGGTAGGTTGCTTCTCCAACAATCCGTTCCCCGTATTGTCCCAGAGCCCGACGAACGCCGGCCCAGCCGCTGCGGCCGTAAGCGTCGGCTTGGTAGAATACAGCGATGCGCCGTCTGCCGATGGATACGAAGTTGTCGACGAGGCCACCGGTTTCCTGACGATAGGACGCGCGCAGGTTGAAGGCGAAATCCCCGTACGGTGGTTGCCGTTGGGGTTGAGCGCCTGTGAACGGAAAGAACAGGAACATCTTTTCGTCCTGGAACTTCTTCAGCATTGGTAACACGCGGGTCACGGTCGGCGTACCAACATAACCGAAAAGAGCGAATACCTGATCCTGCAGCATCAGCTTCACCGTGTTCTCAACCGATTGATTCGGCTGATAGCCATCGTCATAGGTCTTGAGAACGATCTGGCGACCGTTGACGCCACTGGTGCGATTGACATGGGTAAAGTAGGCGGTTGCGCCACGGTAGAGTTCAATGCCGAGTCCACGCGACGGTCCGGAAAACGCCGCCGACATGCCCAGCACGATTTTTGTGTCGGTCAGACCGGCTGCTTTCCCAACTGTCAGGTGTGACAGGGACCACGGCGCGATCAGGCAGGCGCCGATACTGGCGCGAAGTGCATCTCTCCTTGTTATCTTTCTCATGGCGTTCGGCCTCGGAACTTGAATTCGGGGGAGAACCACAGTTTATCCCGGATTGTTGACTCTACATTGGCATTTTCATATTAAATCACAACCCGACATAGTTGTAGAGGACTGAAAATTGGGTGATTACGGATTTGCCGAAATCTCAGGCATGAGTTAAGTTACTCGATCCCAAATGAAAAACGGTTTGTAAAATACTGTGAATTGCTCCCAAACACTACTTTTTTATCCTGTTGCAGTCGTGATGCTGGCGCTGTGCGCCTGTTCAGCGATTGCTGATAACAGACCCAATATCCTCTGGGTTGATATTGATGATCAGTCTCCCTGGTATGGTATCTATGGTGATGACACGGTGGCGACGCCGAACATCGATGCACTGGCCCGGGAGGGCGTGGTTTTTGAACGTGCCTATGTCGCAGTTCCCGTATGTGCACCCAGCCGCTCTGCCATGATTACCGGCGTCTATCCAATTCGTCTTGGAACCCATGACATGCGATCCGGACGAGTGCCTGAATACCAGATTCATCTGCCAGACAATATCAAGACCGTACCGGAGATGATTCGTCTGGCAGGTTACGAAACCTATAATTCCCACAAGGACGATTACAACTTCACCTACAACAGGACTGATCTTTATTCTTTCGGCAACCCGGTGGTGAATAGTCCAGGTAGCATGGGAGAGGGCACAGGAAGCGGTAAAGTGACAGGCAATATACCTGCTTCTGGCAATTGGAAAGGACTTCGAGGCGAGGGTCACTGGCGGGATGTCACCAGGGGTGTGCCTTTTTTTGGGCAGATGTCGGTTCCCGGTGGTAAAAGCGTAGCCTCCATCGAGGAGGAACTGCGTGCACTCGGTCTGGAACCAGTAGACCCGGCCAAAGTGAGAGTACCAGCACAATATCCTGATATTCCCCAGGTTCGAAAACATGTGGCAGATCATTACAACTCTATTATGCGAACTGATCACCGGGTTGGTGAAATCGTTCAGGAACTAAAAGATGATGGGCTCTGGGGCAATACTGTCATCATTTTCTATAGCGACCATGGGTCTGACCTGCCACGGAGCAAGGAGTTTGTCTACGAGGAGGGTCTGCACATACCATTTATAGTCGCAGCGCCTGGTTTGGAGAACCTGATTAAACCGGGACGTCGGGATGATCCGATTAATCTGATGGATATTGCTGCTACCACGCTGGCGCTGGCAGGTGTCGATGTCCCTGAAACCATGGATGCGAAAGACCTGTTCGCCAGCGACTTTGAAGAGCGTGAGTTTGTCTATTCATCCGCTGACAGAATGTCCAACGTAATTGACAGAACCCGTTCCGTAATAGGAAAAAGATATCACTATATTCGTAACTTTATGCTGGACAGACCTCTGTTTAACTGGGGACACAGGGAGATGGCCGCCTCTATGTGGGACCCGGAAGGCAAGTCAACCAGTTTCATGGCAATGCGCAGGCTTGCCGAGGCCGGGAAGCTTGAAGGTGTGCATGCAGCGCCTTACGGTAAACGTGTCGCAGAGGAACTCTATGATCTGGACAATGACCCCGACGAGGTAGTCAATCTGGCAGGTGATCCTGCGCATCAGAAGCAGCTTGAAAAAATGCGTGGTCTTTTGGATGACTGGATAAAAGATACTGATGACAAGGGACAGTATCCAAGATCTGAAGGTGCTATTGCCGAAATTCTTGGCCGATTCCCGCCTGAGTGGCTGCAAAGCCCGGAGTTTCTTGACAAATCTCCTGATAACACTCCTGGTAAAAAGGCAGGTGCAGGAAAGGAGTAGATTTTCCGCATGGTAGGTCACCTTACCGTCACTGTTCATCAGCAATGCGGGCTGCTTTCTCTTCATCGTACCACCAACCATGGGGGAAGGGCGCCGATAACATCTCGTCGGGCAGTTCCGGACGTCCGAATTTGTTCCAGTAGACAATACGATCATCACCTCTGGCGTCCAGTGGGAACTGATAATAGTTCCACAGTAAAACACGGTCCAGAGCCTGAACGGAAGCCACGAACTGATCAAGATCTGTCGCGTCCAGTGCTGATTCCACCAACGCATCTATCGCCGGGTTGTCGATGCCGGAATTGTTCCCACCGGTCGAAGTGGAATGAAAATTGCGTTGTAGTTGCCAGGAAGGGGGCGTCTCCATCCATCCCTGTGCGAGAATCGCGTCGAAGTCGCCGTGTCTTAGAAGGAAATAATAGCCAGTGCTGTCAATCAAGCGAATACCCGCCTGAACACCCAGGATGGAGAGCGTTTGTACGTACGGTAACAGCGTGCGCTTGTGGTTTTCCGAGGAGATTAGAAACTCGATAGCAAGGGGCTCACCCAATCTGTCGACCAGAACTTTATCTTGAATTCGATAACCGGCATCCGCAAGTAATTGCTGAGCCAATGACAGTCCTTCACGATCAACGCCGATGCCGTCAGAGCGATGGAAGGAAAAGACGCTGTCAAATACACGATCAGGTACGTGTGCACGATATGGTTCCAGTAACGCAATTTCTGCCTCGTCCGGTAATCCGGTAGAAGCAAATATCGACTCCGCAAAGAAACTGTTTGCCCGCCTTTGTTCGCCGTTGTGGAGCGCCCGGTTCTGCCACTCAAAATCGAAAGCATAAGACAGGGCTTCGCGCACTATCGGATCATCAAAAGGCTTGCGTCGTGAATTGAGCACCAGTCGAAGTCCGGAACCACCCAGCACGCCAGAGGCAAGCCTGCCCTTAACCAGTAAACCGCGCTCTACAGCCGGAACATCATAGGAAGATAACCAGTGACGCAAGTCGCTTTCAGTCCATACATCGAATTCACCGGCACGCAGCGCTTCGCGGGCGACTATGGCATCAAGATAATAATCGTAACGAATTGTGTCGAAGTTGAACCTGCCGCGATTGATCGGCAGGTCCCGTCCCCAGTAATCGGGAACCCGGCTGTAGGTATAGAATCGTCCCTGGTCCGCTGCTGTCAGCCGGTATGGACCGCTTTGCAACGGAAGCTCAAACGTCGATTCAGTAAGATCGCGTTCACGCCAGTAGTGCGCAGGCACTATTGGTACAGCAACCAGGAGTGAAATCTGCTTGGTCGCATCGGACTCGGTATAGATAACTACTGTTAGCAGGTCCGGTGTTTCGACGCCGGTAATCCATCCAAGCGTACCCGCCCATCCTGCCGCTATAATGTCGGAACGGAATGAGTCGATAGAAAATTTGACATCATCAGCGGTAATCGGTTTGCCGTCGTGCCACCGGGCCTCTGGCCGCAGTCGGAACACGATGCTTCGCCCATCTGCGCTGACGGCCACTGATTCGGCGAGGCTGCAGTAATAACCGGAAACTTCGTCCCCGGCACGTACGAGCAGTTGATCATAGGAATGGGTATAACCCAAAGGCTTGTACATGGGGGATACTGTGTTGAAGCGCCAAGTGTAAGGCAGCACCAAGGTACCTCCTTTCGGCGCATCGAGGTTGACGTAATCGAAGTGCGCAAAGTCGCGAGGGTATTTCAGTTCATAGTTGGGTATTTGGGAAACACCGTGATGAAACTCGAGAGTCTCAGATTCGGCAACTGCAGAGGCTGACCACAGGGTGAACAGCAACAGGACTGCAACATGGGATTGCTGCACCACAGCTGGCATGGCAATGGCGAGTAGCGTGATGAGTTTTTCATTTGTTAACACTTTAGTTTAGTCCCCAGAGCCTCAGAGAGACGGGTGTTCAATAATCCGGGTGTTTAATAATGATGTATTCATCGACTGCTATGTTTTCAGTAGTACTGGTGACGGGGTTCGACCCGGGCCACCAGACGTCGATGCCATTGATCACATCGTCTTCACCCAGACCGACGCGCAGGGCCGCGGGGCCGCGGGACGGGTGTGC
>JAPOOX010000276.1 GCA_026713185.1 Gammaproteobacteria bacterium
CAGCGTCTGCGCGTCCCTCCCGGATTCCCTCATCTCCCCCGCATGCCTGTAGTCATGCTCCTCCAACTCGGCGCTCCGACATTATGCTTACGCAAACGAACACCCCAAAGCCATCTGCTGTGGGTCGGGAATAGTGTGTGTTTGATAGCATCGTACGTAGTGGCTGACCCGAAACCCGGGTTTAGAAACAATTTGTTTGATAAGGGCTCCTTAATTAGGCAACTTGAGAACGACTATGAATTTAATACCTCTTCTTACTGCACCAAATGCTTCCGCAGCATTCGTGAATGAACTAAATCTGGTCATCAAGTTGGATGACGCCCGATTTGGCAGTTTTGGCGGCAATGAATTAGCCGATTATTACGCTAAATTTCAAAGCGTGGTGGATGGATTTGACTTGAAAGTCGAAGCAATCAATTCCATCCAACAGAAAAATTGCTGGCTTGAAGAAGTGGAGTTAAATCTCCATCGTCAAGACCAGACGATTCGATTACCGGTAGCGATCGTCTACGATCAAACCAATCAAGGGTTGCATATCAGATTATATTATTCCAACTATCCAATCGACCAATCACATATTGGTCGTTCTGCAATCCTCTCTGCCAGTCATGATTTGACTTTTCCAGAACCTGTTGCGCGCTACCAAAAGGCATTTGCAAAAGGTGATCTTGATGCAACTCTGGCAATGTACGAACTTAACGCAACAATCCGAGAGCCTGGTGGCGTCGTCTTTGGTTCCTCTGGCCAACCAACACTCAAAGACTTCTATAGCCTTCTATATTCTTTCGGAGGTGGGATTCCATTGGAACATTGCAATGCTATAACCAACGATAAATCCTGTGCGATTGAGTACAACATTGTTAAGGTGGGAAGTAATCACTACAGTCCGCAGCCGGGTGTGGCGATATATGACTATCAAGATAACAAACTGACCGGTGCCAGGATCTACGATGATTTTGTGCCATCGCACTGACAAAGCGAATTTGTGGACGGAAACGAGTTAGTCTCGCACCGGTTAGCCAAATGGGGTTTGTACCATCAGCAGGCGCGTCGACTCGATTAAGACAGATCCTGCACGCTCATTCCAGGCTGAAGCCGCTTCTCCGGAATGGGGCCGCGCCTTTTAATGTAAGGCGCTGGTATCGCGAATCGTCGGGTACCTCCCGTATCGAAACGTCCCGGTCGGCCAGAATATGTTCTGATGTTTGAGTAGAGACACTGCTAATGCATCTGCTCCACTGAGGCTTGGTCTAGAGCGATCGAGGACCACTGACGAGGAACATGATTGTGACTATGGTTCTATAGAAAGCGGCCTTGAATGGGTGCGCCATCAATCCAAGTATTCTCTGACGTTCCGAAAACCTGAATGGAATAGGCATCTTAAGCCCGACAAATGTCGGGTCGCTCGTTTGAACGACAGATTTTACCGGTGGGTTCATGAAGCTGGATGTCTGTGTCACCCCTTCTTCAATAGTGATTGTCCCCTTATCACCATCAATCGAGATCACCTGCCCACTGACAAGTCGCTTTGAGATGTCACCCAGACCCAGTACTGCAGGAATACCATATTCCCGGGCAACAATAGACCCATGTGAGGTAATACTGCCTATATCTGTGACCAGTCCGACAGCGTGAGAGAATAGCTGCGTCCAGGCAGGCGTAGTGAATGGACAGACGAGAATACTGTTTGGAATCATTTGATCAAACTCCGCCGGTGAGTGGATTACACTGACTTCAGCCGTAACCTTCCCAGGACTGACGGCCGTGCCCTGTTCAACATTACCGGGGTCCTCGCTTTGTGCCAAAGCGTGATTTCCAACCGGCGCTTCTCCAACCGGCGCCGCCGGGAAGATCCTTTCAGGTGGTGTCAATCTCTTCCGGGACTCGCGCAATTCCTTGCGCTCAATTGCCTTCTGCATGAGGTCAGGCATTGGTTCATTCTTTTTGCGTGCATTGATCGCACACGCTAACTCTGTACTCAGCAGAAAATATACGTCATCCGCGCTTTTCAAGGTACCAGACGATACCAGACGAGAGCCCAGTTCCTGAGCCATACACTGCAGCACAGGCCACGCCGCGCCAACGTAGAACAGTGCCTCATCCCGATTTGCATAGAAACGCTGAGCCCAAAAGAGACGCCACTGGAATTGCCAGCGCAACCTGCCCTTAAAATATCGGGAAATCTCGCGTAAAGCCTTCTGACGTCTCCTGTCCACTTCAGCCTGTTGAACAATCGGATCATAGGATCTGTCCTGCACCTGAGTCTTCAATGTTGACAAAACAGGTGCGGGATCCTGACACGGAGTCGGCTCAACGAAGTCCAGCGAATATATCTGATGTCCATACTGACCAAGATAGCACTCCAGTGACTCTGCTACCCTGCTCCCTTCAGGATGGACCTGTATTGCCTTGAGTAATGCTGGTGCAGGGGTGTTGACAACCAGATTATAAAGGGCATCGTTTGACTGAATCTGGCGCACAATAGCCCACAAATCCATCTGTGCCTTCATGGTCATCGAGGTGGATGCATCCAGTAACATCCCACTGGTGAACCCGGCTTCCGGCGCATGTTTCTGCAGAAAATCCTGCAAGGCCTGATCTTGCCATCGAGGTAGTGCAAGCACACCATTTGCGGCTTCCCAGTAGTGCCCATCTGCCTGAGTCAACTTGCAGATTCCTCTAAGCAGTTCTTCATCTTCAGCCTTTGAAATATCCAGCTGATGCCATTGTCTGATCGTGGCGAGATACTGAGGCAGCTTCTCGTGACGCCAGCGTCGCGGCCACTCGTAGCAAATCGAGCTTACTGCATCAATCGTCATTTGCTTTTCACGTGCCGCAGGTTGCTGCGCCGCCGGTTTGGCAGGTGTCTCAGGGCCCAGGTACCGGTAGGCATATCCGTTTACAGTCTCGTTGCCACGCCGCTGATACTTCGCAGCCCGTTCTATGCCATCAGTTGTACCATCAAGCCAGTCCCGCCTGAGGGCAAACCCCTCATCTATTGCAGGCAAATATAATTCCTCAAAAAGAGGCGACAGCGGTTCAGGCATAAATTCCACGACCTGATTTCTCACCAGCCGCGAACCAGGTTCAGATGGCTCCCAACTTACGTTTTCAAGGGGTGGCGGTGGCAGATTGGTGATTGCCCTGGCCTGCAACAGCCAAAGTCTGTTGTCGTGGATTGCCCATTCGATATCCAGTGGCAAACCACCGAAGGTCTCCTCAACGCTAACGGCAAGGATCGCCAGTTCCCTGAGTGCGCTTTCGGAAAGAGACATCTCATCGCGCTGATTCTCGGCAATGTCTACCAGTCGTGTACCCTGGTCACCGCTGGACACGATTTTCTGTTTCTTCGATCCAACAATTGTGTTCTTTATAGATAGAGTATCCCGCTCTACAATAAATGTATCAGCCGCAACATGCCCGCCAACCACAGCCTCACCCAGACCATAACTGGCATTGATAATCATTTCGGAACGTTCACCAGTAGCGGGGTTAGCAGTAAACAGGATTCCTGAGACTTCAGATGGCACCATGATTTGAACAACCACAGCCATCGCAACGGCATCCTGTTCTATTCCCATTTCATGTCGATAGCTGATCGCCCTGGGCGTCCATAGCGATGCCCAGCAATTACATATCGCTTCGATAACTGCATCTTCACCACGTACGTTCAGGTAGGTGTCTTGTTGACCCGCAAAAGACATGTCAGGCAGGTCCTCCGCATTCGCCGAAGATCGCACCGCGACAGCCGGGTTATCCCCTTCCAGTGAGGCATAGGCCCGCCGAATTTCCGCAATGGTGTCCCCGCACAGCAATTCCGTTTTGAACAGCGGCTGAATAGCTGCTGAAGCCTCATCAAAAGACACTGTCCTGCCACTGATCCCTGGCCTGGCCAGATCCAGAATAGATGCCTGCAGGTTACCATCTGTGACATATTGACGGTAAGCCGATGTAGCCACACAGAACCCACCCGGTACATTCATTCCTGCTGAAGCCATTGCGGCTAACGATTTCCCTTTGCCGCCAACCACATCCAGCAAAGCATCACGTGTATCAAGTGGCAGGACATGCCAACCGTTCATTTGTGTACTCCCATGAGTTTTCAATACGTGCAGCCTAAAAAAGAACGCACCCCAATGGGGTGCGCTCTAGTTACTGCTCAGGATCCTGAAGGATCTTCGACTGTTACAACTGATAGTTAAAGGTAACACCAATTCGACGTTCGTCGGTAATCGTACCGTTAACCGCATTGGTTACACCGTTGCCGTCGCGCGGTGAATAACTTTGTACCTGGATGAGATCAAGCATGTTGGTGACCCAGCCTGTGACCGTGTAGGTCCCGGTAGGAGACACCCAGTTAGCACGAAGGTCCCATCGGGTATAAGCAGGAATCGCCATGATGTCCAGATTACCTTCGTCCGGGTACATGGTGTCGCGCCAGCTCATGATAGTGGTAACGTCCAGCGAACCCCAGTCAGGATTAACCGGTACATCGTATGTCAGCGTCGCCGAGAGTTTGTTCTCGGGTTGCATTCGCAGACTGTGACCACCAAAGTTTACAAGACCGGTAGTAGAGAGTTCTACGTCATTGCCATGCGCATCGGTAAACACAGCGGTAGAGCCCGGAGGTGATGTGCCTTCCGGTGTACAGCAGTAAGCGGTGTTGAAGTCACCGAAACTGGAGTACATATGCTCGTAGAAGCCACGCAGCACCAGGCGATCATTGATCTGCCAGGCGCCCTGGGCCTCAATACCGGCGATATTCGTACCATCGACGGCGTTGGACTCACCGGTAAATGCGCTAGAGCCTGGTGGTGACGAAGCGACTTCCGCTGGCGTCTTCAGCCTTCTTGTCTGTGCCCAGAACGCGCTGAAGTCCTGGAAGTAGGCGCTGATCTCGAGTTGCACAGCGTTATCAAAGAAGAGCCCCTTGAGACCGGCCTCATAGTTGATCATTTCTTCCGGATCGTGCGCTTCTCCGATTCCGTTACCAAAACCTGAAAAGCCGCCGACTCGATAACCACTGGAGATTCGGCCGTACCACATCATGTTGTCCGACGGGGTGTATTCGGTACCGATGTTCCAGGTCGTTTTTGTCCAGTCTGCGATCTTGGAATCGCGATACGTGCGGTTATCAGGTATGGGAAATCCCTGAGCGTCCAATTCAATGCCGATATACCCGTTAGCGGTGGTATTTAACCGCTTACCTCTGAATATGGCGTTGAACGCATTGACTACGGTACCGTCCGCCAGTGTCGTCTGAAACGCGGAAGTGAAGTCATTCTGGTTGTGCTCCTTGTGGTCGTCGTTGTAGCGAAGGCCGCCAAACAATTTCCACTCGTCGTTCAGCACATATTCGACATTGGCGTATACGGCAGCTTGCTCATATTCTGTGTTGCCATAGAAGGCGCCATGATTACCGCTGCCGTTGTGCATGGAAAAACCGTTGGTGACCTCGCTGTAGTTAGTGATCCAATCAGTGCCATAACAACCCTGAATCCAGGCCGCTGCAAGAGGGTGTTTTGGGTGATTCTGATCCTCAAGCGCTTCTGGCAGAGCGTTACGTGTATAGCCGGCTTCGCATGCGGCAGACGTATCCGTGTAGAAAGTCGGATTATTAAGATTACTATTACCGGTTTCTACGCCGTTAAAAAAGTTTCGGAAAATATAAGGCTCATCACCCGCAAGTTTCGTATAGCCTATTGTGTAGTTCAGGGGGCCAGAGTTATTGGATATCAGCGTTAGCTCGTGGCTCTGTTGATCCGAGGAGCGTACGTAGTTCCAGATATTGTCAACGTACTGGCCGTCACCCTGGCCATCCAACGCACAGCGAGAATGGGTTTGCCCTGCCTGGAGCTCTCCGGAAACAACCCGGGGATGCTCAGGGAGACACACACCACCACCGGATCGATTGGTTTGATCCCCATCGTTATCGGTATCGGTTCTGGTATCCCGATCACCATAACGATAAACGATGTCATGCGTATCGTTGAGGGTGAAAATCGCTTCCAGGCTATAGGACTCCTGAGAGTTGTCCTCGCCGATGGGCGCATTCAGCTCAATAACATTTTTCAGGTACTTGCCTTCACAGACCACGGGAAGGCCGGGATCACGCGTGCCATCATCATTAAACCCTTCGCAGTCTACAACAGCCGGGTTCTGACCCAGGCCGAAACCAGGATTGATGATGTAGGTGGGGTTTCCGTTCTCGTCCAGGGCACAATCGAGTTGGTCGGACGATATTGTTCGATCCAACACACACCGCAACGTACCATCGGAGTTGCGTTCATACTGCGTAAGCGTGTCACGAGCGCCAATGGCCAGGCCAACTCGCTGGACACCGGTGTCCTCAAGTTTGTTATAGCGCGCGGTAATGTCCCAACGATCACTGGTGTAGCGCAGTTGCGGTATATACTGCAGCCGATCTGGCTTGCCCGCATCCGGACCCAGGCCAACATTCTTTATATAGCCATCGCCGGTCAGCCGGTTTAAACCCAGACGATAGGAGAAGCCCGTATCGCCGATGGGTCCGCCGAAAGCGAGGCTGAACTCTTGAGAATTCTGGTCGGTAAATTCAGCCGTGCCCTTTAAGTCCCACTCTTCCGTCGGCTTCTTGGTGACAAAGCTGATGGCGCCTGCGATAGCTGTCTTACCACCGGTGGTGCCTTGTGGACCACGGGATACCTCGATCCGTTCAACGTCAAAGGTACTGGCGTCGAGACCATAACTCGTCGGGGTGTAGACGCCATCGACATAAACGGCGACTGAGGTGTCCTGGAAGAAGTTAACGCGTCGGTCGTTGGCAACGCCGCGCATCACCAGGTGACCGTCTTCGACCTTGCCTGCAGTACTCCGAACGCCAACCTGAAGGCCGGGTACGAGAACCTCAAGGTCATTGGTATTCTGAATTCCGAGTTTTTCGATCATGACGCCGTTGAATCCGGTGACCGTCATTGCACGATCCAGTGAGCTGGTTTCACCGCGCTCGCCGGTGACAATGATTTCTTCGATATATTTACTCTCATCTTCTTCGGATTCCTGGGCCGAAGAAACGGCAGTGAATCCGGTAAGGGTCAGAGCAGAACCCAATAACATCAGTAGTGTTATTCTGTTCATAGGTGAATCTCCCCATTGTTTAGTAAAATTGTTTAGTAATATTGTTAAGTAAAATCGCAAAGTTAAATTGTTAAGCAAAAAACAGCAAGTAAAATCGCAAAGTTAAATTGTTAAGCAAAAAACAGCAAGTAAAAAATCAGCTTATATCCTACAAGAACAAAAAGACATCTTGCAAGTACAAGCTCTTCGTTCTGATACTACAAGCCATCCCAACCCACAGGAAAGCCATTCCCAGTCTGAACTTTACTCGATTTTAAACAAGTTTAACTTTCAAACAAGTTCAATGACAAGGGAACAGCTTTTACTTTCACCCATTTTGGGAAACCTGTAGATCGTTGCAGGCATAGCTATACCCTCGATTCATCGGTATCAATTCAGAATGTTAATAACGCTGTAGGCTGCAGGTACCCCTTCAGTGCCCGGAATTCATCAAAATGGGTGAAAGTGACCTGGTTCAAACTCCACCGTCGCTTGACTCACATACTAATACTTGAAAAATGGGTGAAATAAGTCGTGAGGCGACCACGGAACCAGATGAAAGTACAACCAAAGTACAAAACTATCGAAGATTTCGCAGCGTGGTTATCAGAGGGCAACCACAAACCTTCTGCAAAGTTCCTGCGAGACATGATTGTCGGCATACATAATGCCAGATCTGTCAACCTGACTGAGATCGCGGCAGTCCTGAACGAAGACATAAATCAACATGCCACACAAAAGAGACTAAGCAGGAACCTGATCCGGAAAGAACTTGCAGATGCCGTGGCTAACCAGATACTCAACTACGCTGCAGGATACGTCAAGGCAAGTACAACACTCGTGGTGATCAGTCATAAGCTTGAGAAACCGAAATCCAGGAAGATGCAATATCAGTATGAATTTTCCAGCTCCACTCATGCCGATTACAGCTATCGAATCTGTGAAATCGTTGCGCACGATACCGGCACTGATTTTTATACACCGCTGCTTTCAGTCTTGTGGTCCCGTAATGCCCCCGACTATGTGAGTGATACTGACGAGATCAGGAAGGTAGTTGAGCGTGTACTCACAGCTACTAATGGCCGAGGAGTTCTCGCGCTTTCTTCAGACTTTCTGCCTGAAAAAACCATTTATGAACTAATCCAGAGCCAAAACTGTCGCTTCACGGCAAAAATCGTTAACGGTCATCTCATTTACCACAGGCAGACTCACACAATCGATGACCTGATTGAACATTGTGACACTCCTTATGGCGGTACGATGTTCAAACTGAGAGGCAAGGACATTGATTCCACCAATGAAATTTTACTGTTCATGCAGTTTGGCTCCGTACCAATACGCCTACCGGACTCGCAACAACCATTGAAGCTGGTAGTCCTGAAAACAACCAACCAATCCGGTAGGGCAGGTAAAGGTATGGCACTTGTAACTTCAGAGCTGAAGAAGCGTTCACGTCAGGCACATATCGATCGTATAGAAACCCAGTTCCTGGTTTGGAATCTGGCAAAGTCAATACTCGAACAAAAAAGGAACTTCAGTCCGGATGGATTCAGGGTACTCAATTACGAACGACTGCAACTCCTGATGACCCTTCTTCATGCCGTGATCTTCTTTGATGCTCAAACCACTGAGCATCTAAAGAATCACGATGTCTCACTTCAACCCATCCCTGGTGATTACGTTCGCGATTTTCTGTTACCTGGTGATGCTGAAGTGTTACACAGATAAAAACTCGTATCTGTTGCTGATCTGGAAACAACTGTCACGATTCAATCTCACCCATTTCTATCGGTTCTGTAACACCCTGTCTCGTGCTGGGGGCTGTGCTTTAAGTTTCAGCAAGGTGCTCCCAGGGCCCTTACTTACCAGCTCTGGTGGTCTCTGGAGCTTTGTGCACAGACTAACGGGTAATCAAAGGGTGTCGACGAAATTGCTGATAGGAGACTGTTTCTTTTCCTGATCAATCTAACTACAGTGTTTAATAAAGAACATTTCAGTGACGGCAGGAAACAACATTCCAGATAGCCCCGATAGCCATCGAAATCGTCGACGTAAAGTCCCGATTCGAACAAAACTGCTGTTCTCTGCTGGCGCTTTTCAAGAAGCTGCAGTGGGAGCCGGTGGGTTAGTAACGGTTCTTTTTTATAATCAGATTCTTGGTGTTTCGCCCTCACTGTGTGGCACTGCATTTTTTATAGCAAGCTTGATCGACGCCATATCGGACCCGCTCATCGGCGCTGTCTCTGATCATTTTAGAAGTCGATGGGGAAGGCGTCATCCCCTGATGTTGGCTTCAGCTCTACCTATTACGATTACGTTCTACTGTCTGTACCAGCCAATCGACGGACTCAGCGAGATAGGGTATTTCATTTGGCTGACGGTATTTCTGGTCCTCATGCGGCTCGCTACCACCTTGTACAATATACCCCACGATGCACTCGGCGCGGAACTTACCGATGACTATGAAGAAAGGTCATCGGTGTTTGGATACAATGCGGTAGCCGTATCTTTGACTGCCATCCTGATGGCAGGCGTTGTCCACTATTTTATTTTTCCTTCGACTCCGGAATATGAAAATGGCCTCCTGAATGCTTCCCGCTATTACATTCTGGCGGGTATGGGCGCCATAGTCATTGCCGTATCTGTTGTTGTTTGTTCAGTCGGGACAATGGATCAAATCCCGTACCTTCACGATACGACTACAAAAGAACGGGTCAACTATAAAAGGTTCTTTCTGGAGCTGGGTATGCTCTTGCGCAATCGTTCTTATGTCGCAATCTGCCTGTGTATGTTAACAATTTACGCTGGCATCGGGATTTATAGTGTTGTAGGAACCTATGCTTACGTATACGTCTACAGCCTTTCAACGGAACAGATGTTTATAGGAGGGCTGGTAAAAATTCCAGGAGTTCTGACTGCTTTGCCTCTGTTGATATTTCTATCGAAGCGAATGGAAAAGAAACAAATATTTATGCTGACAACAGCGACTATGTGCATCCTGATTTCACTACCACATATATTGAAAATATTAGACTGGTTCCCGGGAAATGAGTCCCCCTTTCTACTAGTGGGGTTATTTCTGCCTGTGCTGTTAGGTTTTATGATTTTCCCCGTATCAGGGATTGTCATTGATTCACAGCTGGTAGATATTGCTGACGAACATGAGTATCACACTGGTGCACGCGCAGAAGGAATCATTTTCTCGATCCGTAGTTTTGCGATTAAAGCGACCAGTGGACTCGGTGGTTTCATGGCGGGATTTGGTTTGGAGTTGATCGGATTTCCACAGGATGCAGAAGTAGGTGGATTAGAACCGGAAACTGTCACCGGGTTACTGACTATCATTGGCCCTGTGTATCTGTTGATCTATCTTCTGGGGATCGGGCTCATGACCTTCTATAGCATTGACAAGAATCGCCTCGAAAGAATTCTGAAGGAACTGGAAAGTAGACGCAAAGCCGTTCACGCTGCAGAAACAGACTGAGTGGGTAACCAATGAAAAATCGACTTCACTTCATCTCACATCAACGATTGAAGTATCCGACTTTTTTTAACATACATTAAAATTAGTCAAGATATTTTGTCAGTTTCCTGATAATTAGTCGGTGTGCTGGCGTTAGTTATCGTCGCCGTTCCCACCGACAATGGTGACCACACCGGCAGTACCGTCTACCGAAATCTGCTGTCCGCTCTGGACACGGTCGGTAATGTCCCCGGTACCGAGTACCGCCGGGATATTGTACTCCCGCGCCACGATGGAACCGTGCGACAGGATGCCACCCACATCCGTGACCAGACCCGTCGCCTGGCTGAACAGGTGCGTCCACGCTGGCGTGGTCATGGGACATACGAGGATGCTGTTCGGCTGCATCTCGTGGAAATCCGCCGGCGACAGGATCACGCTGGCGGGCCCTGTTACCTGACCCGGACTGCAGGCATAACCTTCCAGGGTATCGCCCTCCGGGTTGACCATCTGCACCGAACCCAATGCCCAGCCACCCCTGATGCGCATACCACCCATACCCTGACCTTCTACCTGACTATCCTCGAGTTCCGGCATGGGGATCTGCGGCCAGGGACGCAGGCGTTTGCGTGCTTCGCGTAATTGTAGTGCGCCCACCGCCGTCTTCGCCATTTCCGGAACCGCTCCACCCTCGGCTTGTGCCTCGAGCGCTTTGTGCAACTGCACCTCTTCCAGGAAGAACACGTGCCCGGCGGACTCGAGCGAGCCAACCGCCACCAGGCGCCGTCCCAGTTCCAGGGCCAGCGAACGCAGGACCGGCCAGCCGGCCGCCAGGTAATAAAGACCCGCTTCCCGCAAATGGTAATAGCGTTTGGCATCCTCAAGCAGTCTGTTGAATTCGTCATTCAGGTCGATGTGCTTTACATTCCCCACCCGGTCGGTCTGTTCCGCCTCCCCCCGGAAGAATTCTCCGGCCCGGGCAAGCGCCTGCTCCCGTTTGCGGGACAAATC
>JAPOOX010000246.1 GCA_026713185.1 Gammaproteobacteria bacterium
AGGCGGTAAGTCTTTACGCCCCTACGGTGCCAGGGCTTTCAGGTAATTGAAGTTACGTTCAAGATGTCAACGAGGGTCGCCAGCTTCAATTGTTCGTTCCAGCAGCCTGCTGCGCATGGCTTCTTCCCGATCTCGATAATCCGGCTTTCCTGCCAGATTCACCAGTTCGCCCGGGTCGTTCTGCAAGTCGTAAAGTTCAGAACGATCATTCACATAATGTGCGTATTTCCACTTCTGGTTTCGGACCATGCGACCCCGAGAAAGGAAGAACGTTCCCGACTCAACCAGTGGCAATTCAGGTACGGGCTCCGTCCGGCTTATGCCGGCTTTCAGCGCGTCCAGTTCTGCTTTTGGTCCTCCCTCTGGCAATGGCTGACGACTGCCAACTTCCGCATAGGTGCAATCTCTCTCTGGAGCCATACCTGACATCATATCTATCACACTTCTGCCCTGAACACCCGGTGGGATCGAGATTCCGCTACTCTGGAGTAATGTAGGCATCAAGTCGATTTGCTCAATTTGCAATGCGTTTGTTGCACCATCCCGTGCATGTTCCAAACCCCTTACGATCAATGGGACCTGGACAATGCAGTCGTAGAATGCAGCTGTTTTCCGAATGAGTCCGTGTTCGCCCAGGTACTCACCGTGGTCACCTGTGGCAATAATGATGGTGTCGTCCCAACGACCAAGCGCTTTTAGTCCATCAAAGAATTTGCCCAAGCATTCATCCAGGTACCTGAGCATGCCATAGTAATACGCCATTGTCTGCCGCAGCTGCTCGTCATCCATGAGATGCAGCCATCCGCCGTGATAGTAGGCTTGCTGAACGAATGGTTTTGAGTCCAATTCACCCTCAGGTCTATGTGGGAGAGGCATGTCCTCTGGTCTGTACATCGTGGCAAAAGGTTCGGGAGCCCGATAGGGCGGATGAACATCTGAAAAGCTCAACCACACAAACGAAGGCTCGTCACCCTTCCGTTCAAGATAATCGAGGGCCTGATTCACGTTGGCTCTTGCTGGAGATTCAGCAGGATCGAAAGGGTAGGTTCCGCCATACCAGATTGGGTTTGGGTGATCTCCCCAACGGAAACGTCTTGTTTGTGATTCGAACACGGATGGGTCGATGGGTACTGCAGGACCAGGAAATGGTTTCCCATAGGCTTCTCTCTGCTTTTGCCGAAGTGGCGACTCTTCAATACACGCTTCAAATCCTGCAGCTTCGGCATCTGGAAAACAGTGGTTTTTCCCAAATAGGCCACAGCCGACACCAGCATCTTTCAATAGCCCTGGTAGATGAAACCCTTCCTTTTCTTGCATCAACAGCGTGTTGTCTCTGGAACCTGTAACGCTGGGATAACGACCCGTGAAAAATGCGACCCGTGACGCGACGCAGAGCGGAGAAGGTACGGTGCAGTTTTCAAACCTGACGGCCTCGCTGGCAAAGCGATCCAGATGAGGTGTCGCTCCGACGGGATTGCCATAGCATCCCAATGCGCGAGCGGCAAGATGCTCAATGGTGATTACGACAATGTTTTTCATCTTTTATCCAGTCTCTGTGGATGTGTAAAAGGGCTGATCACGATATTCGGGTAGGAACCGCTGTTGTTATCACCCATCATCACGATCCTTTCGCCCGTTGAAACCAGTCAATGAGTTGGCTTTTAAGATCGTTATAAATCTCAGGATATTGACTGGCCAAATCATTGGCTTCGCCAATATCCTGATTGAGCTTGTACAATTCAAACTGCAATTCTTCAATAGCCGGAATAGCCTCGGCAAATTGCCCGCGATGATTAGGGCCTGTACCAACCAGTTTCCAATCGTCTTTTACCGCTCCCATTTTTCCAAACAAATCCCAAAACACATACCGCCCTGGCAAATCTTCTTGCCCGTGTGATCTCAAATGTGCAAGCAAACTCACTCCATGAACTGGATGCTGTCCATTCATTTTGGGAATCTCAATGCCAGCCGCATCCAGCACAGTGGCAAACAAATCAAAATGCACAGCACCTGCATCAGATACCATCCCTATGGGAATAACACCTGGCCACTGCATCACCGCAGGCACGCGGATTCCACCTTCATATGTCATTCCTTTTTGCCCGCGTAAAGGGCCATTATTGCCCGGAAATTTATCAATCATTGCACCATTATCGCTCAAGTAGATGACAAGTGTGTTATCTACGATAGCCAACTCATGCAATGTCGCCATGATTTTACCCACACCATCATCCATATGATCCAGCACCGCACAATAGTCGCGCTTGGGGAACTCAATACCGCGATCTTCATACTTTTTTAACCACTCGGCTTTGCCCGATGTTTTGGGTGCCTGTTCTCGCCACAAGGGACCATGCACAGCATTGTAAGGCACATAACAAAAAAACGGCTTATCACGATGTTTTCGAATAAAGTTAATCGCATAACCAGTAAACACATCCGTCAAATGATCTTCATGCACCATGGGCTGGTCATTGTGCAAAAGGCGACTACCATCAAAAGGCCAATAGGGGTGTGCACCACCCAAGAATCCGACAAATTCTTCAAAACCGCGCTCATTGGGTACATTGGGTGCATCATATCCCAAATGCCACTTGCCAAACATGCCAGTTTTATATCCTGCTTCCTTCAAAAACTCGGGCAAAAGTTTTACATCATCATGAATGCGCCTTGGCAACGTATCTGTTTTCTGCCCCGGCAGTGATGGGCCACGCCACATGCCGCATTCCAAAGAATACTGTCCAGAAAAAAGAGATGCACGCGTTGGCGCACAAAGTGGATTGACCCTCAACTGTGTAAAACGCACCCCATTTTTTGCAATCGCATCCATCGTTGGTGTATCGACCTCTGTATCCCAATAACAACCCGCATCTCCATACCCCTGATCGTCTGAAACAATGATGAGAAAATTTGGTTTTGTGCCCATAATGATCTACCCGGTCTTCCAGATGTATTCCTCAGTTCAATTTCCGTGTCTTATCGTCCTGTCAATACCCAGTTTATGGTTCGCTTCTATTTTCTTGATTAGACCTCAGAGCCTGCAACAGTGCGAACGGCCTCGCTCCAGTCATCCCAAAGCCCCGGACCCTCTGGGCGAGGCTCTGGTGGTGGGACTTCTATCCCGAGTTCAAGTCCATGGAGTTTCCTCACATTAGGCGGTGGCGATGGTCTTGGCCCTTTGACATAACGGCCGTTGAATGTTCTGTCATATACAGACTTTTTGTAGGCATCATAAAGAATCATCTGTCGAATTTGCGGAGGATTGCTGTAGTTCCGTGTTGCCGAGTGGAACATTCGTCCGTGCGACAAGACCACATCTCCCTCGTCACCAAAGAACTCAAAGGGTTCAATGTTGGCGAGTGCGTCCTTGAGACCTGGAGGCTGTGGCAGCACGAATGCCGCAGCGCCACTTTCTGGATGGGGTGCGTGCAGGATCGAATAGCGGGCGAGATCTACGGAATCCGGCTCTGCTTCATAGAGCAAGCGGTGACTGCCGGGAAAGAGAGCAATGCCACCGCCGTCCTTTGGAACCTTATCAACGTATCCGATCGCCACCAGATGCATCGGCTCCGGGTCAATGTGTGCACCGGCACGGGCGGCATCCGCCAGAGAAGGTGAATCGCTCTTACGCTCTCTCGGCAACACGCAGTACATACCGCGCAATTCCTTACCACCCCAGACCGGCCAGCCACGCAGTCGGCTTCCACGAGGATCCGGATCGGCCGCGGAGGAACTTACTTCTGGTGTCACAACTTCACCTTTGCCGAGGAGTTGCTCAATCCAGGGGAATACACGGCGTGGAAGCAAGTTGATCAGGTCCTCGTCGCCGGAGAGTTCACGCAGTCGCCAGCCGTGGTCACCGGTGCGATCATTCATGCCATCAGGCGTGCTTTGACGATCTGCCTCCGGGAGACCGTTTAGCCAGGTTTGAGGATCGTCTCGGCGCAAATGACTTGAGGTGTTTCCTGCCCACAGCCTGTCCCGCGCTGCAGCACAAAGTTTGGGGTCGAGAATATTTCGTTTAACGAGGAATCCGTTCGTAATAAATTGTTGGATCTCTTCTGTACTCAGTGCTGCCAATGCTGTATTCATGGAAATAAGCCTTCTTTCTTTAGTACTGAACCATTATTGGTTCTCCTGCCTTCTAATTAATTTGTTCGATCAGATAATAAGCAAAATACAATCAAAAACAATCCCAATTACCACCGAATCACCAGAATACAT
>JAPOOX010000236.1 GCA_026713185.1 Gammaproteobacteria bacterium
AACCCTGACAATATTTCCCTGACGACAACGATGGTGCAAGGGATCATCATGGATGACGATGAACCCCCGGAAGTTATGATTGACGATGCTGAGATCACAGAAGGTGATGAAGGCACATCGCTGCTGGTGTTTAATCTGAGGTTGTCTGCCCCAAGCGGCCGCAGCATCACAGTCGATTTTGCTACTGAAGATGATACTGCAACAGTAGAAGACAACGACTACGAGGCTTTAACCGGTACTTTAACGATTGACCCCGGGTCTATTGGCGGCAGTATCGAGATCCAGGTGAACGGAGATGAGAAGGTTGAAGGCAACGAGACCCTGTTCGTCAAACTGCTGGGCGGAACTCATGTCTCAATTGCAGATGACACCGCCGAGGGTCGAGTGTTTGACAATGACGGTCCGGCATTATCGGGTCTCAGTTCCCGGCGGTTGAATCTTACCTGTATCGCCCCAGAACGTCCTGTGGTTAGTGCGGTGGTAAATATCGATACAGTTTTCTCTGATCTCCCGGTACTCTCCAAGCCAGTCTCACTGGTTCAGGCGCCGGGAGACCCTGCCGCCTGGTACGTCGCACAACAGGATGGTGTTGTGCTTCGCTTCATTAACAGTATTGATGTCAGTTCAACAACAACATTCATTGATATCAGTGATGTGGCGGACAACAGTTCCTCGGAAACCGGTCTGCTGGGTATAGCCTTTCATCCCGACTACGCCAGCAACGGCTTTGTTTATCTCTCCTACACCGAATCGGGATTCACTTCTGTGCTGGCGAGATATCAGCGCCTGAATGGTGGACAGAACCTGGACCCCGGCAGCGAGGTACGTCTGTTGACGATGGGTCAACCATACAGTAATCACAATGGCGGTCACATCTCCTTTGGCCCGGATGGGTACCTGTACTTTTCCCTTGGCGATGGGGGTTTTGCCGGTGACCCGGGTGACCGCGCACAAAACATCAATAATCTTTTCGGCACAATGTTGCGCATTGATGTGAACAGTGGTTCCCCTTATGGAATTCCTGCTGACAATCCCTTTTTTAATAACCCGCTCTGCGATAGCGGCTCTTCTTCGACAGCCTGCCCGGAGATTTATGCCTGGGGTCTGCGCAATCCCTGGCGATGGCATTTTGATGCTGCGACTGGCGAACTCTGGCTTGGAGATGTAGGACAGGACAGATTTGAAGAGATCGACATCATTGAGTCCGGTGGCAACTACGGCTGGCGATGCCGGGAGGGAATGCATGATTTTAATAGCACCGGTGTCTGCCCGGACGGTCTGGTTGACCCGGTCATCGAATATGATGCGAACGAAGGCAATTCCGTTACCGGCGGGTTCGTTTATCGTGGCAGTGCAATTCCAGAGTTGACAGGACGTTATGTGTTCGCTGACTTTGAACGGGGCAGGATCTTCGCTTCTGTAGCTGATGGCTTTGGCGGTTACGACTACGAGGTACTGCTTGAGACCAACCTGAATATCGTATCGTTTGCGGAGGAACCGGGCGGCGAACTGCTGGTGCTGAATTACGGTGGTGATATCCATCGAATCGTTCAGGGCAGCGGCGTCTTGAATAACACCATTGCCAACCTGCTCTCCGAATCGGGTTGTACTCACCCGATGGATGCGACAATACCTTATTCCGGTCTTATGCCTTATAACATCAATGCGCCATTCTGGTCAGACGGTGCTTCCAAGGAACGCTACTTTGCGATACCCGATGGCAGCACCATCGACGTCGATGAGCATGGCGACTGGCAATTCCCAATCGGTTCAGTGCTGGTAAAACATTTCCGGCTGGTGGGACAACTCTTTGAAACACGACTGTTCATGCGACACACAGATGGTAGCTGGGCCGGTTACACCTATGAATGGAATGATGAGGGGACAGATGCAGAACGGGTGGTCGGTGGGAAAAGGAAGACCATCAACGGCCAACCATGGATCTACCCCAGCGAGTCCCAATGCATGTCCTGCCATACTCAGGCAGCGGGTTTTAGCCTCGGGTTGGAACATCGTCAGCTAAATCTCGACTTCAATTATCCTGAATCCAGTATCACCGCCAACCAGTTGGTGACTGCGGAAACAATTGGCTTGTTGACTGCGCCACTGGGAACCGTCCCTCAATTACTGCCGCGACTGACTGCCCCGGGCAATACTGGTGCGGGTCTGATGGATAGGTCCCGGGCTTATCTGCACACTAATTGTGCCAATTGTCACCAGCCCACCGGACCGACTCCGACGAATATCGACCTTCGTGAATCCACGCCATTTACCGCAAGCGGTACCTGTAACCAGGCGCCCATTTCGGGTGATCTGGGCATTTCCGATGCGAGTATCCTGAAACCGGGTGACCCGGCGGCGTCACTTCTGCTGCGTCGTGCAGAAAGGCGGGATGTACACGGTATGCCGCCTCTGGCCAGCAGTCTTGTAGATACTGCCGGAGTCGCTCTGCTTCAGAACTGGATTGAGTCACTCGACAGTTGTCAGTGACAGCAGGCAATAGTTGGTCCGGCCAAAAATCTAGGTCCAGTCCTCAACAGTCAGGTCTGACACACGGGAAAACTCACTCATGTTGTTGCTAACGAGTACGCATCCGATGCTACGGGCATGAGCGGCGATAAGCAGATCGTTGTTGCCAATGATACTACCTTGCCTCTGTAGAGAAGCTCTGATTACGCCGTAGTACCTGGCAGCTTGTTCGTCCCAGAGATCAATCAGAATTCTCTGGGTGAAGTCGTTGAGTTGTTGCCAGCGAGTATCACGAAGATGCGCATGCCCATTTTCAATGCCATAACACAGTTCGCCAAAGGTGATAGAGGAGATACACAGGTTCCTGATTGCTTTGAATTTACGGCGTAATTTCTCCGGTCTGCTTTTCAAGGCAAAGATGCAGGTATTGGTGTCCACCATGTACATCAGAAGTCCCGGACCTGTGGTGTTATGTCCTTTCGCTCAGGCATGTAGTCGTCACCAAATGCAGTCTCCTGATCGAAAAAATCATCCCAGTCAGGCTTTCCAGGTGTAATAAGGATTCCATCACCCTGCTTTCGGACATAGACCACATCACAGTCGAATCGACAATCCTTCGGTAGCCTGACTGCCTGGCTACGTCCATTCATGAAAATCCTGGCAATTCGTATATTCATCTTCAATCTGCTATTTTAATATATATCAAATAGTATATATCATTAGCTCATGTTTGCCATCCTGACACAAGTGTCCGGTAAGCAAAAAGTGGATTTATATGAACATCTCTACCGGACAATCACTATTTGTAATATCGATGTTAGTGTTTGCGCTAACAACCTTACCCCAGCAGGCAATCGCAAAAACGACAATCACTTTTGGTTCCTGTATCGACAATGACAAACCCGATCATCCCATCTGGCAATCAATCATCGCGACAAACCCAAAGGCCATGATCTTTTTAGGCGACAATGTATACGCCCCTACGATCTTTTCTACTTTATTACCTGATGTGGGATTCCTGAAATCTGAATATGAAAAACTCGGGAGTTCTCCAGGGTTCCTAAAACTCAAACAAAACACTGAGTTCTTCGCAATCTGGGACGATCATGACTACGGTTTGAACGATGGCGGTGCTGACTTCGAGCTGAAGGATGAATCCCAAAAAGTCTTCATGGATTTTTGGGGAGTGCTCCCCTCGAGTGAGCGGTACAAGTCTCCTGGTACCTACGATTCCTCCTCTTTCACCGTTGGTGAACTCACCGTACAACTTTTACTGCTGGACACCAGGTATTTTCGTTCGCCCATTTTAAATGGCGATACGACCAAACAGTGTCCTACCAGAAACTATATTCCCAATAACGATTTAAATGCCACCTTACTGGGCGAAGATCAGTGGCGCTGGCTGGAACAAAAACTTGGTGAAGCTGCTGACCTTCACATTTTGGCCAGTAGCATTCAAGTGGTCCCCTACCAACATTGCTGGGAACGATGGGGAACCATGCCAGGCGAGAGAAAACGGCTATTCGACCTCATTCGAAGTACAAAAGCGCACGTTGTCATTATCAGTGGTGACCGTCATTTGGGGGAAATCAGTCTCTTACCCCGGGACGACGCGCTTGGCGTTGGGTATCCATTGATTGAAGTTACATCAAGTCCCGTCTCTTCACAGTCAGGATTCGGCAAAGACGAACTCAATGACTACCGTGTCGGTACAGACAACATGCGGGAAAGTAACTTTGGCGTTTTGGTTTTCGACGAAGTGGCCAATACCGTGACGGCTGAATTACGTGGAACCGATGGATCTGTTCTGCAATCGGTAAGAATTTTTTCCAGGTGATTCCTGTATCGATTGAATAACTGTGTCTTGGCATCTGACGAGCCAGGTGTGGTCGAGGATGGACATTACTTTGGAGACATCTTCAGTCTCTGGTCAATACTTCCATCAGGTGGCTATCCCTGTCTCTCCAGTAGAAGCCACGACCCCCCGATCGATGGTTTAGTTCACCATTATCCGGTGTTTGAGGCCCGGAACCATACTGAATCCCGGCTGCCTGGATTCGTGCAAAGATGCCGTCGAATTCCACATCGCTCACTTTAAATGCGTAGTGCTGACGGGTGAATTCGGTCGCTTTGTCGAAATCCAGGGTCAGCGCGCTGTTTATCTTTACCGGAGCGAAGTGTCCTATGGGTCCCTCGTAGGCAAGACCCATTATCTCTGCAAAGAATTTTGCCGAAGCCTCGTGGTCCAAGGCGGGAACAATAGTGTGATTGAGTTCCATACAGACCCCTCTGGAGTTGCGCCAGTGTTACCGAATCATCCACTTGCCTCAATATCGATCAAGCCATGCTTGATGGACAGTTTGGTTAATCCGACATCATTCGGTACACCGAGTTTTTCGAAAATCCGATAACGATAACTGTTGATTGTCTTGGGACTCAAAGAGAGCTGTTCTGAAATGTCGGTCACTCTGTGTCCCATGATGACCATCAAAGTAATCTGCATTTCTCTACTCGATAACGCTTCGAAAGGAGAAGTGTGTCGATCATTAAAAGGCCGCAGAGCAAGTTGTTGAGCAACATCCGAGCTGATATAGCGCTGGCCGGATACGACTTTTCTTATAGCACGCACCATCTCTTCAACATTCGCTCTCTTGGTGATATAACCGCTTACACCCACCTTGAACAGCTTTGATGGATAAGGTTCGTCTTCATAGACTGTTACGGCAATAATCTTGAGTTGATCTTTAACACGGAGACAGCGTCGGGTTGCCTCAAGGCCGCCAATACCCGGCATCTGTATATCCATCAGAACAACATCGGGGTCTAATTCCCTGACTTTCTCAATTGCCTCTTCACCACATGCCGCTTCACCAACGATACAGATTTCTTCGATATCTTCCAGGAGACGGATAGTTCCAACACGAACCAGATTATGGTCATCAACCACTAATACCTTTATCACAAATATCCCCCTGTTTTTGATTCATAAAAATTGCCCATGTGCTTAACATAAACCCGAGAGACAATTATTGAAAGCCAGCAGATTACCCCAATAGTTCTGGTGCTTTCTCTACAATGAGATAGATTATATCCTACATTGTGTAGGAAATATCAGCGTCCTGTAAAGGCCTGCAGCCCAGTCTGCGCTCTCCCAAGTATCAGGGCGTGAATATCATGTGTCCCCTCATATGTATTCACTGTCTCAAGATTCATGACATGACGGATCACGTGGTATTCGTCAGAGATACCGTTTCCACCATGCATATCTCTCGCCATTCTGGCAATGTCCAGGGCTTTGCCGCAGTTATTTCGCTTCATGAGTGAGATGATTTCAACTGGACATTTATCTTCATCCATCAATCGACCCAGGCGAAAACACCCTTGCAAACCTATAGAAATTTCTGTTTGCATATCAGCCAGTTTCTTTTGTATTAACTGGTTTGCCGCCAATGGTCGACCAAATTGATTCCGGTCCAGCGTGTACTGCCTTGCGGCATGCCAGCAGAATTCCGCAGCACCCATTGCACCCCATGTAATGCCAAATCGCGCTTTGTTCAGGCAACTGAAAGGACCACCGAGTCCGGATGCGCCAGGAAGCAGGTTCTCTTCCGGAACTTCCACGTTGTCCAGCACGATTTCACCTGTCACCGATGCGCGAAGGCTGAATTTACCTTCAATCTTCGGAGTTGAGAATCCGGACATGCCCCGTTCTACAATAAATCCTCGAATGACACCGTTGAGTTTGGCCCAGACAACGGCTATATCCGCGATCGGGGAATTGGAGATCCACATCTTGGCGCCGTTCAGAACGTAGCCCTCACTGATTTTATCCGCCCTTGTAATCATACTGCCGGGATCAGACCCATGGTCCGGTTCCGTCAGGCCGAAACAACCAACCCACTCCCCTTTCGCCAGTTTTGGCAGATATTTCTGTCGCTGTTCTCCGGTGCCGAAAGTAAATATCGGATGCATGACCAATGATGATTGCACACTCATGGCTGATCGATAGCCGCTGTCGACACGTTCTATTTCACGCGCGACCAGACCGTAAGATACGTAATTGACGTTGGCACAGCCGTATTTCTCCGGCAGAGTCGCACCGAGTAAACCCAGAGATCCCATTTCATTCATGATTTCCCGATGAAAAAACTCATCACGATTAGCCTGCTGAATTCGTGGCATTAGTTTTTCCTGCGCATAATCCCGAGCTGAATCGCGAATCAGACGCTCGTCCTCACTCAGTTGGTCATCCAGAAAAAATGGGTCGTCCCATTTAAAATCAGCCATTACATCAGTACTCTGCAGCTTTCGGGGAAGCGCACCATTGTAGCGACTTAACAACATGGCTGCACCCTTTGAATCAGTCCGGTGAATTTGTTAACACTTTTCCGCTTTAAACCATCTCTGCAGTTCAGAATGGCAGGAAGTGGCAGGAATTGTTGATAATATGGGATAGACTGAAGATGTCTGATTCCGCCAAGCCGGAAACCGGAGTAAGGTCGTTCTGAATAACATGCATGTCGCAGTG
>JAPOOX010000308.1 GCA_026713185.1 Gammaproteobacteria bacterium
GCACAGGTACCTGCTGGTGCACCGGATGAGGTTGTGCGTACGGTGACCGAAAATAGCCGGACGCTGAAGTTTACCAGCCAGGGTTTTGAGAAAGAATGAGTGAGGGCAGACATGTCTGAATTCAATACAGCCAGTAAAACATCCATATTCATCAGTTTCGGCCAATGTGCAGCCTGGTTCATCAGTCTCCTGCTGATGAGCGTTTTTGTCACTGCAGAGACTGGTTGCATCGAGGGAGATTGCAAGTCCGGAACCGGCACTTACGTCTATGACGATGGGTATCAGCAGTATGTTGGATCATGGAAGAACAACAAGCGGCATGGTCAGGGGAAGCATCAATACGCTGATGGTCGATATGAAGGGCAGTGGAAAAACAACAAGCGGCATGGCCAGGGTATTTACTACCATTCAGAAGGACATCGTTACGAGGGTGAGTGGTCCAATGATCAACCGGATGGGATGGGGATATTCCAGCACGTCGATGGCAACATCTACGAAGGACAGTGGAAAAAAGGTGTCCAGCATGGCCAGGGGACGTTGCACAGTGCGGATGGGAGCCGTTACGAGGGTGAGTGGAAAGACGGAAATAAACATGGGCAGGGCGAGCATTGGTTCAGTAATGGCAATTACTACAAGGGTATGCACCGTGATAATGAACCAGATGGTTACGGAGTCCTTGATTATGGAGAAGGTCACCGTCATGAAGGCATGTGGAAGGATGGTAAGCCGCACGGCGAAGGTACGACTTTTGTGTCTGATGGCAGACGTTACGTAGGTCGGTGGAAAGAGGGTAAGCGACACGGCAGGATTGTCGTCCATTTTACCGATGGCGACCGGTATATAGGTGAATTTGAGAACGACGAACGGAATGGCCTTGGAACCTATTACTTTGCCAATGGTGATCGTTATGTAGGTGAATACGAAGATCACAGGAAACACGGGCAGGGGACTTATTATTACGAAGATGGTGAGCTGTATACAGGTCAATACGTTCGTGGTGAGAAACATGGCGAAGGGGAATACCTGTTCAAAGACGGCAGCAGGTACAGGGGTCAGTGGGAACATAGTAAGCCCCATGGCTACGGTGTTATAGATTATGAATATGGAGGTTGTTATGAGGGTTACTGGCAGGAGGGTCTGAAACACGGTCCAGGTAAATCTTATGAAGACGGGCATGTACAGGCTGGACAATGGGAGGATGACGAGTTCGTGGAAGCACAGAACATTGATGATTTTGAACAAACCGAATCGGTGACCTGCAGGATCATGCAAATCGGCAAGATAAGCAATTAGAGTCTGGGTAACCCGAAACCGGCCGGTTCGAATATTATTTCCTAATCGTGTGGTTAAACGCCTGACCTTGCCTCTTCCTGGTCATGCCACGGCTTTGGTGTTAACAGTCCCTCGATACGGGCCACACGTTCGGTGAGGTGAGACAAATCCTCGCGGAGTTGGCCAATGTCGGTCCTGACTTCCTGAATATCGGTCCTGACTTCCTGGCGGAGTTGGCCAATGTCGGTCCTGACTTCCTGGCGGAGCTGGCCAATGTCGGTCCTGACTTCCAGGCGGAACTGGTCAATTTCCTGGCGTATGCCGCGATTCATTTGATAGCCGAGGGCGCCGAGAGCAACGGCACAACTCAGGATTGCAATCAATTCCGGTGTCATGTACTGACGATACTACTGCCACTGGCGAAAGGCAAGGCGGCTTGCCCGGCCAAAACTGATGGCGCCAACCGCAGTATGGTTCCAATGTGCGCTCACGGCCAACAATGCCTATACTGCCGTATTGATACATGCCTGATTCACTTTTTGGAGTAAATATGTCCCGACCTGTTCCCCTTGATGGTATACGCGTCATAGATCTAACCCAGGTTCTTGCAGGACCTTACTGCACCTACCAGTTGGCGCTGCTTGGTGCCCAAGTGATTAAAGTGGAAAAACCCGGTGGTGAAAATACGCGCTGGGGTGGAGGCTTTGAAAAGCTTGGTGCACAGGGACTTGGTCTTCCCTTTTGTGGTCAGAATGCGGACAAGGACTGTATAGAAGTCGATCTTAAAACCCGGGCGGGGGTGCAGGCAGTGCTTGAGTTGGTGGATCATGCCGACATTCTGGTACAGAACTTCAGGCCCGGTGTGGCAGAACGGTTAGGGGTGGGTGATGCCGCCGTCCGGGAACGCAATCCACAGATCGTCTATTGTTCTATTTCCGCCTATGGCAGTGATGGTCCTATTGGACACAGACCGGCGTATGATCATGTTGTCCAGGCCATGTCCGGTATAATGTCTACTACAGGGCCAGTCGGTTCCGGTCCCGTCAAAGTGGGTGCTCCCTATGTGGATTTTGCAACCGGTCTTAATGCGGCATTCGCCGTGATGGCGGCGTTAAGAGAACGCGACCGGACGGGAGAAGGGCAGTGCGTGGATGTTGCAATGCTTGATACCGCCATGAACCTTATGTTGAACAATGTGGTCAGCACGGCTACAACAGGTCAGGATTTGCCAAAGCTGGGTAATGAGGCCGCGAGCCGCGCCCCTTCGTCAGGTAGTTTTGAAACATGCGATGAAGTCATTATGGTAGCAGCGAATAACGAACGACAGTTCGTCGATCTGTGTCGGGCTCTGGGGCATCCGGAATGGTCAGAGGATCAACGCTGGCAGAATCCTGTAGTCCGGCGTAAACATCAGCATGAATTGCGCCAGAGGTTCGAATCAGTATTCAGAACGGATACGGCAGCCAACTGGGAACAGAAACTGGACAGATTCGGTGTGCCGGCCAGCCGGGTGAGGACCATAGGAGAAGTATTGCAGGAAGGTCAGCCCGCGGCCAGGGGGCTGTTGAAAGAGGTGCCTGTTGGAGAAGATAACACCCCGGTACAACTGCCGGGCATCGGGTTCAAGTTGAACCGGGATAGCCTTGTTCCAAAGCGGCCGCCAAGAGTTCCGGGTGCTGATAATGCAAAGTGGCTGGCCAGGACATCTGCTTTGACGAAGTCCTGAACAGACCACAGATTTCCCGCTGAGGAACGATCGGTGGCACAGATCAGTTGAGATTCGCTCATGCATCTCACCCGTCAGCAGGATAGCGTCTGAGGAATGATGGGAGGCAGGGTTTTGTTGGAATACGATCATGAACCTGAACAGGCAGCCGGTTTCACCTTGGGATGATCCGGGCAGATTGTGTCCCCCGAACTTGTTTGATTGGGGAATATTACGTATTTTGAAATATTCATTTGATTAAGGAATAAAGCATGGTCTGGCAGCCTGAGATAGATGAAATCAAACGCCGCGTTGCAATGGCGAAGAAAATGGGGGGAGAGGAAGGC